>NZ_JBVHLX010000001.1:635657-943891 GCF_055558775.1 Streptomyces sp. NPDC025638 | reverse complement strand
ACCCGCGTCCAGGACCGCCTGCGCGAACTCGGCGTTCTCGGAGAGGAAGCCGTATCCGGGATGGATGGCGTCCGCGCCGGACTCACGGGCGGCGTACAGGACCTTCTCGATGTCCAGGTAGCTGGTGGCCGGAGTGTCACCGCCCAGGGCGAACGCCTCATCCGCGGCGCGGACATGCAGAGCGTCCCGGTCCGGGTCGGCGTAGACGGCCACGCTCGCGATCCCGGCGTCCCGGCAGGCCCGGGCCACGCGGACAGCGATTTCGCCACGGTTGGCGATGAGCACCTTGGAGATCATCGACGGGCCCTCCAGGATCCGGCCGGGAGGCAGCCCTCTTGGTGCGTACGGTCCCAGCCCGCCCGGAGCGGAGCGGGATCCAGCGGTTCCGGCGTGCTGTGCTCGCCGCCGATGAGTACGGCGATCAGTGCCGCGAGATCCTCCGGGTCCGGTTCTCCTCGGACAACCGTCAGATGCAGCGCGGGTGTTGTCGTGTCGCGTGTTGTCGTCATGGTCATCACACCGGTGGGTTGCCGTGCTTGCGCGACGGCAGGTCGGCGTGTTTGGTGCGGAGCATGTCCAGTGCGCGGATCAGGATCGAGCGGGTCTCCGCCGGGTCGATCACGTCGTCCACGAGGCCGCGTTCGGCTGCGTAGTAGGGGCCCATCAGTTCGCTCTGGTATTCCTTGATCTTCTGGGTGCGCACCGCCTCCATGTCGTCGGCGGCCGCGATCTCCTTGCGGAAGATGACGTTGGCGGCGCCCTCGGCGCCCATCACTGCGATCTCGTTCGACGGCCAGGCCAGGGACAGGTCGGTGCCGATGGAGCGGGAGTCCATGACGATGTACGCGCCGCCGTAGGCCTTCCGCAGCACCAGGGAGATACGGGGGACGGTGGCGTTGCAGTAGGCGTAGAGGAGTTTGGCGCCGCGGCGGATGATGCCGTCGTGCTCCTGGCCGACGCCGGGCAGGAATCCGGGCACGTCGACCAGCGTGACCAGGGGGATGTTGAACGCGTCGCAGAACTGAACGAAGCGTGCGGCCTTCTCGGAGGCCTCGATGTCGAGGACGCCGGCCATGCTGCCGGGCTGGTTGGCGACGATGCCGGTGACATGGCCGTCGAGGCGGGCCAGTGTGCAGATGACGTTGGCCGCCCAGCGCTCGCTGACCTCGAAGTGCTCGCCGTCGTCGACGATCTCCTCGATCACCTTGCGCATGTCGTAGGAGCGGCTGGGGTCGGCGGGCACGAGGCCGATGAGCGCCTCGGTGCTGCGGATCGGTGAGTCCGACGCCGGTGTCCTGGGCGGGAGTTCACGGTTGTTGGAGGGCAGCAGGGACAGGAGGTAGCGGACCTCTTCGAGGCACTGCTCCTCGTCGTCGTAGGCGAAGGCGGCGACGCCCGAGGTGGCCGCGTGGACGTCGGCGCCGCCGAGTTCGTTCTGGCTCACCCGCTCTCCGGTGACCGCCTGTACGACGTCGGGGCCGGTGATGAACATCTGCGAGGTGCCGCGCACCATGAAGACGAAGTCGGTCAGCGCCGGGGAGTAGGCGGCGCCGCCGGCGCAGGGCCCGAGCATCACGCTGATCTGCGGGATCACCCCGGAGCAGCGGGTGTTGCGGCGGAAGATGCCGCCGTAGCCGGCGAGTGCGGTGACCCCTTCCTGGATGCGGGCGCCCGCGCCGTCGTTCAGCGAGATCAGCGGGGCGCCCGCGGACTCGGCCATGTCCATCAGTTTGTGGATCTTCTGGGCGTGGGCCTCGCCCAGGGCGCCGCCGAAGATGCGGAAGTCGTGGGCGTAGACGAAGACCGTGCGGCCGTGGACCGTGCCCCAGCCGGTGATGACACCGTCGGAGTAGGGCTTCTTCGCCTCCATGCCGAAGCCGGTCGCGCGGTGTCGGCGCAGTGCCTCGATCTCGGTGAACGAGCCCTCGTCGAGGAGGAGTTCGATCCGCTCGTGGGCGGTCAGCTTGCCCTTGCCGTGCTGGCGTTCGGTGGCGGCCGGGTCGGGGCCCTGCCGGACCAGGGCCTTGAGTTCGGTCAGCTCGTCCAGCCAGGTGCCGAGGTCGCGCACCGGGGCGGCGGGTACGGCGTCGTCTTCGGTCCGGCGCACGATGTGCAACTCCGTGTCCCCGTTCATACCGCGGCGCCGGAGTGGACGAGCTGCTCGTCGGCGAGTGCGACGGTCTTCGCGAGCCTGCGGGCGTCGTGTGTCGTGTGGACCGGTAGATCGGGCGCGATCCGCCGGCACAGTCCGGACAGCACGTTGCCCGGGCCCACCTCGACAAACCGGCCGGCGCCGGCCGCGGTCAGTGTGTGCACCGCGCCGGTCCAGCGGACCCGGCCCGTGAGCTGGCGGCGCAGGCAGTCGCGTATGTCGTCGACCGAGCGGAGCAGGTCCGCGGTGACTCCCGAGACCACCGGCACCCGCGGGGCGCGCAGTTCGACCGCGGCGAGCTCGGCGGCGAACTCCTCCTCGATTCCGGCCATCAGGCTGGAGTGGAAGGGTGCGCCCACCTCCAGGACGACCGCCCTGACCGCGCCCGCGTCGCGGGCGTCCGCGCACAGCCGCTCCACCGCGCTCTCCTGGCCCGACACGACGACCTGTCCCGGCTCGTTGTCGTTGGCGACCTCGACGACCTGGCCGGTTTCGGCGGCGGCGCGGGCGCACAGGTCCTCCACGGTGGCCAGGTCCAGGCCGAGGACCGCCGCCATCCGGCCCGGGACCTGGACGTTGACCCCGGCCATGAGCTCACCCCTGCGGCGCACCAGACGCAGGGCGTCGCGCCAGTCGAGGACGCCCGCGCCGACCAGGGCCGTGTACTCGCCGAGGCTGTGTCCGGCGACGAGGTCGGGCTCAAGGCCCTGACCACGCAGGACGTCCAGGGTGGCGATGCTGGTCAGGAAGACGGCGGGCTGGGTGACGGACGTGTCGCGCAGTGCCTCCTGTGGGCCTTCCCAGCACAGCCGGGACAGCGGCAGCCCGAGGATCTCGTCCGCTGTCCGGTAGTACCTGTCCTTCAGATCCGGCCGCTGCTCCAGCAGATGGAGTCCCATGCCCACCCGCTGCGACCCCTGGCCGGGGAAGACGAATGCGGTCTTTCCCATCACGGCGCACCCCTTTCACGGGAATCGGTTCATGCCTGGGACGCTAGGCAGCGAGAAGGGACCGGGGCCGGGCAATGGCCGGAAACTGACAGGAGGAGTGCGGGAGGAGTGAATTCCGGCGCGCGGCGCCGATTTGATTGTCAGGATGTTGCGTGAGAGCCGGCCGGAATGTCAGCCGGCCTGTCGCTCCTGATCCCGCTCGCCGCGCAGCAGTCCCGCTTCGGCGGCGAACACTCCCGCCTGGAATCGTGAGTTGGCGCCGAGGAGTCGCATGATCTCCGCGACATGCCGGCGGTAGGTACGAACCGACATCGACAGTTCACGAGCGGCGACTTCGTCGATGTACCCCTCGCACAGGCAGATGAGCACTTCTTGCGGGAACTCGTGCCGAATTCGGTCCAGGGACAACGGAACCGCACGTTTCCAAGCACCGGCGAACAGCGCGTTGAAGGCCTGGACGACGGCCGGCGCACGCACCCGCGCGGCGTGCGAGGTGCCCCCCTTGACGTGGCGGGTGAGCACGGTGCGGCCGTCGATGATGACGGCCCCGTGCAGCGGTGCGTCGGTGATGCGGATCTCCAGGTCGTGCCGCGGCCGCTTGAGGTCGAGCAGCGCGAACTGCTCGGCGGTGGACTGGGATCCGAGCATGCGGATACGCACACCGGGCACGCTCTTGGGCGCGCGGGAGAGCACGAAGGTCGGCAGCCCGGCACCGGTGCGGTCCGAGGGCAGCACGACGTCGACGCGGCGCTCGGCCAGGCCGAGTTGGTCGGCGAGTGCCTGAAGTGCCGTGTGGGCATCTTCGGTGGTGGTGAGAAGTGAGACGTTTTCCGCCGAGGCGGCTTGATTGTTCGGGAAAACCGAATCGATGAGCGAACGAATCTCCAGAAGCGCGCTTTCCGCTTCGCGACTGGATTGCGTTGAGAAATCCGCACGATTAGACACTTTGCGTCCACCCCCGTGGTACGGAAAGCATAACTGCAGTCGAGGCCAACACTACATTGGCGCAAAGTTGACAGTCAACGCGTACCATTTTTAGTGAGGATTGAACAAACTGCCGATAGAAACGTGAGGGTTCCTCAGATTTACTATCTGGCCTGACCAGCCCCCTGGAAGCGGTTGCCGCCGTGTTCACGGGGTACGGCCACCGCGGCCACGAGGGGCGCCGGAAGCGCAAGGTCTCGTATCAGCCAGGCGCGTTCCCGTCCCGGCAGCCCCGCCGTCACGAGCGCGTGCCCGGGTTGTTCCGGGCGGACGTCCAGTTCGTCCAGCGGTTCGACGATTCCTGTCCCGACGGCCTTGAGAACGGCCTCCTTTCGCGTCCAGCAGCGAAAGAACAATGCGCTGTGGTCGGCCGGAGGGGCGGCCGCGAGCACCGCGCGTTCCCGTGCGGTCAGCGCCTTGCCGCCGACGGTGGCCAGGTCCAGGGGGCGCTGCTGTTCCAGGTCTACGCCGACCGGAAAGCGGGCCACGGCGAGAAGGCCGTGCCCCGCGGTGTGGGACAGGCTGATCCGCGGCGGTGTGCCGGGGCTCAGCAGGGCGGGCGGGCCGTGCTCCCGGTCGCCGCAGTCGGGGCACGGCGCGCGGCCGAGCGGCACCGACTGCGGCTGCACACCGAGCACTTCGCCCAGCAGGCCGCGCACGACCGTACGACCGGTGACGAACGCGGCGGCCCGCTCGGGATCCTTGATCCTGGCGGCCCGCTCCCGCTCGGCGGAACTGAGTACGGCCGTGTCGCCGGCCGGGTCCGAGGAGGTCGTACGCCACCACCACACCTGGACCCCCCCGGCCGCGAGGTACTGTTCAGCGCTTGCTCGCGGCAACCGCGACCACCCCGCCGAGCAGACCGAGGACCACGCACAACGGTGAGTACAGCGCGCTGTTCCAGCGCTGGAACTCACTGGTGGCGCCGGAGTTGAGCAGGAAGCCGCCGACGCCCCGGCCCAGCAGGACCAGGGGCAGGGCGTAACTGCCGAGCGTGCGCAGCCAGTCGGGGCCGAGCCCGGGAATGGTCTCGTTGACCATCAACGTGAGCACGGCACCCGCGACGAGGGCGAGGCCGACCAGCGCGGACAGCGCCGGCGGGGGCATGTTTCCGCTGTCGCTGCCGAGGACGGTCCTGGTGAAGGTCACCTTGTCGGCCAGTGGCCAGGGTGAGAACGCCCAGATGAGATGGAGGCCCCCGATCACCACCAGGGCGACGACCAGGACCGCCGGAACCACGGTGCGGACCACCGTCGTCACAGCACGATCCCGCCGTCGATCTGCACCACGGACCCGGTGATGTACCCGGCCCGGTCGGACGACAGGTACGAGACCAGGTCGGCGACCTCGTCGGCCGTGCCCATCCGGCCGAGCGGCACACCCGAGACCATCTTCTTCGAGTACTCCGCGTCGAGCCCCGACACCATGTCCGTCTCGATGAAGCCGGGCGCGACGGCATTGACCCGGATCCCGTACCGCCCGACCTCCTTGGCCAGCGACTTGGTGAAGCCGATGATGCCGGCCTTGGTGGCGGCGTAGTTGGTCTGCGAGGCGATGCCGTAGACGCCGGCCACCGAGGAGAGGGTGACGATGGATCCGGAGCGGCGCTTGAGCATGTCGAAGGCGGCGGCACGGCACACGTTGTAGGTGCCGGTGAGGTTGACGTCGACGACCTCGTTCCACTGCTCGTCGGTCATCAGGAGCAGCGGGTTGTCGCGGACGATTCCGGCCGAAGTGACCAGCGCGTCGATGGGGGCCAGCTGTTCGCCGACCTGCTTGACCAGGTCGCGTACGGCGTCGGCCGAGGCCACATCGGTCTGTACGGCGAGGATCCGGGTGCCGTACCGGGATGCCTCCTTGCACACCTCGTCGGCCGCCGCCGACCGGGAGGTGTAGCAGAAGGCGACGTCGTAACCGTCCTGGGCGAGCCGCAGCACACAGGCGCGGCCGATGCCCCGGGAGCCTCCGGTGACCAGGGCCACCTTGGGGGTCTGTTCAGGCACGGGTCAGCTCTCCTTCGGTGGTGTTTCGCCCGTCCGCGGCGAGTTCGCCGCCCGGGCGCATGGTGATGACGATCGAGCCGACGGTCAGCAGCGGCTCCCCGTCGAGCAGGCTCTCGCCCTCGAAGATCAGCGTCGTGCCGACGCTGCGGACATGGCGGACCCGGTGCTCGACCAGGCTTCCGGGGAGGGCCCGGCCATGGACCTGGATGCCGCTGATCGAGCCGAACAGCATGACCAGGTCGGCGAGTTCCTCGGGGGCGACCTGCTCCCAGAGCGCGAGCACCCCGGCGGCCTGGCACCAGGACTCCACCAGCAGGGCGACCGGATAGGCGTGGTCGGCCTCGGCGGCGCCCTCGGGGATCCGCGCGTAGCAGGGCTCGTTGACGGTGATCGCCTTGACGGCGGTGAGGCTCACGCCCGGCTCGACGGCGGTGACCCGGTCGACGAGCAGGATCGGATAGCGGTGCGGCAGGGTGCCCTTGAGCCGGTCGATGCCGATCACGACGCCTCCCGCGGTGCGTAGCCGAGGCGGACCTGCGCGGTCCTGCCCCGAGAGGTGGACAGGACGGCGTGCGCCTTCCACGCTCCGGCCTTGAGCTTCCACTCCAGCTCGACGGTCACGTCGTCGTCGGGGAAGACGGGGCTCAGGAAGCGCACCGACTCCACGGCGACCAGCTCCAGACCGGCTGCCTCGGCGGGCGGGTTGGCGAGAGCCGCGTGATGGACGGTCTCCACCAGGCAGACCCCCGGGAAGATCGGGAAGCCGGGGTAGTGGCCGCGGAAGACCGGCTCGTCCGCACCGACGGTCAGCCGGGTGAGGGCTCCGGAGGGACGGCGTTCGAGCGTGTCGACGGTGTGCTTCAGGGGGGTGGCGAATGCCACGGACATGACGGGCTCAACTCCTTTCGTACGACGGTTGGTCGGCGGTCATCGGTGGCTGGGCACCACATGGGCGACCGAGACGTTGCCCTGCGCGGCGACCCCGATGACGAGCTGTTCGACGAAGGCGTCCCGCAGCAGGGCCGCGACCTGTACGGCGGGCCCCAGGCAGCCGGCGCCCGCGGTGGCCCTGACGGCCCCCTCGCCCAGCGCGGCCTCCACCGTGCGGGTGACGGCGTCGTCCCCGCCGATCAGCCACACCTGCGGGCGTCGGCCGGCCAGTCCGAGGGCCGCAAAGGCGGCGGCGAGCGACCGCTCGGCCTGCTCTTGGCCCCGCGTCGACTCGGCCACCGGCGGCGGCAGCAGGAAGCTGCGCACCTGCACCCGGCCGTGGGACCGTCCGCCGCGCGCCTCGACCTCCTCGGCCCGCTCGACGACCAGGGCCACGGCCCCGTCCTCGCTGCCGGACGCGCCGGGCTCGGACCGGTCGAGCGGGGACTCGGCGGCCCCGGTGAGCAGCCAGCGGGCGCGGCCGGCGCGCAGGGCCCGTACGCCGTGCTGCACCGCTTCGAGGCCCGCCACCCGGGGGCTGTGCACGCCGAGGCTGAACCCCTTGAGGCCGTGCTCCATGGCGACCCGGGAGCCGACCAGATTGACCGAGAAGTACGGGACCGTGGCCGGGCTGAGCAGCGTGGAGTCGCCCTCGATCACCGTGCGGTCGAACTCGCCCTGCAGCTCGGACATGCCGTTGTTGGTGCCGACGGTGATCGCGCGCCGGTCCTCGGGCACGTCGTCCAGTTGCGCGCCGGTGTCGGTGAGTGCGCGCGCGGTGGCGGCGAGCAGGTACTGGCTCGCCCTGGGCAAGTACTTGTAGCCGCGGCCGAGTTCGGCCCGGTGGTCGAACCAGCCCCGGGTGCGCTGCCCCTCGGGGTCCAGCACGGCCTCGGTGACCACGCCGATGCCGGTCACCACCAGATCAGCGGTCATCGCGGTTCACCCCGCAGCAGTAGGGACATGTTGTTGCCGCCGAAGGCATAGGAGTTGACCATCGCGGTCCGGCCGGCCGGGGTGCCGGTGGCCACGGGGACATGCACCGGGCACTCGGGGTCGGGCGTGGCCACCGGCAGGTTCGGGGCGAGGAAGCCGTGGTGCAGGAAGAGCGCGGCGGCGACACTGCCGAGGCCGCCGGAGGCGCCGCCGGTGTGCCCGATCAGCGCCTTCAGGCTGTAGAGCGGCAATTCACGGGTGCGCTCGCCGAAGATCTCGTACATCGCCTGGGTCTCGACCAGGTCGTTGAGCCTGGTGCCGGTGGCGTGCGGGACGACGAAGTCGATGTCGTCGGGGGTGGCGTCCGCCTCGGCCAGCGCGTCCCGCATCGCCCGCACGATCTGGGTGCCGTCCGGGTCGAGGCCGGTCGCGTGGTAGGCCTCGCAGCTCCAGCCCGTGCCGGTGAGCGTGGCGTACACCCGGGCGCCGCGGGCCCGCGCGGTCTCGGCGCGTTCGAGTACGACGGCTCCGGCGCCCTCGCCGAGCACGGTGCCGCCCCGGGTCGCGTCGAAGGGCCGGCAGCTTTCCGGGTCGAGTGCGCCGACCTGGTTGAAGGCGGCGTGCGCGACCCTGGAGTAGGTCTCGAAGCCGCCGACGACGACGGCGTCGGCCTCGTCCGCACGGATCATGTCGGCGGCGATGGCCATCGAATAACCGCTGCCGGAACAGGCGTTGCTGACGGTGCTCGCGGCGCCCGTCGCGCCGAGGTGCCGGGCGACGACCGACGCGGTCGAGAACACCGGCGTCCAGGAGTCGTCCGCCGGGAAGCTCTTGTTCGCCCGCCACTGCTCGATGACGTACGCGTCGGCGATGGAGGTCCCCATCACGACGGAGGTACGGCCGTCGGCGAGCACGCCGAGCCCCGCGTCGGCCACCGCCTCGCGGGCGACGCTCAGCGCGGCCCGGGTGGCGTCGCCGATCGCGAAACCGTCGACGGTGGCCGGCTCGGCGCGCAGGGCGCCCTCGGGCAGGAAGTGGAAGTCCCTGATGGGGACGTGGGCCAGGGGGTCCGGGGCCTGCGCCGCGACCGGCGCGGTGGGATGGAGCAGCCCTTGCCAGAAGCTGTCCACCCCCGCGCCGAGGTGACACAGGGCGCCCAGGCCGGTGATGACGACTTCGGTCACCGTCTGTTCTCCCTTTCTACGAGGCTTTCCATGGCTCTGTGGGGTGGCGCGGCTACAGGAAGAAGATCCGGTCGTACTCGGCCCAGCGGGCCGCGAACTCACCCGCCGCCACGCACTCCGCCCCGCTGATCAGCCGGTCCTCCCCCAGCCCCAGGGCGGCGAGGTCCTCGCGCTCCACCCGGATTCCGACGCCCAGATCGCGCAGCCGCAGCAGATCGGCGCGCGGTGCGTCGAGGGTGTCGATCAGTCGCTTGCCCACCTGGAGCGGCTCGGGGGCCGCCGGGGCGTCGACCGCGTAGGTCACGGCCTCGCCGCGCAGCAGCACGTCCAGCCCCAGCTGCCGGTGGATTTCGATGCCGAGGAAGAGCGCGTCGAAGTACGCGACCTCGACCGCTCCCCGGTAGGCGCGCTCCACGATCGCCAGTGAGGCCATCAGGCCACCCCCATGAACAGCGTCCTGGTGGCGGCGTGGACATGGCCGCCGAAGGTGTGCGGCGCCCGCATGCGCACCTCGGGGATGTGCCCGGTGGCGCCCCGGTGCTCGCTGCAGGCCCGGCAGCCGAACCAGTGCAGCCGCCCGGGGAAGGTCTCCAGGAGTTCCCGGATCAGTACGACGGTGGTCGGGTACTCGGCGTAACGGTCGAGCAGATTGGCCGGCTTGGCCTCGCCGAGTGCCTCCTGGCTGAGCATGGTGCTGTAGCCGCAGGCCCAGACCTGGACGCTCGCGCCGCGTTCCAGCAGGGCCTGGAGCAGCCGGAAGACCGAGGTGGTGAGCTCGCCGGTGTGCGGTGGGCCCATCACGACGAGCAGGACGTCCGTCTGCGGGGTGCGGGCCATCAGTGCCACACCACCCTGGTGTCGAGGGCGAGCAGTTCGCCGGCCACCTCGTCCATCCCGACCAGCCGTGCCTGTGCGGGCAGTCGGTCCGCGTCGAGGCCGCGCTGGGTCAGCGCATACCGGTCGACCCACAACTCGGCGCCGCAGGAAAGGAGTTCGTCCAGTGCGGGCTGTGCTCCGGGCAGTGCGGCGGTGACGCCCTCCTGGACGAGGACCAGCCGGACCGGGTGGCCGGAGCGTGCCAGCGTCGTCGCGTCGCCGAGGAAGCGGGCGCCGGCCGGTCCCGAGGCGGGTCCGGACGACTCGATCAGCACGAAGTCGGGCACGGGGTCACTCGCCCCGCAGCGCCGTGAGGACGTGCTCGTCGAAGGGGACGAGGGCCCAGTCCTTGCGGTCGGAGAACACCGCGTAGCCGTGCACGATGGTGCCGGTGGCGGTGGGGATCAGCTTGCCGTCGCGGATGACGTAGCAGTCCATCCGCGAGGTGTAGGTGAGGTCCTTGAAGATGTCCTCGACGGTGAAGACGATGTGCAGCTCCTCCTCCATCAGCGCCTCGTCCAGGAAGCGGATCTTGGAGTGCGGGACCACGGGGATCCACTTGCGCTCGTCGAGGAGGGTCTTGATGGAGATGCCGCGGTGGGCGACGAAGCGGTCCTTGGCCTCCTCCATCAGGCGCAGATAGCCGGACATCTGCAGACGCTCGTTGTTGTGGCAGTACGGGTAGGCGATCCGCCAGCGCCAGGCGATGGCGTTGCTGCCCTCGACGAGTTCCTTGAGCAGCGGGTCCGTCGCATGGGTGGCGGTCAGGCCGAGGTCCGCACTCGGGACGAGTTCGGCGTCCCGCGCCGGCTCGGCGGTCGCGATCCGCTCGACGGTGTACGGGGCCAGCTCGGCCGGGACCGAGTCGGCGGGGTCGACATAGCGCTCGCGGCGCAGGGCGACCCGCACCTTGGCGGTGACGTCCTTGTTCTTGCCGTCCTTGGAGAGGGTGACCGCGAAGGTCAGCGCGGTGCCGTCGCCGGTGGGGCGGACGGTGGCGGTGGCCGTCTCGTCCAGGTGGAAGGCGTTGAGGATACGGGTGTCCAGCTCGGCGAGCTCCAGGCCGAGGCCGTACTCCTCGAACAGGATGCGCGAGGGCAGCTCCGCGGCGCGGAAGTGGGCGAGTACGGCCTCCTCGACCAGGTAGTTGACGTGCTTGAAGCCGATCCAGGTGTTGATGTTGTTGCCCTCGTAGCGGGGGCGCACCTCGGTCTCGGTGGTTGCCGTGGTGAGCGCGGCCAGCTTTTCGGTAAGTGATGCGAATGCCATCGGAATTACCCGTTCCTTTTCTGGTCCAGTGACTGGGCCATGGCCCTGCGGACGCAACGAAACGTAGGGGCAACACCAAGTTGTGCCCGGGGTCTTGACAGCTTCCTGCAGGTGGTGTCGCGGGTTCTGTACCAGGGCGTTTCAGCTTCCTGCCGGTTCGCCGTTCCGGCGGATTCCCCGGCCTAATGTCGCCCCCGGAAACAGGGGTTTGCGCAGACGGGGAGTTGTGCACGGTGACTGAGATCGCCATGACCGGCCTGGGCGTGGTCTGCCGGCTGGGCCGGGGAGTCGAGACGTTCTGGGCGGGGGTACGAGCCGGCTCCACCGCCGTCGCCGACCGGGTGCCGGACCCGGATCTGAAGGTTCCGCTGCCGCTGTACTACCTGGTGCCGGGCGAGGCCCCGGACGTGGTGCCGGGTGAGGCTTCGGATGCGGCGCCCGCGACCCGCTACACCGTGGACGCCGGTCTGGAGGCGTACGCGGATGCCGGGCTCGACGGGGTGCCCGCGTCCCGCGTCGCCGTGGTGATGGGGTCGAGCGTCGGCGATGCCCGGCAGGTCGAGCGGGCCCGCGCGGGGCAGGTGCCGCCGGTGGCGGACGCCTCGCCGCCGTTCGTGCTGGCCTCGGAGCTCGCCGCCCGGATCGGCGCCGGAGCCGGGGCGGTCAACCTCAGCAACGCCTGTGCGGGCAGCGGGTACGCCATCGCCATGGGCGTGGAGTTGATCCGCTCCGGCGAGGCCGATGCCGTCATCGCGGGCGGGGCCGAGGCCTACTCCCGGGTGACCGTCGCCGCCTTCAACCAGATGGGCGCCCTGGCCCCCGACCGGCCCCGCCCCTTCGCCCACGACCGGGCCGGAGTCGTACTCGGCGAGGGCGCGGGAGCCGTCGTACTCGAATCCGCCGACCATGCGCGGGCGCGCGGCGCCCGGCCCTACGCCACGCTCGCGGGCGCCGGCTGGAGCTGCGACGCCGCCCACCCCACCGCACCCGACCCCACGGGCACCCAAGCCGGACGGGCGATGCGGGCGGCGCTGGAGGAGGCGGGGTTCGGCCCGGACGACGTCACGCTGATCGTGCCGCACGCGACCGGGACCAGGCTCAACGACAGCACCGAGGCCGCCGCGATGGGCGCGGTCTTCGGTGCCCGGCTCGGCGCGATCCCGCTGCACAACCTCAAGGCGGTCGTCGGCCATCTGGCAGGTGGGGCCGGGGTGTTGGGCACGGTTTTCGCGGCCCTCTGCTTCCACCACGGCACGGTCCCCGGCAATCCGGCGACGACCGCGGTCGACCCCGAGTGTCCGGTGCACCTTCCCACCGGTCCCACCGAACTTCGCTCCGGAGTCGCGCTGGTGAACGCCTACGCCTTCGGCGGCAACAACATCTCCCTGGCCCTGACCGGAGCACCCTCATGACCTTCGTCGTATCGGCGCTCGACGTCATCGCCCCGCCACGGCCCGGCGCGGCCGGCTGGTTCGACCAGCGGGCCGAACTCGGCCGTGGCTACCGGCACCTGCCGCCGTCCGCCCAGTACCTGCTGGCGGCGGTCAAGCGGGCGCTGGCCCAGGACGGCATCGGCGACGCGCTGCCGGCCGTCCCCGAGGAGCGGCGTGCCGTCGCGGTCGGCACCAACCATGCGGTGGCCGGCCTCCACGCGGAGATCGACCGGGCCACGGTCGCCGGCGAGGCGCACCTGCTCTCGCCGACCGCCGTCCCCTACTTCTCACCGAACCTCATAGCGAGCCGGGTCGCCATGGAGCACGCGCTGAAGGGCTTCAGCCTGGCCGTGCACACCCCGCGCACCGCCGCTCTGGAGGCGCTCCAGGCCGGGCTGCGCGCGCTGCGCTCCGGGCGGGCCGACTGGCTGCTGGCCGGGGCGACCGAGGCGGTGCCGCCGGAGTCGGACAAGGCGGCGGTGACCGTGCCGGGTGCGGCCGAGGAGGGTGCGCTGGCCCTGGTCGTAGAGCCGGAGGCGGCGGTATTCGCCGGGGGCCGGCGGGCGCTGGGGCGGGTCGCGGTGCGGTCCGTGTTCGTGCCGCCCGGGCGGGCCGGGGTCCCGGAGGAGGTGCGGGCGGCGGTGGGCGTCCTGCTCGACGGGCTCACGGCCGAAGCCCGACTGGCAGCCGGAGCCCAACTGGCAGGGGACGGTTCCCCGGTCGCGGAGGCCGTCGCGGGCGCGCTCGGGGTCCCCGCGGAGCCTTCCGGAGCCGGCTCCCTGCGCCCCCTCCAGGCGATCGCCACGGCGCTCACCCGGCCGGCGGGACCGCGACTCGTCGTCGCCGCGACCGCCGTAGGAAACGTCTCCGCCGCCCTCGTCACCCCCACGACGCCCGGCTGACTCCGCTGCCTTCGACATCCCCCTCTCAACACCGCAATGAAGGAGAGCACTTGATGGCAACACATGCAGAAGTCCGGGATCCCGGCGGGGAGTCCGTCGCCTCGGGCCGCGGCTGGACGCTGGCCGTGGTCTGCATCGCGACGTTCATGCTCATGCTCGACCTCACCGTCGTCAACGTGGCCCTGCCCGACATGCGGGTGTCGCTGGACGCCGACTTCTCCGAGCTGCAGTGGGTCCTCGACTCGTACGCGCTGACGCTGGCCGCGTTCCTGCTCACCGGCGGCTCGCTCGCCGACCGGCTGGGCCGCAAGCGGATCTTCAACGCCGGGTTCGTCGTGTTCACGCTGGCCTCGCTGGGCTGCGGTGTCTCGCAGAGCATCCTGCAGCTCAATCTCGCCCGTGGGCTTCAGGGCGTGGGCGCCGCTGTGCTGTTCGCGGTCGGCCCCGCGCTGATCGGCCACGAGTACCGGGGCAAGGACCGCGGCCAGGCCTTCGGGATCTTCGGCGGTGTGGTCGGTCTGGCGATCGCCTTCGGCCCGCTGATCGGCGGCGGCCTCACGGACGCGCTGAACTGGCGCTGGATCTTCCTGGTGAACGTGCCGATCGGGGCCGTCGCCCTGGCCATCGGGGCGCTGCGCATCCGTGAGTCCCGCAACCCGGACAGCCACCGGGTCGACTGGGCGGGCCTGGTGGTCTTCTCCAGCGCGCTCGGCCTGCTGGTGACCGGCTTCCTGCGCGGGCACGCGGAGGGCTGGGACAGCGCGCCGATCGTGTCGATGTTCACCGGTTCCGCCGTGCTCCTGGTGCTGTTCGTCTTCATCGAGCGCAGGCGCGGCGATGCCGCCATGCTCGATCTGACGATGTTCCGCATCCCGACGTTCATCGGGATGTCCGCGGCCACGCTGCTGTGGAACTCCACCGTCCTGAGCGCGATCTTCCTGCAGATCTCCTATCTGCAGAACGTGCTCGGCTTCAGCCCGCTGGGCACCGGTGTCCGCTTCCTGCCGATGACCCTGACGCTGTTCGTCGTCGCGGGCGTCACCGGCCTGCTGGTCGCCAAGGTGTCCCCGAAGCTGCTCGCCGTGCTCTCGGGCACGCTGATGGCGAGCGGCCTGTTCCTGGTCACCCTGGTGCGGCACGACAGCAAGTGGACCGTGCTGCTGCCCAGCATGCTCGTGGCCGGGATCGGCATGGGCATCTACCAGCCGCTGCGGGCCGCCCTCTCGGTCGGCATGGTGGAGCCCGACAAGGCCGGCATGTCCTCCGGGATCGCCGAGACCTTCCAGCAGGTCGGCGTCGCCCTGGGCATCGCGGTGTTCGGCGCGGTCTTCCAGAGCCGGGTCGCCGACTCGTTCGCCGGCTCGCAGGCGGCGGGCGAACTCGGTGGGAAGGCCGATCAGTTCGGCGACGCGGTGTCCACCGGCGCCGTCGGCGAGATGGCCAAGGCCCTGCCGCCGGAGCTCGCCGGGAAGGTCGCGGACGCGGCACGGTCCGCCTTCGTCGACGGCCTGCACGACGTACTCGTCGCCTCCTCCACGGTGACCGCCGTGGGCGCCGTCATCGCGCTGCTGTGCATCCGCTCCAAGGACCTGCACGAGAGCGCGCGGGGCGACCAGCTCACCGACCTCGACGCCGAGTTCCGCGAACTGCCGGAGCTGGACGGCCTCTCACGCAACGCGAAGGACTGACCGACCATGCCCACCATCACCACCCGACAGACGACCGGGCAGTCCCCCGGCCGCATCTGGGACGCCGTACTCGACTGCGCGTCCCTCCCGTCCTACGTCCCCGAGGTCGCCGAGGCCCAGATCCTCGACCAGCACGGCGACCGGCGCACCACCCGCTGGGCCGTACTGCTCGGCGGACCCCGCCTGGAGTGGGTGGAGGAGGAGACCATCGACCACCAGCGACGCCGTATCGACTTCCGCCACATCGAGGGCCCGCTGTCCCGCTGCACGGGCCACTGGCAGATCGACGCCGCCGGCCCGCACACCAGTGTCGAACTGCACCTCGACTTCGCGATCGGCATCCCGCTGATGGACGCCATGCTCGGCCCGGTCGCCGAGCGGACCCTGCGCACCTTCACCGAGTCCGCGCTGGCCGGCATAGCCCCGAGGAGCACCCGATGAAGATCCTGCTGACCGGGTCCGGGGGCGTGGTGGGCAGCGAAGTCCTCGCCCAGCTCGCCGAGTTCACCCAGTCCGGAGGGAAGGCCGAGGTCACCGCCGTCACCCGGCGCCCCTCCCGCCCGGAGGAGTCCGGCTGGGTGCTGGGGGCCGAGCCCGCCCCCGAGGAGCTGCGGCGGCAGCACTGGGACGTGGTGATCCACAGCGCCGCCTCCACCCGGTGGACGATGACCAAGGACGAGGCGATCACCGCCAACGTCCGTACCACCGAGGCCGTCCTCGAACTCGCCGACGCCGACACCCATGTCGTCCACATCTCGACGGCGTACGTCGACGGGCAGGAGGGGGCCGCCCGGGACCCCGAGTACGGCCGCTACCGCAACGGCTACGAGTGGTCGAAGGCCGAGTCCGAGGACGTCGTCCGCACCCGGCACGCCGGTCCGCTGACGATCGTGCGGCCCCCGCTGGTCTTCGGCCGCGGCACCGACGGCGCGATCGCCCGCCTGTCGGGCCCGTACGCGATGGTGCAGTCCCTGGTCTCCGGCCTGGCGCCCGCGCTGGTCGGCGATCCGGACGGCTTCATCGAGATCTCGCCCGTCGACCAGGTGGCGGAGGTCATCGTCGCCGCCGCGCTCGGGGAGCCGCCGGCCACGCGGACGGTGGAGACGATCGCCGCGGGCGAGGGCTGTCTGCGGGTCTCGGACATGGTCGCCGTCATCACCGGGACCATCAATGACTGGCGGGCCGAGCGGGGCATCGCGCCGATCCCGCTCGCGCCCGTCATCCCCGCCGCCCACTGGCACGGCTTCTACCTCCCGCTCATGGCACCCCACCTCTCGGACGTGCAGCAACGCGCCGTCGACCTGCTGAGCATGTTCGAGAGCTACACCAGCATCCCGGCCCCCTTCACACCGACGAAGACGGTCCGGGACCCGGCCGGCCTGCTGTCCCACTCGGTCCGCTGGTGGGCCGACGCGAAGCCCCGGCACGCGAAGCGGCTGCCGGAGCCCTGGCAGCTGGTCGCGGCCTGACATCCCACACCACTCACTCTCGTAAGGAAACAGAAATGACCACTGCCACGCTCGAAAAGGAATCCCTGCGCGAACTCGTCGCCGACGCGCTCGACGTCGAGATAGAGGACGTCACCGATGACGCCCTCTATGTCGAGGACCTCGGTGTCGACTCCCTGATGGGCCTGGAGATCCTCGTCCAGCTGGAGAAGAAGTTCGGCGTCAAGATTTCCGAGAAGGAATTCGGCGAGATCACCAACTTCGGCCAGACCTACAGCCTGCTCAGCTCGAAAATCGCCGGATGAGCGGCCACCCACGCTGCCGGTCGGTCCGTGCCCCCTTCACGGGGGTCCGGGCCGACGGCGTACAGCTCCGGCTGGACCCCACCGAGCCCGTGTTCCACGGCCACTACCGGGGCTTCCCGATCTTCGCCGGGGTCTTCCTGGTCGAAACGTCCCACCAGGCCGCCCTCGACCTCGCCCCGGCCGGGGTCCCCGAACTACGCCTGGCCCGCCTGGAGTCGGCTCGCTTCCTGCACCCCGCCTACCCCGGCGACACCCTCACCTTCTCGCTCCGCTGGAAGCAGGACGGTACGGAGTGGGTGTGCCGGGCGGCCGCCGCCACCGAGCGCGCCCCGGTGGCGCGGATCCGGCTGCGGTACGCGGAGGCAGGCGCCGCCTCGCCCCTCGTACCGCCCGGCTTCCCGACCGAACTCCCCGCCGGCCCGGTCCCGTTGTCGCTGCCTGAGCTGATGGCCCGCATCCCGCACCGGGACGAGATGCTGCTGATCGACCGGGTGCTGTCCTTCGAGCCCGGTGGGCCGGTCAGGGCCGAGAAGGCGGTGACGTACGGCGAACCCTGGTACCGGCATCTGGACTCCGAGGCGAAGGACCCGGCCGCGTACGCCTATCCGATCGGCCCGCTGATGGAGTCCTTCAACCAGGCCGCGGCGGTCCTCGCCACGGCCGACAAGGCGAACACGGACGTACTCGCCGAGGAAGTGCTGATGCTGGGCAGCTACACCCACGTGGCCTTCGGGACCCCGGTGTTCCCCGGCGACACCCTGGAGCACACCGTCCGGCTGGCACGCACGGTCGACGGCATCCAGATCTTCGAGGGCAGCACACGCGTGCGTGGCGAACTGGTCCTCACGGTGGACCAGGCCGTGCTGGCCCGCCGGCCCGCCGATCGCATTCGCTGACAGCTTCCTGCCGCAGCCGCGCCGAACGCCTTCCCGACGGTCAAGAATCAAGTCACGGAAACAATTTCCGGCCCAAGCCATTCGCAAGGAGACAAAGCATGTCCACCGAACTCGCCGAGCGCACCGAAACCATCAAGGAAATCGTCTGCGACATCCTCGAAATAGAGCAGGACGAGGTCACCCGGACGAGCCTTTTCAAGGAGGACCACAACGCGGACTCGCTGCGCGCGATCGAGATTCTCGCCGCGTTGGAGAAGGAGTTCAGCGTGGTCATCAACCAGAGCGAGCTGCCCCGCATGGTGAACATCGAGGGCGTCTACCAGGTAGTCGCCGAGGCCGCCGGCTGGTAGTCCCCGCCCGGATCCGGGCCGGTCCCGGATCCGGGTGCGGACCAACGACTGTGGATCGGAAGGGTGGCATGTCAGCACAGCACAGCGCACAGCGCGCCATCGGGCCGGCCGGGGAAGCGACACGCCACCGGGTCGTCCTCACCGGATTCGGCGTGGTCTCCAGCATCGGCCTCGGCGTCGCCGAGTTCCTGCGGGGGCTGCGGGAGGGCCGCAGCGGGGCCCGGCCCATCTCCGTGTTCGACACGGAGGGGTTCTCGCACTCGACGGGCTGCGAGGTCACCGGGTTCGACCCGGCCCGGTGGGTCACCGAGCTCGATCTGGACCAGTTGGGCCGGGCCACCCAGTTCTCGGTGGCCGCCGCCCGTATGGCGCTGGAGGACTCCAGACTCGGCCTCGACCGGCTCCGTGAACGGCGGGGTCTGATCTCGATCGGCACCACCGACGGGGAGTCCTACGACCTCGACCGCCTCGTCGAGACCGAACTCACCGAGGGCGTCGAGCAGTTGGACCCGATGGCCGTGCGCCGGGTACCGGCGGGGCGGCTCTCGGTGGCCATCGCCCAGGAACTGGGCCTCAGCAACGTCGAGGCGGTGACGGTGCCGACCGCCTGCGCGGCCGGCAACTACGCCATCGGCTACGGCTTCGACGCGGTGGCCTCCGGGGAGGCCGAGTTCGCGTTCTGCGGCGGCGCGGACGCCATGTGCCGCAAGACGTTCACCGGCTTCTACCGGCTCGGCACCATCGCCCCGGACCGCTGCCAGCCCTTCGACGCCGACCGCAAGGGCATCCTGACGGGCGAGGGCGCCGGCGTCCTCGTACTGGAGCGGCTGGACGCCGCCCTCGCCCGCGGGGCGCACATCTACGCGGAGGTACTGGGCTACGGCCTCAACTGCGACGCGTACCACCAGGTGGCCCCGAACCAGGACAGCGTCGCCCGCGTCATGCGGCTCGCCCTGGAGAACTCCGGGGTCAAGCCGGACCAGGTCGACCTGGTCTCCGCGCACGGCACCGGGACCAAGGCCAACGACGTCACCGAAGTCGGCGCCATCCGCCAGGTGTTCGGCGACACCCCGCCGCGCACGGTGTCGGTCAAGTCGATGCTCGGGCACAGCATGGGAGCGGCCAGCGCGCTGGGCGCGATCGGCTGCGCACTGGCCATCGACAACCGCTTCGTACCGCCCACGATCAACCACGTCACGACCGACCCGGAGTGCCAGGTCGACTGCGTGCCCAACGAGGCGGTCGAGGCGGACCTGAGGGTCGTCCAGAACAACGGCCTGGCCTTCGGCGGCAACAACGCGGTGCTGCTGCTGGGCCGTTACGACGGGCCGGACGATCCGATCCGAGCGAAGGAGGACACGCTGTGCTGAGCCAGGCCATCACCGGCATGGGCGCCGTGGCGAGCACGGGCAGGGGAATCGACGACCTCTTCGAGGCCCTGTGCGCCGGCGTCACCGGCCACGCCCCGCTGCGCGGCTTCGACCGTTCCAACTTCCGCGCCCAGTACGCCTACGAGGTCGACGACCGCCCGGCCGAGGGCGTGGACGTCCCGGCCCGCGCCACGGCTCTCCTGCTGGACGCCGTCGCCCAGGCGGCCAAGGACGCCGGCCTCGGCGAGGACCTGAGCGGCATCCCCGTACTGGTCGGCACGGGCCTGCGCGAGCTGCGCTCCCTGGAGCTGTGGTGGCGCGGGGAGGCCGAACTCACCGAGCGCGACCTGGACTTCGGCCCCGCCCTGCGGGAGCGGTTCGGCGCGCGGCAGACGTACACCTTCTCCAACGCCTGCTCGGCCTCGCTGTACGCGCTCGCCCTCGGCTCGGACCTGCTGACCCAGCCGGACGGCCCGGACACCGTCGTGGTGGCCGGCGTCGACGTCCTGACCGAGAGCATGTACGGCCTGCTGGAGCGGGTGCATCCCGAGCCGCCGGAGCGCGTACGGCCCTTCGACCGCAACCGCACCGGTGTGCTGATGGGCGACGGCGCGGCCGCGGTCGTACTGCGCCGGCAGGCCACCGGAGCCGAGGGTCAGCAGGTGCACGGCCGGCTGCGCGGCGTGGCGGTCAACTGCGACGCGTACCACGCCACCGCGCCCTCCCCCGAGGGAATCGCCGAGGCGATGCGGCAGGCGTACACCACCGCGGCGATCGAGCCCGCCGGGATCGACCTGGTGATGCTGCACGGCACGGGCACCCTCCTCAACGACGAGGCGGAGGCCGTGGCGCTGGCCGAGGTGCTCGGCCCGGACGCCGGCAAACCCCTGATGACGGCCATCAAGTCGATGACCGGTCACACCTCGGGCGGCTCCGGACTGCTCAACCTGGTGATCGGCCTGCGGGCGATGGACCAGGGCCGGATACCGCCGACGGTCGGCCTGGACGACCCGGTGGACGAGGCGGCGGACTTCCGTTTCGTGACGGCGGCCGAGCGCCGCGCCGATGTGAAGACCATGCAGCTGAACGCCTTCGGCTTCGGCGGCATCAACGCGGTGGCGATTGTGGAGGCGGCCCGATGAGCGGTTCGGTGGTCATGACCGGCGTCAGCGTCCTGGTCCCCGGGGCGGACACCCCGGCGGCACTGGCCGCGGGACCGGCGGCGGACGGCCGACCGGTCGCGCCGGAGGTGCTGGTCGGCAAGAAGGGCCTGCGCTACAAGGACCGGGCGACCCAGCTCGCGTACTGCCTGGCGTCCGGCGCCCTGATGGACACGGGTCTGCTCGACGAGGACGGGCTGACCGTCCCGGGGACGAGCATCGGAGTCGTGGCCAGCTCCAACTTCGGCAACCTGGACACGGTCACCCGCGCCCTGGACACGATCAGGGCACAGACGGTCACGGCCACCTCGCCGATGGACCTGCCGAACGCCTCCAGCAACGTCATCGCCTCCTCGGTGGCGATCAGGTTCGGCCTGCGCGGACCCAACCTGATGGTCTGCAACGGCGCCACCTCCGGTCTGGACGCCCTGCACTGGGCAGCCACGATGATCCGCTCGGGGCGCGTGCGGCGCGTGCTGGTGATCGGTGTGGAACCGGACAACGAGCCGGTACGGCGGCTGCTGGGCGACGGGCGTACGGGCGTGGACGGCGGGGCGGCCGTGGTGGTCGAGGACGCCGAGGCCGCGCTCGGGAGGTCGGCCGACATCCGGGCGGTCTACGGCGGTTACGTGATGACGGACGGGGTCCGCTCCTGTGTCGAGAGCCTGGCCCGCGGACACGGCCCGGCCCCGGTGCGCTGGCAGCTCTCGAGGGACACCGCGGACTTTCTGCCCGCCGATCTGCTGCCCGGCGTGCCGCGGGCCGTCTTCGGCGCCGGACTCGGCGAGGCGTCCGGGGCGCTCGGGGTGCTGCAGTGTGCCGCGGCGACCGGGTGGTTCGACGAGGGCGGCACGGGCCCTGTGTACGCGGTGGCCGGCGCGGGTCTGCGGGGCGCCACGTCCGGGGTGTGCCTGCTGGATCCTTCCGCGGTCCCTGCCGGGGTCGCCTCCGCGGCCGGTGCGGCGGCCGCTTCGGTGACCCCTGTGGGGGCCGCTGCCGGGAGCCCACGGTGATTCGTCCCCCCGAACCGTCGGCTCCCGTCGTGCTGCGGCGGCACTCCGGTGCCGCCGCAGCGGGCGCCCCAAGGATCCTGTTCCTGCACGGCCTCGCGGGCACGGACACGGTGTGGGACGAGACCGCGCGGCAGCTGGGCACCGACGACTACGACATCTGGTCCGCGGCCCTCCCCTGGCGCGGGCAGGGCGTGACGGGCTGGGGCCGCAGCGCGGACCTCACGCCCTGGGTGGAGGAGGCGCTGGTCTCCGTGCCGGGCCCGGTGGACGTCGTGGTCACCCACTCGATGTCGTCGAACGTGCTGCTCGAACTGCTGGACAGGACCGCCGAGTCGGACGGCGGAGCACTGCGCCGCTTCGGCATCCGCGCCCTGGTCCTCGTCTCCCCCTTCTACCGGGCCTCGGCCGAGGAATTCGACTGGTCGACGATCACCCACTACCTCAACAACTTCCACCTCATCCTCCAGGAGGGCATCCGGGCCCACTCCGGCGGCCGGGTGTCGACAGAGACCGAGGCCGCGATGGCGGAACGGGTGCGGGAGTGGATCGGCCCGTACGGCTGGATCCGCTTCTTCGACCTGTTCCTGCGCACGCCGGAACTGCTGACGGCACGGATCACCGTGCCCTGCCTGGTCATCGGCGGCACGCACGACATCGCGACACCGTCGGAGCACGCGGTCGCGCTGGCGGGTGCACTGCCGGACGCACGGCTTCGTGTGCTCGACGGCAGCGGCCACTTCCCGATGGTGGACGAGCGGGCCGCTTTCGGCACCGAACTCAGGACGTTCCTGGATTCCGTCCTGCGAAACCCGCCCGTCCACCAGGCACCTCTCACCACTCTCACCACCCTCACCACAGAAACGTGACGATCATGAGTGCAACCGAAACGCTCGGCCGCCGCCCGGTCATCACCGCCTGGTCCGCCGTCTCGCCGTTCGGCGTCGGCCGGGCCGCCTTCACGGAGGGCATCAAAGAGCGCCGTACGACGACGGCACCACTCGGGCCGTCGTACGACAACGTCCCTTCCCCCAGCGCCTGTCTGGTACCGGGCTTCGACGTCCGTACGGCCCTCGGCCGCAAGGGCACCCGTTCCATGGACCGGGTCACCGGCCTCACGGTCACCGCGGTCGGCGCGTTGCTCGGCGAGAGCGAGCGCAACCAGCGGGTGGGCACGGGAGAGGGCGCGGCGTTCGCGCTGGGTACGACGACCGGCAGCGCGCAGAGCATGATGGACTTCACCCGCGACTCGCTCACCGGTGAGCAGCCGTTCTTCGTGGACCCCGCGCAGTTCCCCAACACGGTGATGAACTGCGCCAGCGGCCAGAGCGCGATCTGGTACCAGCTCAAGGGCCCCAACACCACGATCGCGGGCGGCCGTGCGGCCGGCCTGCACGCCCTCAACTACGCGCGCAGGCTGCTGGCTTCGGGCCATGCGGAGAGCGTGCTGTGCGGTACGGCGGAGGAGTTCTCACCGGCGCGGGCGTGGCTGGAGCACCACGCGGCCACGGCGGAGTCGCTGCCGCTGGGCGAGGGCAGCTCCATGCTGCTCGTGGAACCCGCCGGGGCGGGCGACCAGCCGGTGCTGGCCGAGGTCCTGGCGGTCGAACTGGGCGTGGTGCTGGGCGAGGACGTACGGGCGGCGCTGTCCTCCTGCCTGCGCCGCGCGCTGGTCCAGGCAGCGGTGGAACCGTCGCGGATCGTGGCGGTGGCCCGCTCCTGCAGCACCGGCGGAGCGGGAGCCGACGAGGTCTCGGCCGTCGCGGACGTGCTCGGCGACGGGACCGGGGCCGTGGACCTGGCGCCCCATGAGCTGATCGGCGACACGGGAGCGGCCGCGGCCGGCTTCCAGACGGCGTCCCTGCTGGCGTACGCCGAGACGCACCCGTCCGCGGCCGCCGACGGGATCGGCCTGATCACGTCGGTGGACCGCACGGGCTCGGTGGGCTGCGCCCTGCTCCGCCTGCACTGAACCATCCCGATTCTCCAAGGAGTTCACTCCCCATGCCCCGACGCCGAGCACCCCGCTGGTACTTCTCCTTCCGCAGCCCGTACTCCTGGATGGCCTACCGCGATCTGACGGACCGTTACCCCGATGTCGCCGATGCCATCGACTGGCTCCCCTTCTGGGAACCGGACGAGCCCACCTCCCAGGACCTGACCGAACGGGGCATCCGCCTGCCGTACGTGCCCATGTCCCGCGAGAAACACCTGTACATCCTCCAGGACGTACGCAGGCTGGCCGGGGAACGGGACCTCGCCATGGTCTGGCCGCAGGACTCGGCACCCCGCTGGGAGGTCTCCCATCTGGCCTACCTGGTCGCGGACCGGCTGGGCCACGGCCGCCCGTTCATCGACGCGGTGTACCGGGCCCGCTGGGAGGAGGGCCAGGACATCTCCGACCCCGCGGTCATGGCCGCGATCGCCAAGGACCTCGGCCTCGACCCCGAGCCCTTCGCGGGTGCGGCCGGCGACCCGGCCGTCCGCGCCGAGGGCCTGGCCTCCATCGAACTCCTCCACCGCGACGGCGTGTTCGGCGTGCCGTACTTCATCGACGGGTTCGACAAGTACTGGGGCGTGGACCGCCTCCCGGCCTTCGTCTCCCGCATCCGCGCACAGCACCTGCCGCAGGACCTGGTCCTGAGTGCCGCCGCGGACCAGGGGCACGCGGGGGGCTGCGGTTGACCGGCCCGCGCTGGACCCCGGCCGACGTACCCGACCAGCGGGGCCGCACGGCCGTCATCACCGGTGCCAACAGCGGCCTCGGCTTCGAGACGGCCCGCGTGCTGGCGGAGCGCGGCGCCACAGTCGTGCTGGCCTGCCGGAACCCGGACCGGGCGGCGGCGGCCGAGGCGCGCATCACGGCGAGCGCGCCGAAGGCGAGGGTCGTGGTCCAGCAACTGGACCTCGCGTCCCTCGCCTCGGTCCACCGGGCGGCAGAGGCCCTGCGCGCGAACCACGCCCGGATCGACCTGCTGATCAACAACGCGGGCGGCATACGCCTGCACCACGCCCTCACGGAGGACGGCTTCGAACTGACGCTGGCCACCAACCACTTGGGCCCGTTCGCGTTCACGGGCCTGCTCCTGGGCCGCCTGCTGGCGACACCCGGCTCGCGCGTCGTGACGGTCAGCAGCATCGGCCACCGCCACGGCAGGATGAACTTCGCGGACCTCAACGCCGAGCGCGGGTACAGCGCCCCGGCGGCCTACTTCCAGGCGAAGCTGGCCAACCTGCTGTTCACATACGCGCTGCAACGCCGGCTGGCAGCGTCCGGGGCCGGGACGATCGCGCTCGCGGCCCACCCTGGCAACGCCCGCACGGAACTCGTCCGCGACCTGCCGGCGCCGGTCAGGGCCCTGATGAGCCCGCGGCTGAGGCCGCTCACCGCCTGGGCCCTGCAGTCTTCCGAGATGGGCGCCCTGTCGATCCTGCGCGCCGCCACCGACCCGAACGCGGCGGGCGGCTCCTACTACGGCCCGCCGGGCCTGGCCCAGTTCACCGGCCGTCCCACGCGCGTCGAGTCCAACGCCCGCTCCCACGACGCGGAGGCACAGCAACGCCTGTGGAAGGAATCGGAACGGCTGACCGGGGTCGCTTATCCCGGGTGAACCCCCAGGTCATGGCCGTAGCGGGCCAGCCGTCGTGCCTCGTCGTGGCGGCCGCGCCGTATCAGCAGCTCGGGCAGCTGCTGCGCCGCACGGTGGTCGCCGATCAGGACTCCGGCGAGGAGAATCCGCTGTGCCTCGGCGAGTTCTCCCCGCTCGATCAGCAGCTCCACCAGGCATCGCGCGGACTGGGGGTCGTCCGGATGCTCGCTGATCCGGGCACGCAGCTCCTCGATCTCGCCCCGGTCGGAGAGGATCTCGGCAAGCGCCGACCGGGCGGCCCAGTCGTCCTTGTCGGCGCGGGCGCGCAGCTCGTCGAGCTCGCCCCGGTCGGCCGGCAAGGCGGCCGGCCGAGGGGCCGCATGGTGATCGTGGTGGTCGGCGCGAGCCCGTAGCTCGTCCAGCCGGCCCGGTCGGCGAGAACATCCGTCAGTCGGTCGGCAGCCATGAAGTCATGGCCCGCCAGGAGGCGCAGCCGGTCGATGTCCCCCGGTCCGCGACCATCCGGCTCCACCGCCGGGCCGCGTCGTGGTCACCGGCGTCCGCGCGACGCCGCAGCGCGTCCAGGTCGCCCCGGCGCTGAAGCAGGTCGAGGAGCCGGTCGGCCGCCGCTCTGTCACCGCTGTCGGCGCGAACAGTGAGTTCGACGACGAGGCCCCGATACACGAGGACTTCGGCTAACTTCTCCGCCGCGTACGTCGCCGGCATCGGCCGGGGAGCGCAGTTCGTCGAACTCCGCGCGATCGACGAGCGCGTCGACGAGCCGGCGGACGACGCTGCGGTCGCCGGCATCGGCTCGTGCCCGCAGCCGGTCGAAGTCTCCGCGCCGGACCAGGGCACTTGCCGGCCGGCCGGCGGCAGTTCCGTCTCCCTCGTCGGCCCGGGCCCGGGCGAGACCGGCCGTCAGCGGGTCGCCTCCGTTCACGACGAGCTGGTCGTGGATCTCGACGCTGCCGCAAGCGCCCGTGGACGCGTTCCTGGGCATCCGTGTCCCCTGCTGCCCGTGCCCTCTCCGACTCCCCCCGCTCCGCTTGCAGTCCCTACCGGCGGCCTCGTCCGTGGCGCGTCGTCCGAAGAACCGGACCAGTCCGCCCTTCGCCCGCTCCCAGGAATCCGACACGATCAGCCCGACCGACGTCGTCGCCCCCGACGCGGCAAGAGCCACCAACTCGGCTTCCACACAGCCCCCTTCGGCCGTCCAGCCGACAGACCGTTCGGACACCAACCGTAGAGAGACCTTGGACCCATGGACGGTCAGGCTCGCTGCGCATCCCCTACCGTACGATCGCTTGGACCGCAAGAAGGAGGGCTCGAAGCCATGCTGATCTACTCGATGAGCGTCTCGGTGGACGGCTTCATCACCGACCGCGAGGGTGGGTTCGGGTGGACGGCCCCCAGCGAGGAGCTGATTCGTTTCCACGTCGCGCAGACGCGCGAGCTCGGCGCCTATCTGTGCGGCCGCAGGCTTTACGAGACCATGCTGGTGTGGGAGGCGGATGCGTCCCTGCGCGACAACGAGCCCGGAGCCGCGTTCGCCGACATCTGGTGTGCTCTCCCGAAGGTCGTCTTCAGCCGCACGCTCGACAGCGTTCAGGGCAACGCCCGGCTCGCCACGGCGTCGGTGGCCGAGGAGGCCGCCGCGGCGCTCGCCGCGACCGACAAGTACGTCTCGATCGGCGGCGCCGGCCTGGCCGCGGCAGCGATCGGGCTCGGCCTCGTCGACGAGCTGCGCATGTTCCGCTATCCGGTCGTCGTCGGCGGCGGCACGCCCTTCCTGCCGCCGGTCACCGAAGACATTCGGCTGGACCTGGTCGAGACCAGGACGTTCGCCTCACGCGTGATCTACGAGCGCTACCGGCGCGCCCGCGAAGAGTCGGACTGACACCCGCCGTCCGTCACCGTGGGGTTGCCGGGCAGCCCGGCCCAGTGGCCCTGAACCGGGTGAACCACCAGGTCAGGGCCGTACAGGCAGACGAGTCGGGCTGTACGCCGGGTCCATCCGAGGCACCCTTCCGACCTGCATCTTTGCGAGTCGAATCGGTTGTGACCTGCTAGGACGGGTTGAAGAGTCGGACTGCCGACGCTGCTGCTGGACGGCGACGCGACCAGCCAGTCCGCCTACGACTGGTTCAAGATCGCCCAGGCCGAAGGCTTCGAGATCCCCGAGAACCTGGTGGCCCGAGCGGGCCGACGCGGGATTCGGTTCGGTCTACAACCACTCAGGACGATTCGCGGACGACCAGTTCTGTACGGAGAATGACGTGGCGCCAGGCCACGGACGGCTCCTCCATCTCCTCCATCAGCAGTCTGATCATGGCCCGCCCCATCTCCTCCAGTGGCTGACGCACTGTGGTCAGGCGCGGCCTGGTGCGCTGAGCCAGCGGAAAGTCGTCGAAACCGATCACGGCGACATCCTCCGGCACCCGTCGGCCCGCCGCGCGCAGCGTGTGCAGAGCCCCCGCCGCCGTGGTGTCCGACGCAGCGAGGACGCCGTCGATATCCGGGTGCCGTTCGAGGAGTTCCGCCATGGCGCGGCGCCCATTTTCCTCGGTGAAGTCACCCTCGGCGACCCAGGACCGCGCCGCGTTCAGACCGGCCCGCGCCAGTGCATCCTCGTAGCCGCGCAGCCGACACTGGGCCGCGTACATGTCAAGCGGCCCGGTAATGGTGGCGATCGCTCTACGGCCCCGTTGCAGCAGGTGGGAGACGGCGCTGCGGGCACCGCCCAGGTTGTCCGCATCCACGTAACTGACGTACTCGTCGCCCGAACGGCGCCCCAGCAGCACGGTCGGCAACCGGGCCTCGGCGAGCATGTCGGGCAGCGGATCGCCGGCGTGCACGGACATCAGCAGGACTCCGTCGACACGGCCACCGCGTGCGTACTCCAGGAAGCGCTGACGCTCGGCCTCCGATCGGACCAGGGTCAGCAGCAGTTGCATCCCGGTGTCCGTCAGCGCATCTCCGAGCGAGCGGACGATCTCCGAAAAGAACGGCTCTGCGAACTGCCTCCAGTCCGGCTCCGTCAGGACGAGGGCCACGGCGTCGGCCCGCCGCCCGGCCAGGGATCGAGCCGCGAGATTGGGCACATATCCCAGTTCCTCGATGGCCAGTTGCACGGCCCGCCGCGTCGACTCCTTCACACCGGCCGCGTTGTTGATGACTCGTGAGACTGTGCCACGCCCCACCCCGGCGTGGACGGCCACCTCTTCCAGCGTCGGCGTACCAGGACGTCGCCTGCCCATGACCACCTCCCCCCCCCCGAGATCACCGATCTTACGGGCCCGGGGAACGTGGCACACAGCTTCCGCGCCTGATCAATTGGGTTCAGCCCGAGGGGAGTCCTGACTGGTCATGTGAAAAAGAGCCGGGCCCACCCGGTCGGACACGTGGGTCAGTCGGGTGGGCCCGGGGGTTGACGGATGCACACTCGTGTCCGGTGCGCGGTTGGCAGTGGGCCGGCCGGTAGGCGCCTCGGGTCAGGCTGACCGTGCCGAATCCATCACGCGGTGGTGCAGGACGTACCGTTCAGGCTGAAGCCGGTCGGTTTGGTGAAGGCGCCGTCGTAGGTACCCTGGAACCCGAAGGAAACCTGGCCGCCGGGTGCGATGGACGCGTTGTACGCCAGGCCGTTGGCCGTCACCGCTCCCGACGAGGGAGAGATGGTGGCGCTCCACGCACTCGTGATCTTCTGCCCGGCCGGCAACGTGAACGTGAGATTCCAGCCGTCGACGGGCGACGAACCCGCATTGGTCACGGTGACGTCGGCGGTGAAGCCGCCCTGCCACACATTCGTGCCGTAGGCCACCTTGCACGCCGACGAGCCACCCGGGCCGCCAGGGGTGCTGCCACCGACGTCGACGGTCGAGGAGAACGACGTCACCGCCAGTCCCGCACCGTTCTGCCAGGGCTCGAAGCCCGCCTGAACACTCGTCAGGTACCAGTTGTCCTGCGCCAGTCCCCGGGAGACGGCCTGGCGGACGAAGTCCATCACGTCGAAGTTCCAGCTGTCGATCGCCGACGGCGCGACGAAGGACAGCACGTCGTTGGAGCCGTTGTTGCCGGACCACACCTGCCACGAACGCCCGGCCACGGTGGCACTGCCGGTCTGCGAGCCGACCGGCTGCACGGACCCCACGTGGTTGAACCAGATCATTATCTCGGTGCGGTTCACGCCGTCGGTGCGGGGCGTCGGGTCCAGCCAGATGTCGTACGCGGCGTCGTAGGCCGCACCGCTCACGTAGCTGTAGGAGATGCTCGTGGGCGCGCTCGCGACGGAACCGAGCCGGGCCGGGAGGTTGGTGCCGGGTGAGCAGTTGGTGTAGTGGCAGCCGTTGTACACGGACGGATAGGACTTCGGGGCGCCGTTCGTCGGGACCGACCCGTCGGCCTGGGCGATCCTGAAGCCGGCGTCCGTGACCGTGATGCACTGCGTGGCGCTGGTGCCCCAGCGGTTGTTCTGGACGACGTAACGGCCTTGGATCGTGGTCGAGCCGAACGGCTCGCAGATGGTCGTGTCGGCCTGCGACGCCGGAGCGGCCGTGAGAAGCGCCGCCAGCGCGACGAGTGACGCGAGCAGCGTGCCGAACAGAGCTTGCGCCCTGCCCCTGTGCTTCAACTGTTGCATGCGGATCCTCCGCTGGGGATGTGTGGGGAGCAGCGAGAGCGTCCATCAGTTTGGGAGCGCTCCCAATTCGGTTTCACAGGAGCCGATTGCAACGATCATGCTCCTGACAACTGCCGGACGGTCCCCTGTGCGGCTGAGGACCGCCCGGCCGGGTGACCCCGTCTCCCTGTGACGGGGTCGTGTACGCGGAGCTTCAGCGGGGGCCTATTCGAGGAGCTCCGCGTACGAGCCCATGGCGAGGGCGATGTCCGCCTGGGCCCAGAACCGGTGATAGGTGAAGACGGGCGCGGCGCCGCCCTTGAGGTAGGCCTCGATCTTCGACCAGGCCGGGTCGTTCTTGTAGAAGGACCGCAGCGAGATGAACGTCGACGAGGAGTTGATCGCGTCGCCGTTCGGCATCGTGCCGCTGAAGCCGCTCGGCACGTACACGCTGTCGTTGAACCTGCTGTAGTCGGCGCGGGTCTCCGGGACGGCGATGCCCAGGCTGTCCTGGTCGTTGTTCCACATGCCGTCCAGCAGCGCCTTCGCCGTCGACTTCGCCGTCGCGTCACCGGACTTGGCGCCGTAGTACGTCAGGGTCTTGGCGTACGCGGCCGCCACGCCCACGTCGTTGGTGTAGTCGGCGACGGTGACGTGAAGTCCACTGTTGGAGCCGGGACCTGACGCGTTCCAGGTGTCGGGCTGGCCGGACCACTGGAGGGTGGAGGGGATCCGGAAGGTGCCGTCCGGGTTGATCGTGGTCTTGGACAGCGCCCACTTGACCCACTTGTCGAGGATCGCCTTCGCCGTGGCGTTCCCCGTCTGCTGGTAGTACTCGGCGACCCGCTCCATCGACCACGCCTGGAAGCCGAACCACTGGTTGGACGGCGGGTCGTGGTAGACGGGCTGCCAGTCGTAGTACATGCCGTAGAACGTCGGCGTACCGGCCGGCGGGGTCGCGTACCGGCCCTGCCAGCTGTTCGTCGCACCGCCCGCGATGGCGCCTTCGGAGGACTGCAGCCACTGGTAGAACTCCAGCTGACGGGTCAGCGACTTGGACCAGTCGCCGGCTCCGGTGGCCGACTTGGGCTTCAGGTCGGCGTAGTTGCCGAGTGCGTAGGCCGCGAGGGGGTTCTGGTAGCCGCCGTGGACGTGACTGGAGCCGATGCGCCAGGCCCAGCCCGCGCTGGTGTCGGCGGCGCCGCCCCACGCGTAGTACCAGGAGAGCAGGTAGTGCGAGGCGTCCTTGCCGGTGCCGGCCGCGCAGGTGGACGGGCCGACGCAGTTGCCGATCTTCTTGAAGTACTTGTCGTACATGGCGTAGCGCAGGTAGTCGCCCATCTTGGCGGCCTTGCCCACGGTCGCGGAGACGTCACTGCCCTTGCCCTGCTGCTTGGCCCACACGTCCGCCCAGTACGCGGCCTGCACCGCACGCGCGTCGGCGTCCGGGGCGTCCGTGTACTTCCACTGCTTGGCGTAGGAGGAGTCACCGGTGAACAGGTCCAGATAGCCGTTCTTCCCGCCGTACTTGAAGGCGTCGCAGGTCGGCTGCGGCACCGTCTCCCACACCGACTCCTGCGGACCGCGCTGGAAGGTGTTGATGTACGACGGTCCCTTCCCCGTCGGCCCGCCCTCACAGGTGCCGCCGGGGGTGTCGCCGTAGCCGTAGACGTTGTCGACGTCCTCGATCCAGTGCATGCCGTAGACGTCGTCCGTGCCGTACGCGCTCTTCAGCTCACCGGCGATCGGATCCGAACCCACGGACACCGAGGTGTCCAGCTTCGCCGGGTACTCGTTCGGGGTGTCCTCCTCCGGCGCGTACGTCGCCGGCTTCGAGGCGTTGTAGAAGGAACTGGTCGGCTGGTCGGCGTGGGTGGGGATCATGTACTTCTCCATGAGGGCCCACGCGCCGTTGAACTTCGACCAGTCACCCGTGACCTTGCCGTACATCGCCTGCAGCCACAGCAGATAGCTGTAGGCCTCCGACGTGGTCTCGTGGCCCTGGTCCGGGGCCTCCACGATCAGCGTCTCCACCGAGTGGTACGGGATGCCCTCGGGCGAGAAGTAGCCGTTCGCCGGGTTCGTGATCTTCCCGTAGAGGTCCAGGAAGCGGGCGTCGTACGCCTTCTGCGCGGCCAGCTCCGTCACCGTGACCGTCGCCTTGGCGTAGCCGGTCGCCGAGGCGGTGAAGGTCGCCGCCCCCGTGCCGGAGGAGTCGGCGCTGATGGTCACCGTCTGCGCGGTGTTCCAGTTGGACGGCGTGAAGGTGAGCGTGGCGCCGCCGGTCACGGACAGGCCCGAGTTGCCGTCGGTGCGGGCCGTGGTGACGGTGACGTTGGCGCTCGGCTGCGTCGACAGCTTCAGCGTGAACGTGCCCGAATTGCCCTGCTGGACGCCCAGTTGACTTGGCGAGGCGACCAGTGCGGGGCCCGAGGCCACCGTGATGCCGACCGGTGTCGACTCGGCGGAGGCCCCCAGGCTGTCGTAGGCCTTCGCCACCAGCGAATGACCGCCCACGGACAAACTTGAGGCCGAGAGCGAGTACGGCGCGCTGGTGTCGGTGCCGAGCAGGGTCGTGTCGTCGTAGAACTCGACCTTGCTGATCGTCGCGTTGTCGGCCGCCGCCGCGGTCGCCGCGAGCGGGACCGCGTCCCCCTGCGAGTAGACCGCGCCCGGTTTCGGACTGGTCAGCACGGCGACGGGCGGCTGGTGCGCGCCCGCGCAGGTGGTGCCGTTGACCGCGAAGGAGGTGGGTGCCGCGTTGGTGCCGCTGTAGCTGAACTGGGCACCCGTGGAGACGGCGGCGCCCGCGGCGATCGTCCCGTTGTATCCGGCGTCATTCACGGTGATCGACTGACCCGACTGCGACCAGGTGCCGTTCCAGCCGTTCACGAGCTTCTGATTGCCCGAGTAGGCGTACGTCAGCGTCCAGCCGTTGATCGTGTCGGTCCCGCGGTTGGTGAGGGTGAGGTCGGCGGTGAAGCCGGAGCCCCAGTCGTTGGTCTTGTAGTCGACGCTGCACTGAACGCCCGCCGCATGCGCGGGCGTTGAGCTGGTGGCGAGCATCGACAAGGGTAGGGCGAACGCGGCTGCGACGGCGGTCCACAGCCGCCGCACAGCTCTGCGCTTACGTCCGGGATCCATATTTCTGGTCCTCCTTGCGGGGCGCGGCTCGGTGGGGGTCAAGGCTTGAACCAGTGGGAGCGCTCCCATAGTGAGGACGGGTGCAGACTCCGTCAAGACGTTGAGAAGTTGAATCGTTTGAACAAAACCCGTCGACGAAAGTTGAGCAACAACTCTGTGAAGCCAACGAGGTTGGCGCTACCGTCCTTCGCACCAGTGGGAGCGATTCCGTTCAGTCGACGCGTACGTCACGCGTCCGAGCTGCAAGGAGTCGCTCATGCGACACCCCCCGCGTTCAGTACTTTTAGCCGTCGCCGGTGCGGCCGTGCTCGTCTCGAGCGCGGTCCTGCCAGTGGTCTCGGCCCAGGGAGCCACCCCCGCCTGCACCGTGGAGTACGCCGTCACCAGCCAGTGGGACGGCGGTTTCCAGGGCTCTGTGAGGATCACCGACAACCAGGCGGCGGTGAGTAGTTGGCAGCTCGCCTTCGACTTCGCCGACGGCCAGAAGGTCACCCAGGGCTGGAACGCCGAGTGGTCTCAGTCCGGCACCACCGTGACCGCCGCGAACGAGAGCTGGAACGGCTCCCTCGCCACCGGCGCGAGCGTCACTGTCGGCTTCGTCGGCTCCTCGTCGGCGAGCAACACCGCGCCGACGGCGTTCAGGCTCAACGGCACAACGTGCAACAGCGTCCCAGAGCCGGCCCCGCCGCCGACCACCCCGCCACCGACCGACGGCAGCACACCTGCGCTGCACGTCTCGGGCGCCAAGCTCGTGGACGCCGACGGTAAGAGCCGCCGGCTGCTCGGTGTGAATCGCTCCGGCGGCGAGTTCATGTGCGTGCAGGGCCGGGGCATCTGGGACGGTCCGGTGGACGACGCGGCGATCAAGGCCATCGCCGACTGGAAGGCCAATGCGGTCCGCATCCCCCTCAACGAGGAGTGCTGGCTGGGTCTTTCCAACGTCAAACCCGAGTACAGCGGCGCCAATTACATCAACGCCGTCAAAGACCTGGTGGCCCGCGTCGAGGCACACGGCATGACCCCGATCCTCGACCTGCACTGGACGTACGGGCAGTACACCGGCAACTCCGCGGGTTGCTCCGACGTCCACGCCACCTGCCAGAAACCGATGCCCGACAAGCAGTACAGCCCGGCCTTCTGGTCCTCGGTGGCGAGCACCTTCAAGGACGACCCGGCGCCTGTGTTCGACCTGTTCAACGAGCCCTATCCGGACCGTGCGACGAGCAATGCCACGGACGCCTGGAAGTGCTGGCGGGACGGCGGCACCTGCCCCGGGATCTCCTACCAGGTCGCCGGCATGCAGGATCTCGTGAACGCCGTACGGGGCGCTGGTGCGAAGAACGTCGTCATGGCCGGCGGGCCGGCGTACTCCAACGACCTCGGTCAGTGGCTGACGTACCGGCCCTCCGACCCGGCCGGCAATCTCGCCGCGGCCTGGCACGTCTACAACTTCAACTCCTGCTCGAATGAGAGCTGCTGGGACTCCACCCTTGCCCCGGTTGCCGCACAAGTGCCTCTCGTGGCCGGGGAAACCGGGGAGGACACCTGCTCGCACGGCTTCGTCGACCGGGTCATGAAGTGGTTCGACGACCGGGCCCTGTCCTACCTGGGCTGGACCTGGAACACCTGGGACTGCTCCTCCGGGCCGTCCCTGATCTCCGCCTACGACGGCACGCCCACCGCGTACGGCACCAGCCTGCGCGACCATCTGCGCGCCCTCAACCCGTAACCCCTCACGACACAAAGGAACCCGCACTGATGAGTCGTACCAGAATGTCACTTCTCGCCGCCCTGGCGGTCCTTGCCGGGACCTCGGGGACGGCGCTCCTCACGGCACCGGCCGGTGCCGCCACCGCATCGGTCCCCTGCTCGGTGGACTACAAGGTGCAGAATCAGTGGGACACCGGTTTCACCGCCGCTGTCACGGTCACCAACAACGGTGCTGCCAAGTCGAGTTGGTCGCTGAAGTGGAGTTACGCCGGGAACCAGAAGATCACCAACGGCTGGAACGCGAAGATCAGCCAGAGCGGCGGTGACGTCACTGCCGCCAACGAGAGCTACAACGGCTCTCTGGCGAACGGTGGTTCGCTCAGCTTCGGCTTCAACGGCTCCTACAGCGGCACCAACGCCGTGCCCGCCACCTTCACCCTCGACGGTGTCACCTGCAACGTCGACGACGGCGGCGGCTCGGGCGGTGGAGGCGGTACCGGCGGAGGAGGAGGCGGCGGCACTGGCAGCCGGGCCGACAATCCCTATGTCGGGGCCAAGGTGTACGTGAACCCCGAATGGTCGGCCAAGGCCGCGGCCGAACCGGGCGGCAGCCGTATCGCCAACCAGCCCACCGCCGTCTGGCTCGACCGGATCGCCGCGATCAACGGTGTCGGTGGCGGCATGGGCCTGCGCGCCCACCTGGACGAGGCGCTGAAGCAGAAGGGCAGCGGCGACCTGGTCGTCCAGCTGGTCATCTACGACCTGCCCGGCCGCGACTGTGCCGCTCTCGCCTCCAACGGTGAACTCGGACCGAACGACCTCGACAAGTACAAGTCCCAGTACATCGACCCGATCGCGTCGATCCTCTCCGACCCGAAGTACGCGGGCCTGCGGATCGCCAACGTCATCGAACCCGACTCGCTGCCCAACCTGGTCACCAACGCCGGCGGCACCAACACCACCACCGACGCCTGCGTGACCATGAAGAGCAACGGCAACTACGAGAAGGGCGTCTCCTACGCCCTGGACAAGCTGGGCGCCATCCCGAACGTCTACAACTACATCGACGCCGGCCACCACGGCTGGCTCGGCTGGGACAGCAACCTCGGCCCGGCCGTGCAGGAGTTCGCCAAGGTCGCCACGACCAACGGCGCGAGCGTGAACGACGTGGCCGGATTCATCGTCAACACCGCCAACTACAGCCCCGTCAAGGAGCCGAACTTCAAGGTCACCGACAGCGTCAACGGTCAGACCGTGCGCCAGTCGAAGTGGGTGGACTGGAACCAGTACGTGGACGAGCAGTCGTTCGCGCTCGGGCTGCGGGACAAGCTCGTCGCGGCCGGGTTCGACTCCGGCCTCGGCATGCTCATCGACACCTCCCGCAACGGCTGGGGCGGCTCCGCCCGGCCCACCGGCCCCGGCCCGATGACCTCCGTCGACGACTACGTCAACGGCAGCCGCATCGACCGGCGCATCCACGCCGGCAACTGGTGCAACCAGAGCGGGGCCGGCCTCGGTGAGCGGCCCACCGCGGCCCCGGCCGCGGGGATCGACGCCTATGTGTGGGTCAAGCCGCCGGGGGAGTCCGACGGCTCCAGCACCGCCGTCTCCAACGACGAGGGCAAGGGCTTCGACCGGATGTGCGACCCCACGTACGGCGGTAACGCCCGCAACGGCAACAACCCCACCGGCGCCCTGCCGAACGCGCCGCTGGCCGGGCACTGGTTCTCCGCCCAGTTCCAGCAGCTCATGCAGAACGCCTACCCGCCGCTGCCGTAGCCACCTGACACGGTGAGCGCCCGCCGGGTCGGTTCCTGAAGGGGCCGACCCGGCGGATCGCGCTTCCCGCCGGCCTCTTCGCCAGGGACTCCACCCACCGGACCAATACCTGCCAAGTCCACCCGCCCTCGCCCGTGAACCGGCTCGGCACGGTCATCGGCGACAACGACGGCAAGGGCGCCTACGGCGGCGCCGTCTCGGCCACGGCCTCGCCCAACATCGGCGCCTACACGGCACCGGCGGCAATCTCATCTCCAGCGCCGGCTTCGAGACGGGGCTCGATGAGCTCCTGGGTGAGCAGCGGGGCGGCCTCGTCCGTCTCGTCCTCGAACGCCCGCACCGGAGGCTACGCGCCGACCACCCAGGCCAGCAGCAACAACACCAACCGGAACCTGACCTGCCTCAGTCCGAGCACCACCTACCTGCTCACCGGCCGGGCCAAGGTGCCGAACGCCGGCGAGACCCTCGCCTTCGGCGCGACGAACCATGGCGGTACGGAGACGCTGACCGACGTGGCGACAACGTCGTACCGCCGGGCCGCGATCCTGTTCACCACGGGATCCTCCAGCGTCGGGACCACCGTGCTGCTGGAAGAACACGGGGGGCACGGGCACCGGCTACTGAGTCAGTAACAGGGACGGCATGAACGGCAAGGGCGAGGTCTTCGACTACGAGCGCGGCGCCCGGCCGACATCACCAGCCCGTGTTGGCTGATCAACGAAGCATCTCCAGCAGCAGCCGGCTGCACGCGGGGCGTCGGCTACTGCACCACGCGTGCCACCCAACGGTTCACGCGGCAACCGTGTCAGTCCAGCTCTGCCTTATCAGTCCCTGAGGAATCGTCGGCAACCTTTTCGCTTCCCGCGGTCACTGAACAGTGCACCATCGGCTCGATCTTCCGAACGGACAGGTAATGAAGTCAGCAAGGCAGGCCGCGCGGCAGCGCAGGCACAGGCGACGGCTCGTGATGGGCTCCGTGGTGGCGCTGACCGCCGCAGGTGTTCTCGCATACCTGATCATGGCGTTGACTGCCGACCGCAAGGTCGATGCAGGGTCTGTGGCGGCCACACACGTCGCCATTTCCAAAGTGAGAACCACCACCCCGACCGCGACGGGCACCCCGACCCCGAGTGCCTCCCCAACCCCGACGGGCACCGCGACCACCGAAGCAGCGAAACCGTCGCCCAAAGACGCTCCGCAGCCCCCGCGAACGGCGCCCACCACGGCATCGTCGGCAGGACGGATCCAGCCCAACACCACTTACCGAGGAGTCGCCACCGCCTACAAGGCGGGAGTCGGAGACGGCGCCTGCCTGTTCGGCGCGAGCGACGACCTCATGATCGCGGCGATGAACACGACCGACTACGAGTCGTCCAGGGCTTGCGGTGCCTACGTGCTCGTGCGCGCCGCGAACGGCAAATCCGTCACGGTACGGATCACCAACGAATGCCCCCTGCCCTGCGCACCCGGTCAGATCGACCTCAGCGAACAGGCCTTCGCCAAACTCGCCGACCTCAAGCTCGGCCGGCTCCCCATCACCTGGAGCCTGGTAAGCCCCAGCACGTCCGACACGATCTCCATCAGGTACAAGACCGGGTCCAGCCCCTACTGGTGCGCCATCCAGGCGATCGACCACCGGAATCCGGTCACCAGGCTGGAGGTCCGCACCACGAGCGGCTGGCGGCAACTGCCCCGCACCGCCTACAACTACTTCGTCTCCGCCGACGGCGGCGGGTGCGGTAACGCGATCAGAATTACGGACATCTACGGCGAACGACTGACCATCAGCGAAATCGCGGTGCGGCCGAACGTCGTACAACCGACCCAGGTCCAGTTCGCCCGGCACTGACTCGCACGTGAGTGCGGGGGCAGTGTGGTCCTCGGCGTCGCAATCGCTCGGCTCCGGCCGCCGACGCGCGCAGACAGGCCCCGACCACCAGCACCCTCCCTCCACTGCCGCTCGTTCTGACAGGGCAGCAACACATCGAAGCACACGGCGAAGCGGCTGCCCCACCGGGTGGCCGCCGCGCTGCCGGCCCGCCGTATCGGCAGCGACGGCGGAGTCGAGAGGGAGGTGGCGTACCGCCTGCGAGGCTCGCAGGCGAGGGCTTACTTCTGGCTGGACGGCAGCACCGACCGTCCCTACGAGACATGGCTACTTTCGTGGCTGCCTACGTAGCCGGACGGACCCGTTCGAACCGGTGCGGCCCGGGGTTCAGCGAGGCCCGCCAACACGCAAGGAAGGGCCTCCGACCTGCATGTTCACTGGTCAGAAGTCCTATGGGGCAGACGAGTCGGGCTGTACGCCGGGTTCTGTTCCCCGGGTTCCTCGCGGAGCCCGGGGCGACGGCCATCCATCTAGGGCCGGCGTTGCCGTCGGCCTCGTGCGGTCTACCCGCGGACTCGGGCGGGCAGCCCTCGAACGTCCGCGCAGAGCCGCCTTTCACAGCAGCTCCTTTTGACCTTGCTCCGGGTGGGGTTTACCTAGCTGCCCAGGTCACCCTGGGCACTGGTGGTCTCTTACACCGCCGTTTCACCCTTACCGGGGACCGAGGTCCCCGGCGGTTTGTTTTCTGTGGCACTGTCCCGTGGGTCGCCCCAGGTGGCCGTTAGCCACCACCCTGCCCTGTGGAGCCCGGACGTTCCTCGGGAAGCCCCCTAGGGGGACTCCACGCGGCCGTCCGCCCGGCTCGTCTGCCGTGTCGACCATGTTAGCGGGCGTGCCGGCCTCTTCGGCGCCGCGGCCGTGGCCAGCACCGATCCCGCCAGGATCAGGGTGAAGGCCACGATGATGCCGGCCGTCAGCGGCTCGTCCAGGAACAGGGCGCCCGCCGCCACCGCGACCGCCGGATTGACGTACGTGATCACCGTGGCCCGGGTCGGACCCGCCTCCTTGATCAGTTCGAGGAAGGCCACGAAGGCGACCGCCGTGCAGATCACGCCGAGGCCCGCGAGGGCGGCCAGGACCTGCGCGGAGGGGACCTCGGAGGGCCAGGTGGCCGCGGCGGCGGGGGCGTAGACCAGGGCGGCCAGGGCCAGGCAGGGGGCCGTGAGCTGGAGGGTCGGGACGTCCTTGAGGCGGCGTGCGGCTATCAACGGTGCCGTCGCGTAGCCCAGCACCGTCAGGAACACCTCTCCGAGCGAGCGAGCGTCGCCGCCGGTGAGGTGGGGGACCGTGAGCACCGCTACGCCGCCGAGGCCGAGGCCCAGGCCGGTCGTCCGGCGGATGCCGAGTCGTTCCGTCTCGCCGAAGAAGCGGGCCAGGACCACACCGACGATCGGGACGCCCGCGATCAGCAGGCCCGCCGTGGAGCTCGACAGATGGCGTTCGGCGTCGGTGAGGGTGAACCAGGGGCCCATGATCTCGATGCACGCGAAGGCCAGCATGGGACGCCAGTGGGCGCGGACGGTCCTGGTCAGGCCGCCCTGGCGCAGCGCGAAGGGGAGCAGGAGCAGTGCGCCCAGCGCACAGCGTGTGAAGACCACCATCGACGGGGACACCACGTCCACCGCCACCTTGATCATCAGATAGGGGATGCCCCAGACCACTCCCATCAGGGAGAACAGGAACCAGCCGCGTGCAGTCATACGGCGAGTTTCCGCCGCCTCACCACCGGGTGTCTTGAACGCTGTTGCGGTACGCCGCCGGGGTCACCCCCAGCACCCGGCGGAACCAGCGGGTGAGGTGCGCCTGGTCCGCGAAGCCCACCAGGGGCGCCACCTCGGCCGGGCGCAGGCCCGACTCCAGCAGGGTGCGGGCCCGGGTCACCCGGTACTGGGCCAGCCAGGCGTAGGGCGGCATGCCCATCGTCGTGCGGAACGCGCGCAGGAGCTGGTAACGGGACAGGCCCAGGTCGGTGGCAAGGGCGGCCAGCGAGGGCGGCTCCAGCAGTTCGTCGGCCAGGCGGTCGCGGACCGTCAGCGCGATGCCGTGCGCGCCCGGGATGCGGTCCGAGGCCGGTCTCGCCGTGGAGTGGCGCCGGGCCAGGGCCGTGAGCAGCCACGGGAGGCGCGCCTCGGCCTCCAGGGGGTCGGGGCAGCGGGCGAGTTCGGTGTGGGCGAGCCGGAACGCGGCGGCCAGTTCGGGGTCGTCGACGAGCGGTTCGCGAAAGTGCGGGAGGCCACCGAGGGTGCCGTCGGCCAGCAGGGCGGGGCCGGCGTACAGGGCGCGGTAGGCGTAGCCGTCCGTGGGTGTGGCGGGGCCGCCCGTGTGCACCTCGCCGGGGGCCAGTACGACGATGGAGCCCGGGCCGGTGCGGATGTGGCCGCCGCGGTAGTCGATCACCTCGGAGCCGCCGACGCACACGCCGATGGTGAATTCGTCGTGGGCGTGCGGGGCGTAGACGTGTTTGTCGAAGCGGGCCGTGAGGAGGTCGAGCGGGGGTCCGCAGCGGCCCAGCCTGGCTCGCGTCCATCGCGCCTGCTCCGGCATGTGACACCCCCTTGCGCGCCCTGCGCCCTGCGCGCTTCTACGGTGCAACACATCCGGGTCCGTTTCCATGCCGGGCAGCGGGCGGTCCGTGGGTGCGCGCTTGCCCCTGCCGCGACGTCAACGTCTGTACTGATCCCATGCGGATCGGAGAACTCGCCGCCGCCGTGGGCGTCACCACGCGCACCGTGCGGCACTACCACCACCTGGGCCTGCTGCCCGAGCCCGGACGCCAGTCGAACGGCTACCGGAACTACACCCTCCGGCAGCCGTCGTACTCGCCCGGATCCGGCGGCTGACCGAGCTGGGGCTCGGCCTGGCCGAGGTGCGGGACGTGCTCGCGGAGGACGCCGGCAAGGACCTCGTCGAGGTGCTCACCGAACTCGACGAGGACCTGGCCCGGCAGGAGAAGGAGATCCGGGAGCGCCGGGCCCGGCTGCGGGCGCTGCTGGACGCGGGCGAGCTGACCGCCCACGATCCCGTCTCCCCCGAACTGGCCGCCCTGCTCGCCGGGATGGCGCCCGCGTCCGACTCCCCCATGGCCGCCAAGGACCGCGAGATCCTCGCGCTGATCGACACCGGGGCTCCCTCGCGCGAGAAGGAACGGATGATGTCCGCCCTGCGCGGTGTCCTCGACGACCCGGACGCCCTGGCCCGGGCCCAGGAGGCGTACGCGCTGCTCGACCGGCTGGCGGACGCCGACCCGGACGACCCGCGCGTGGCCGGGGCGGCCCGTTCCCTCGCCGCCTGCATCCCGCGGGATCTGCTGCCCGAAGCAGCCATTGACCACGAGGCCGCGGTCCTCCGCGCCGTCTACGCCGACCTGGCGCCCGCCCAGGCGGAGGCGATCAGCCGCGCCCTGCACATCCTCACCGGGGGACGGCCATGAGGACCGCGTACGCGCTCGCCCGTCACGAAGTGCGGCTGCTCGCGAGTCTGTGGCTGTGGGTGGCCCGGCGCAGCCACGGGACGGGCGCGGGGCGGGGGTTCGGGTATGCGCGGGGGCAGGGCGCGACGACGGCCGGGTTCGCCTTCGTGTGCGTGATCGAGACGTTCACCATGTCCGTGCTGCTGCGCGACTGGCCCACGGCGCACCGTGTGGTGCTGGTCCTGGACGTCTACACCGTGGTGCTGGTCGTCGCGTTGCACGCGGCGTCCGTGGTCCGTCCGCACGTCCTGACGGCGGATGCGCTGCGGGTCCGCCATGGGGTCCGCGTCGATCTGCGCATACCGCTGGAGCGGATCACGGCCGTACGGCGCGAGACCCGCTCCACCCACCAGCACACCGACACCCGCGAACTGAACATCGCGGTCGGCTCCCAGACCTCCGTCACCGTCGAGCTGGCCGGGCCCCTCGCCCATGTCACCCTCCTCGGTCGGCGCCGCGAGGTGAGCGTGGTCCGGCTGCACGCCGACCAGGCCGACCATCTCGTACGGGCCCTCAGGCAGGCTCGAACAGCACCTTCGCCGCTCCCGGATCCGCCTGCACGAGCCTGACCCGCAGCCGCTCCCCGAGCGGGAGGCGGTCGCCCTCGATCCGGCCGATGACGGCGGGCGACTCCAACTGGACGGTCCCCACGGTGGGCCGGTCCTCGTCCACGTCGACCACGCACCCGTCGAAGACGTCCCCGACCCGGTCCGTCAGCAGCGCGGCCTCGACGATGTCGACGCACTCCCGCTCGACGGTGGCCGCGCGCCGGGAACCCCCGGCCATCCATCCGGGCAACTCGTCGAGCGCGGCGAGCACCCAGTCCGGCGTGGTCTGTCCGGCGGCGGCCGCGAGGCAGATCTCGGCGGTGTAGCGGTCGGCGAGGCGGCGCAGCGGGGCCGTGCAGTGGGCGTAGGGGGCGGCCACAGCGGCGTGCGTGGTGATGGCGGGCAGGGCGCCGCCCCGGAAGACGGTGTACCCCGCGCCGCGCAGCAGGGTCGTGCACTCCTGGAGGAAGGCCGCGTCCTGGGGGCGGTGCGGGTCCAGGGAGCGGATCAGCGCCGCGTAGGAGACGTGGTGCGGCCAGTCGATGCGCAGGGCGTGCGCGGTACGGCGCAGCCGGGCCACGGCGCCGCCCGGGGCGGCCGGGAGGGTGCGCAGGACGCCGGTCCCGTGGGCCAGCATCACTTGGGCCGCCGCCATGCCGGTGAGCAGGGAGAGCTGGGCGTTCCAGGCCTCGACGGGAAGGGGTGCGCGGTAGGCCGGCGCGTAGCGGTGGTCGCTTTGGACGATCTGCTGCTCGGGCACCTGGAGCGAGATGCCGCCGCGCTCGGCCTCCAGCCGCTCGCGGGCCTCGCCGATCTCCTTGAGCAGCGCGACCGGCACCTCGGCGGTCCCGGTGTCGATCTGCTTCTGCACGCCCTCGTAGTCGAACCGGGCGCGGCTGCGGACCAGGGCCCGGCGGACGTCGAGGGCCCGCTGACGGCCGTCCGCGTCGAGGTCGACGGTCCACAGGACGGCCGGGCGGTCCTGGTCCGGGAGCAGGCTCGCGGCACCGTCGCCGAGGACGCCGGGGTGCAGCGGGACCTTGCCGTCCGGGAAGTACAGGGTGGTCGCCCGCCGGTGGGTCTCCGCGTCGAGCTCTCCGCCCGGTACGACGAAGGCGGCGACGTCGGCGATGGCGTACCGGACGCGGTGGCCGCCGTCCCGCGGTGACAGATGGATCGCCTGGTCGAGGTCGGTGGAGCCGGGCGGGTCGATGGTGAAGAAGGGGATGTCGGTGGCGTCGTACGACGCCACGGCGGGCGCCTTCGCGGCCTGCTCGGCCTCGGCGAGCACCTCGGCCGGGAAGTTCCGGGGGACTCCCAGTGCGGCACGGAGCGCGGTGAAGGCGGCCCAAAGGGGGGCTTCGGGGGCGCCGGTCACGCTGATGTGGCGGCGGGGCATGAGTCGAGCGTAGGGCGGGGGCGGGCGGGTGGCACGCCGTACGCTGGCGCGGAACAGCTCTACCGAAGGAGTACGTGTGCTCGTCCTGCTGCCTCCCTCCGAAGGCAAGGCGTCCTCGGGCCGTGGCGCCCCCCTGAAGCCGGAGTCGCTGTCCCTGCCGGGGCTCGGCGCCGCCCGTGAGGCCGTGCTGGGCGAGCTCGTCGAGCTGTGCTCCGGTGACGAGGAGAAGGCGCGCGAGGTGCTCGGGCTGAGCGAGGGGCTGCGGGGCGAGGTCGCGAAGAACACGGAGCTGCGGACGGCCGGGACCCGCCCGGCCGGGGAGATCTACACGGGTGTCCTGTACGACTCGCTCGGCCTGGCCTCCCTCGACACGGCGGCCAAGCGGCGCGCCGCGCGCTCGCTGCTGGTCTTCTCCGGGCTGTGGGGCGCCGTACGGGTGACCGACCGGATCCCCTCCTACCGCTGCTCGATGGGCGTGAAGCTGCCGGGACTCGGGGCCCTGGGCACGCACTGGCGCACGGCCATGGCGCCGGTGCTCCCCGAGGTGGCGGGCAAGGGCCTCGTGCTCGACCTGCGCTCCTCCGCGTACGCGGCCGCCTGGAAGCCGCAGGGCGAGGTCGCGGGCCGGACCGCGACGGTGCGGGTGCTGCATGCCCCGACCCGGAAGGTCGTCAGCCACTTCAACAAGGCGACGAAGGGGCGGATCGTGCGGAGCCTGATGTCGTCGGGGTCCGCGCCCGAGAACCCGGCCCGGCTGGTCGAGGCGTTGCGCGATCTCGGGTACGTGGTGGAGGCGGAGGCACCCGCGAAGGCCGGACAGGCCTGGTCGCTGGACGTGCTGGTGACGGAGATCCACTGACCCCGAGGCGCCCTCCCCGGCAAGGCATTGCAACATGTGCAACGACTTTTGCGCATGCTGCATGCCATGGGCAGGATGAGCGCCATGCCGCCGCCACCGTCTCTGCTGGACCTCGCGCCCGTCGTCCCGGTCGTGGTCGTCGAGGACGCCGCCGACGCCGTACCGCTCGCGCGGGCGCTGGTCGCGGGCGGGCTGCCCGCGATCGAGGTGACGCTGCGGACCCCGGCCGCGCTCGACGCCATCAGGGCGATCGCCGCCGAGGTGCCGGACGCGGTGGTGGGCGCGGGCACGGTCATCGCACCGGCCCAGGTGACCGAGTGCAGGGCGGCGGGGGCGCGGTTCCTGGTGAGCCCGGGCTGGACGGACGTACTGCTGGACGCCATGCGGGCCTCCGGGGTGCCGTTCCTGCCGGGGGTGTCGACCACGACGGAGGTGGTGGCGCTGCTGGAGCGCGGGGTGCGGGAGATGAAGTTCTTCCCGGCACAGGCGGCCGGCGGCACGGCCTACCTGAAGTCGCTGGCCGGACCGCTGCCCCAGGCCCGCTTCTGCCCCACCGGGGGCATCGGCCCGCTCAACGCCCCGGAGTATCTGTCCCTCCCCAACGTCGGCTGTGTGGGCGGGACCTGGATGATCCCGGCGGACGCCGTCGGCGCCGGGGACTGGGGGCGTGTCGAGGCGCTGGCGCGACAGGCGGCGGGGCTCGGGCGATCCGGATGACGGCCTCGGGCGGTTGTCGTACCCGTGTCGTACAACTGGCCGTATGACCTCCGTCGAGCCACCGCCCTTTGCCCGGGAACTGTTGCGCTGGCGCACCGTGCGCCGGGTCAGTCAGCTCGAACTCGCCTCGCGGGCCGGGACGACACAGAGATACGTCAGCTTCATCGAGCGGGGGCGTTCGGTGCCGGGGCGTGCTGTCGTGCTGCGGCTGGCCGAGTCGCTGGAGCTGACGCTGCGGGAGCGCAACGCGCTGCTGCTGTCGGCGGGTTACGCGCCCGCGTACGCCGAGTCGGCGCTGGACGCGGCCGGACTGGGGCCCGTGCGGGAGGCCTTGGACGCAATCCTGGACGGGCATCTGCCGTATCCGGCGGTGGTCGCGGGGCCCCGGGGTGAACTCGTCGCGGCGAACACGGCGTTCGAGGTGCTGACTCAGGGCGCCGAGCCCGCGCTGCTGGAGCCGCCCGTCAATCTGCTGCGGCTGGCGCTGCATCCGCGCGGGACGGCCGCACGGGTGGTGAACCTCGGGGCGTGGGGGCGGCACATCCTGGAGAACCTGCGGGCGCGGGCGCTGCGCAGCCCCGATCCACGGCTCGACGAGCTGACGGCGGAACTCGAGGGGTACGTACCGCCGTACACCCCCGACGACGACTACCTCGGCTTCGCCGTGCCGCTCCGACTGCGCTGCGCGGAGGGCGAGTTGCGGCTGCTCACCACCCTGACCTCATTTGCCACGGCCGTCGACGTGACGCTGGCCGAGCTGCATCTGGAGGCGTTCCTGCCGGCCGACGCGCGGACGGCGGAGATCCTGCGCGAGCGCGCCGCCCGTGCCGCCCGTGCCGCCCGCGTGGCTCAGCGGAGGTGAGAGGTGTCGTTGAACAGCCGTACGCTCGCGTTGCCGTCCGCGTAGTACGCCACCGCAGACAGCGAGGCCGCCGACAGTTCCATGCGGAACAGGGACTCGGGCGGGGCTCCCAGGGCGAGGCGGACGAAGGTCTTGATCGGGGTGACGTGCGTGACGAGCAGGACCGTGCGGCCCGCGTACGCCGCGACCAGCTTGTCGCGGGTGGCGGCGATCCGGGTGGCGGTCGCCGCGAAGCTCTCGCCGTCGCCGGTGGGCCGGGCCGCCGGATCGGCCAGCCAGGCATTGAGGTCGTCGGGGTGGCGCTCGCGCACCTCGCCGAAGGTGAGTCCCTCCCAGGCGCCGAAGTCCGTCTCCCGCAGCCCGTCGTCGACCGCGACGTCGAGCCCGAGGTGGGCGGCGACGATGCCGGCGGTCTCACGGGTCCGGGCCAGCGGAGACGCGACGATCGCCTGGATCGTGCCCCGCCTCGCCAGCGCCGCCCCGGCCCGCTCGGCCTGCTCCCGGCCGACGTCGGAGAGGGACGGATCGGTACCGCCACTGCCCGAGAACCGCTTCTGCGGAGTCAGCGGGGTCTCACCGTGCCGCAGCAGCACGAAGGTGGCGGGCGCACCGAGATCGGGGGCGGAGCTCCAGCCGGGGGTGGAGGTGGCGGGGGTGGAAGCGGCAGTGGCAGTAGTCGCGGCCGGGGAGCCGGACGGGTTGGCCGTGCCGGAGGCCACCGTGCGTGCGGCGCGCATGTCGGCGTCGGGCTTGGCGCCCCCGTGCGGCGGCTCCGGGATGGTGGCCGGCCTCTTCAGGGCTGCCGTCGAGGCCGACGCGTCCCACCGTTCGCCCCGGCTCCCGGCGTCCATCGCCTCGTTGGCCAGTCGGTCCGCGTGCTTGTTCCGCTCGCGCGGGATCCACTCGTACGTCACCCGGTCCGGCGGAAGCACGCGGCTCGCCTCCATCGCGAGGGGCTTCAGATCCGGGTGCTTGATCTTCCAGCGCCCCGACATCTGCTCGACGACGAGCTTGGAGTCCATACGGACGTGGACCCGGGCCGACGGGTCCAGTTCCCGCGCCGCCCGCAGACCGGCCAACAGCCCCCGGTACTCGGCGACGTTGTTGGTGGCGACCCCGATGTGCTCGGCCGCCTCGGCGAGAGTCTCGCCCGTGGCCGCGTCGATCACCACGGCCCCGTACCCGGCCGGCCCCGGGTTGCCCCGCGAACCGCCGTCGGCCTCGACGATGAACTCCCGCACGCCGTCCGCCCCTTACAGTCCCGACTCGGCCGTGCGCACCAGGATGCGGCGGCAGTTCTCGCAGCGGACGACCGTGTCGGGCGCGGCCTTGCGGACCTCGGCGAGCTCGGTGATCGCGAGCTCCTGGCGGCAGCCCTGGCAGGTCCGCTGGTACAGCTTGGCCGCGCCGATGCCGCCCTGCTGCTCGCGCAGCTTGTCGTAGAGCTTGAGCAGGTCCGCGGGGACGGCGCCGGCGATGACCTCGCGCTCCTTGGTCACCGAGGCGGCCTCGCCGTCGATCTCCTCGAAGGCGGCGTTACGGCGACCGGTCGCGTCGTCGATCTTCGCCTGGACGGAGGCCACCCGCTCGGTCAGTTCACGGACGCGCTCCTGCGCGGCCTCGCGGCGCTCCATGACCTCCAGGACGACGTCCTCCAGGTCGCCCTGCCGCTTGGCGAGGGAGACGATCTCCCGCTGGAGGTTCTCCAGGTCCTTGGGGGAGGTGATCGCGCCGGAGTCGAGGCGCTGCTGGTCGCGGGCGGCGCGCTGGCGCACCTGGTCCACGTCCTGCTCGGCCTTGGTCTGTTCGCGGGCGGTGTCGCTCTCCTCGGTCTGCGCGGCCACGAGCAGGTCGCGCAGCTGGGTGAGGTCCTTGGTCAGCGACTCGATCTCGGCGTGCTCGGGCAGCGACTTCCGCTTGTGCGCCAGCTGCTGCAGGCGGACGTCGAGGGCCTGGACGTCGAGGAGTCGGATCTGGTCGGCGGGCGCGGCGTTCAGTTGGGGGCTCCCGTTGAGCTAGTGGTGGCGTTGGACGCCGCGTGGGCGGTCCAAGGGTCGGTGACCGTCTTGGAGACATGGACCCGCAGGTCCCAGCCGTGGCGGTCGGAAATCTCGTCGAGCTGGGCTGCGGCCAGCTCGCACCAGGGCCATTCGGTGGCCCAGTGCGCCGCGTCGAGCAGCGCGAGCGGACTGTGGGAGACGGCCGCCGTGAACTCCGAGGCGGGGTGGTGGCGCAGGTCGGCGGTGAGGAAGGCGTCGACGCCGGCCGCCCGGACCTGGTCGAAGAGGCTGTCGCCGGAGCCGCCGCTCACCGCGATCGTGCGGATGACCGTATCGAGGTCGCCGGCCACCCGGATGCCCTGCGCGGTGGCGGGCAACCGCTCGGCGGCGCGGGCGGTGAACTCGCGGACCGTGAGGGGGTGGTCCAGTTCGCAGACCCGGCCGAGGCCGCGGCGGCCCTCCGGGTCGGTGGGGTCCGGCACGAGCGGCCGTACGACCCTGAGGTCCAGGGCGCCGGCCAGCGCGTCGCTGACGCCGGGGTCGGCGGTGTCGGCGTTGGTGTGGGCGACGTGCAGCGCGATGTCGTTCTTGATCAGCGTGTGCACGACCCGGCCCTTGAAGGTGGAGGCCGCGACCGTCGTCGTACCGCGCAGATAGAGCGGGTGGTGGGTGACCAGCAGGTCGGCACCCAGCTTCACCGCTTCGTCGACGATGTCCTGCACGGGGTCCACGGCGAACAGGACCCGGGAGACCTCCTGGTCGGGGTCGCCCACGACGGTGCCGACCGCGTCCCAGGACTCGGCCCGCTCGGCGGGCCACAGGTTCTCCAGCGCGGCGATGACTTCAGACAGACGGGGCACGGGGAAAAGGCTACCTGCCTGTTCTGCGGGGATGTACCGGTCGGTGTCCGAAGGGGCCCGGCAGCACATCCGCCCTCGTTTCCTCAGGCGAACCGCGGCCCGGCCACCCGTATGTGTGAAGCGCTTGCCCGCCGGTTCCACGTCTGTGCGTACGAAAACTAGCTTCGTCGCCGGAGGTGACCGAACGATGACGGCCTGTGCGATCGAAACCACGGCCGCCGGCGAGGGCGACGACGTGCCGGCGGCGGGCTGCAGCATCACGGCGGACGGTGCCTACGCCGCCCGCCTCGCGCTGGACGGCGACTCCTGGTTCCCGGAGCGCTGGACGCTGGACGGCCCCGAGCCGTACGCCGTGCCGCTGCCCGGCAACCAGCCCGAGGAGCCCGGCACCGAGGTGCAGCCGATGGGCGACGGGCGGGTCCTCATCCACCGGCTGGTGGAGCGGCGGCACGTCTTCTCGCTGCTGTACCCGACCGGCCCCGGCACCGGTGAGCTGCCGCTGGGCGCGGTGGAGTGCCCCGATCCCGGCACGGGGCTGCGGCTGCTGCCGCCGGTGCCGGGGGGCATGCGGGCGTATGCCCTGGAGGTCGGCCCCCGCTCCGCGGCCGTGTGGCTGGTGGCGGGCGGCGCCTTCGGGCCCGAGCACGTCGCCGAGGTCCCGGGGCGCTGCTCGGGCGGAATCTGGCTGGACCGCACGGGGCGGATGCTCGCCCTGGACCGGGAGCTGGGCGGGATCACCAAGGCGGTCGTGGTGGATCTGGAGCGGGGCGGCGAGGTGTCACCGCTGCTGCAGATCGCGGCGGGCAGCGACGACCGGCTGCTGCTCGCCGATCCGGACAGCGGGCTGATCCTGGTGGGCTCGGACGCGCCCTCCCCCGGGCAGGAACGGTTGGGCTGGGGCGTCCTGGGCAGCACGCTGCCGGTGCGTTTCCCGGAGTGCCTGCGGATGGCCGAGTGCGTGGTGACACCGTTCGCGATCCAGCCGGGGCAGGCGCTGACGCCGGAGCAGTGCGCGGTGGCGCTGCACATCGAGGGGTCGCTCGGCGGCTGGGTCGGGGTGTGGCGGCCCGCGGAGCGGCGGGTGCACCACCTCCCGGCGCCCGCGGGATGGCTGCCCGGGGCCGGGCTGTGGACCGAGGGCGGGGTGCTGCGACTGCCGTACGCCACGGAGGAGACCCCGTGCGGCGTGGCGGAGTCGGCGGCACCCGCGAGAACGAGGGGTACGGGGGACAGGGGGAACACGGGGGCACCGGGGGACGCGGGTCCGGAAGGTCCGGTCCGGAACGGCGCGGCTGTCATGGGGCTGGACGCACCCCGGCAGTCGGCGGAACCGGATCCTCCGGAACCTGTCGTGCCCCGCCCGGTGCCGCTCCAACAGGCGCCGCTGGGACGTCTTGTAACGAAGTAGTGGCAGTCGGCGTGGCCGCCTGGATTCGCCCCGTGGTGTGCCGGTTACACTCGCCCGGCTGTACGAAAGATGATGTTGACGGGGTGAATTCTTCCGATGAGTGACGCGAGTACGACCGACCAGCTGTCCGCCGACTTTCAGGAGACCACCGGTCACGGTAAGCACCGCGGCCAGGTCTCGGCACAGGATGGCGAAACGGTACCGCACGGCCGGCACCGCAAGCCGGAGCCGGCCGACAGGGCGGCCTGACGGTTCGCACCGGGGGCTCATCAGCCAGGCTGATGGGCCCCCTTTCGTGTGTCACCGGCGTTTGAGTCCCAGCACCTCCGCCGCCGCGAACGTCTCCCCCGCCGGCCGGTCCGCGTAGTGCGGGGTGAGCAGCGCGTCGAGTTCGTCGTAGGTGAAGGTGTCCTGCTTGCTGTCGAACTGCGCCTGGACGCGTGGTCGTTCGACGACGGCGACCATGCCGCCGTGCACGACGAGCAGTTGTCCGTTGAGCCGTTCGGCGGCGGGGGAGGCCAAGTAGCCGACGAGCGGGGCGACATGCTCGGGGGCGAGCGGGTCGAGGCCCTCGCCGGGCGCCCTGAACCCGGCGAAGACGTCCTCGGTCATCCGGGTCCGGGCGCGCGGGCAGATCGCGTTGGCCGTCACACCGTACTTGGCGAGGGCGAGCGCGGTGGACGTGGTCAGCCCGACGATCCCGCCCTTCGCGGCCGCGTAGTTGGGCTGACCCGCCGAACCCGCGAGGAACGCCTCCGACGAGGTGTTCACGATCCGCCCGTAGACCGGTCCCCCGGCCGCCTTGGACCGCTCACGCCAGTGCGCGGCCGCGAAGTGCGTCGTGTTGAAGTGTCCCTTGAGGTGGACCCGGATCACCGAGTCCCACTCGTCCTCGGACATGGAGAAGACCATCCGGTCGCGCAGGATGCCCGCATTGTTGACCAGGATGTCCAGTCTCCCGAACTCGCCGATCGCCAGCCGGACCAGTTCCCGGGCCTCGCCGAAGTCGGCGACGTCCCCGGTGTGCGCAAGGGCCCGCCCGTCGGCGGCGCGGATCTCGGCGGCGACCTCCTCGGCGGGTGCGGCCGATGCCTCGCCGGAGCCGTCCCGGCCGGGCTGCCCGTAGTCGTTGACGACGACGGCCGCGCCGAGCCGGGCGAGTTCGAGGGCCTCGGCCCGGCCGAGGCCGCGCCCGGCGCCCGTGACGACGGCGGACAACCCCTCAAGTGGCAGTGACAGCAGTGACATCTGTGGCGTCCTCAGATCTCTATGCACGTACGCAGGGCCGTCCCGGTACGCATCTGGTCCAGCGCCTCGTTGATCTCGGCCAGCGGCACCCGGTGGGTGATCAGTCCCTCCAGGTCGACGCGGCCGGCCCGCCACAGGGCGATGGTGCGCTCGTAGGAGCGCAGGACGTCGCCGCCGCCGTACATCGAGGGCAGGATCCGCTTCTCGTCGAAGAACAGCTCGAACATGTTGAGCCGGAGGAAGTCGTCCATGGCGCCCGCGCCGACGACGACCAGGGTGCCGCCGCGCCGGGTGTTCTCGTACGCCGTGCGCGCGGTGGCGGACCGGCCGACCACCTCGAAGACGTAGTCGAAGCCCTCGCCGCCGGTGACCTGCTGCTTGGCGTCGGCCAACTCGTCCGGTGACACGGCCTTCGTGGCGCCGAACCTGAGCGCGGACTCGCGGCGGGAGGCGACCGGGTCGACGGCGACGATCTCGGCGGCGCCCTTGAGCCGGGCGCCCTGGATCGCCGAGATGCCCACACCCCCGCAGCCGATGACGGCGACCGACGAACCGGCCTCCACGTCGGCGGTGTTGAGGGCCGCGCCGAGTCCCGTCGTCACCCCGCAGCCGATGAGGGCGGCGATGTCGAAGGGCACGTCGCCCGGGATCGGCACGGCGCAGCCCGCGTCGACGACGACCTCCTCGGCGAAGGTGCCGGTGCCCGCGAAGCCGAAGACGTCCCCGCCGGGGCGCTTGAAGTTGGGGGTGCCCGCGTTCATGAACCCGGCCAGGCACAGCTCGGTCTGGCCGCGCTTGCAGGCGGGACAGGCGCCGCAGGCGGGCAGCCAGCAGACGACGACCCGGTCACCGGGCTTGAGCTGGGTGACGTTCTCGCCGACCTCGACGATCTCGCCCGCGCCCTCGTGCCCGGGGACGAAAGGCGCCGGCTGCGGAAGCACCCCGTTCATCGCGGACAGGTCCGAGTGGCACAGCCCCGTGGCGCGCACCCGCACCCGCACCCTGCCGGGGCCGAAGCCCACCGCCTCGACGTCGTCGAGGACCTCCAGCTTGTCCTGGCCGATCTCGTGCAGTACGGCTGCGCGCATGGTGCGGCTCCCCTCGAATGCTTCGGTGGCTCGTCGAATGCTTCGGCGGCTCGGGTGGCTCAGGAGTGTTCGACGACGGTGTCGGCGAGGACGGGCGCGTCGTCCCTCTCGACCGCGCTCACGGCGGCCCGCACGGAGCCTTCCTGCCGCCACATGCGGATGCGCAGGGTCTCGCCCGGGTACACCACCCCCGCGAAGCGCGTGGTGTAGGAGCGGACCCGGGTCACATCGCCGCCGAGCAGCGTGTCGACGACCGCCTTGAGCGTGATGCCGTAGGTGCACAGCCCGTGCAGGATGGGCCGGTCGAACCCGGCGACCTTGGCGAACTCGGGGTCGGCGTGCAGCGGGTTCCAGTCGCCGGAGAGGCGGTAGAGCAGCGCCTGGTCCTCGCGGAGGCGCTTCTCCACGGTCCGGTCGGGCTCGCCCACGGGCGGTTCGAGCCGGGTGGAGGGGCCGCGGTCGCCGCCCCAGCCGCCTTCCCCGCGTACGAAGATCTGCGCGTCGTTGGTCCACAGCGGGCCGTCGGCGTCGGTGACCTCGGTGCGCATGACGAGGACGGCCGCCTTGCCCTTGTCGTGGACGGCGGCGATGCGGCCGGTGGCGGTCGCGGTGCCCTCGACGGGGATGGGGCGGTGCAGGGTCAGCGACTGGCCGCCGTGCAGCACGCGGGCGAGGTCGACGTCGACGCCGGGCATGGACAGGCCGCTGATCACCCCGGGCGACCCGTTGCCCGCGACGGTGGCGAAGCTCGGCAGGACGTGCAGCCGGGACTCCAGGGTGTAGCGCAGTTCGTCGGGGTCGGTGGCGGGGACCCCGGCGCCCAGGCCCAGGTGGTAGAGCAGGACGTCCTTGCGGTCCCAGGTGATCTCACCGGAACGGGGTTCGGCGGCGAGGGCCTTGGCTGCGTCGATGGGCATACGGCTCCTGACACTCACGGCTTGCGGACGGCGGCCTGCTTCGGACGGCGGCTTGAAGACCTCGGTGCGGCCGTCCGCACCGTCGGCCGCACCGAGGTCGTCACGGGCCGAACTGGAACGCGTTCCAGTCCGGCGCCCCTTGTATAACCCAGCGCCCCTTACTTGTGAAGGCTCCTGACGCCGTGTCAGCTGATGTCGGCCGTGACATTTGTACTGCCCGAGTCCGTACATGCGCATCTGCCGGACGGGGGGCCGTGATTCATAGCGTCGTAGGCATGACACAGACATCAGCCGCCGTGTCCTTCACGGGAGCCGTCAAGGCGTACGGCCCGCTCCGCGCCGTCGACGGCATCGACCTCGACCTCGCGCGCGGCGAGACGGTCGCCCTGCTCGGCCGCAACGGCGCCGGGAAGTCCACGACGATCTCGCTGCTGCTCGGTCTGCTGCGGCCCGACGCGGGCACGGTGGAGCTGTTCGGCGCCGCCCCGGAGCGGGCGGTGCGCGCGGGCCGGGTGGGCGCGATGCTCCAGGAGGGCCGCGCGGTCCCCCGGGTCACGGTCGGGGAACTGGTCTCCTTCGTGGCCTCCCGCTACCCGTCCCCGCTGCCCGTGGCGCGGGCGCTGGAGCTGGCCGGGATCGTCGGCCTCGCGGGGCGCCGGATGGACCGGCTGTCCGGCGGGCAGACGCAGCGGGTGCGCTTCGCCGTGGCGCTCGCCGGGAACCCTTCCCTCCTCGTGCTGGACGAACCGACCGCCGCCCTGGACGTGGAGGCGCGGCACGCCTTCTGGGAGTCGATGCGGGCGTACGCGCGCCGCGGTCACACCGTGCTGTTCTCCACCCACTACCTGGAGGAGGCCGACGCACACGCCGACCGGATCGTCGTCATCGACCGCGGCCGGATCGTCGCCGACGGCACCGGCGAGGAGCTGCGGCGGTCGGCCGGCGGCAATCTGGTCTTCTTCGACCTGGCCGGGCGCGCCCCGGACGGACTGGACCTGCTGCCCGGCGTGCGGTCGGTACAAGTGCGCGGGGACCGGGCGCGGCTGCGCACGGACGACTCCGACGCGACGGTGATCGCGCTCGCCGCACTCGGCGCGATACGCGGCCTGGAGGTCACCCCGGCCTCGCTCGACGACGCCTTCCTCGCCCTGACCTCGCACGGGACGGAAACCGGGACGAAGACGGAAACCGGGACGAAGACGAAGACCGGGTCGGAGACGAAGACCAGACCGGAGACGAAGGCGGAGACGGTCTGATGTGGGACTACCTGCGCCTCGAAGTGCGCCGCACCCTGCGCGACACGGGCTTCGTGCTCGGCGGGATCGCGATGCCGGTGATGATGTACCTGCTGTTCACCAACCTCGGCGAGAACGACAGCGCCTGGAAGACCGCCTCCATGGTCGGCATGGCCGCGTACGGCGCGGTCGGCTCCGCCCTCAACACCGGCGGCGCGGTCGCCGAGGACCGGGCGATCGGCTGGCTGCGCCAGCTGAGGGTGACGCCGATGACCCCGCGCGAGGTGGTGATCGGGCGGGCGCTGACCGGTTCGGTGACCGTGCTCCCGGCGATCGTCGCGGTGCTCGTGGCGGGCGGCCTGGTGAACGGCGTCCGGCTGCAGGCCTGGCAGTGGGCGGCCGTCGCGGTGCTGCTGTGGCTCGGCTCGATCCCCTTCACCCTGCTCGGCCTCGGCAACGGCTACCGGCTGACCGGTCCGGCCACCGGTGTGGCGAACATGATCGGCAACCTGGGGCTCGCGGTGCTCGGCGGTCTCTGGTTCCCGATCGAGCTCTTCCCCGGCTGGCTGCGCCCGGTCTCGGCGTACACCCCCACCCATGGCATCGCCCAGCTGGGCACCTCGGTCGCCACCGGTCACGCCCCGGCGCCCGGCGCGATCCTCGTACTGACCTCCTGGATGTTGGTGTTCTGTTCGTACGCTGTGCTGTCGTACCGCCGTCGCGCGGGGACCAGCTGATCGGGGGATCTCGGGTGAACAAGGACATGTCGTGGTGGCAGGGGATCCGGTGTCAGGTGTCCGCCTGGCAGGCCGCACGGGCGGCCTGGAGGGCGGACATGGACCGCTTCCGGGCCGCGCAGAAGGCCGCCCGGAAGAACGGGCAGATGCCCGAGCATCCGGGCCCGCCGCCCACCGGTTTCGCGCTGCTGCCGTGGCTCCTCATGGGGCTGGGCTCCTTCTCCAATCTCTTCCAGGGCAAGACCCCCAACCCATGGATCGGCGGCCTGGGTCTGCTCGCCTTCAACTCGCTGTACATCTACGTGACGTTCCGCGCCTTCGACCGCGAGAAGCGCGAGGCGACGTCCACCCGGGTGGCACTGCTGCTGATGGGCCTGCTGACCACGGGCCTGGCCCTCGGGTACGGCGGCAGCTGGCTGCTGTTCTTCCCCCTGCTGGGCCTCGCGACGGGCGCCACCCTGCGCGGGCCGTGGCTGGGCAGGACGGGCATCCTGCTGGCCGCGTTCGCCGGTACCGTCTCCGGCTTCCGCGACGGGTGGGACGCGGTGAACATCGCCTACGGCACCTTCCTGTCGAGCATGGTGACCGCCGCGATCCTGGGCCTCAGCGAAGCCGTGCGCGAACTGCGCGCCGCCCGTGAGGAACTGGCCCGCCGCGCGGTGGAGAAGGAGCGCCTGCGCTTCTCCCGCGATCTGCACGACCTGCTCGGCCACACCCTGTCGGTGATCGTGGTGAAGTCGGAGGCGGCCCGGCGTCTCGCCCCGCGCGACATGGACGCGGCGCTGTCGCAGATCAACGACATCGAGTCGGTCGGCAGGCAGGCGCTGACCGAGATCCGCGAGGCGGTGACCGGCTACCGGGAGGGCAGCCTCGCCACGGAGCTGACCCGCGCCCGCTCGGCCCTGTCCGCGGCCAGCGTGGAGCCGGTGGTCAGGCAGTCCGGCACCCCGCTGACCCCGCAGACGGAGGCCCTGCTGGGCTGGGTGGTGCGCGAGGCGGTCACCAACGTCGTCCGGCACAGCGACGCAGGCCGCTGCGAGATCACCGTCGAGAGCAGCACCGAGCGGGCACGGCTGACGGTCACGGACAACGGCACCGGCGCGGCCGCCGCCGAACCCCGGGAGGGCATCGGCGGCACCGGGCTCAAGGGACTGACCGAGCGCCTCGCGACGGCGGGCGGCTCCCTGCGGGCCGGCCCGTCGCCGCGCGGCGGTTTCACGGTCACCGCCGAACTCCCCACGGAACCGGCGGAGCTGTCGGCGACCGGGGCGGCTACGGCGCCCAGGGCGAGCTGACCACCCAGCTCACGTCGTCGCTCCACGACGTGCTGCTGTCCCAGGTGTTCGAGCCGCCGTTGCTCGCTATGTAGACGTTGAAGTTGTAGTGGCGCAGATATCTGGTCGGGTAGTTGTACGACGCGAACGAGGTGCCCGTGCCGCTCTTCCCGGTCTGTGGGCAGAACGTGGCGTCGGCCCTGAACTGGGCGCTGCCGTCCATGGGCTGCCGGTAGAGCCGGTAGTTGTAGTGGCGCAGGAAGTCACCGGGGTAGTTGCGCGACTCGAAGGAGACGCAGGAGCCGGCGGCAAGGCCCTTGCGGACGATCCAGGTGGCGTCGCTCTTGTCGAGGGCCGAACTGCTGGATGTCACCGCGGAGATGACGGCCGCGTTGTTCTGGTGGCGGACGTAGTCGGTGGTGCAGCAGGAGGTCGTCGCGCGCAGTGAGATCTCCGAGCCGGCCGTGAGGGAGCCGGTGCTGCCGGTCGGGCCGCCGTAGCCGACGGAGACGATGTCGGCCTGCACGGCGTCGTCGGCGGCGTCCGTCGGGATGCCGGAGGTCATGACGCCCTCGAAGAAGGACCCTATGGAGCCGTTGCTGTTGTCGCCGCCGGTGCCGAGCACGATCGCGCCCTCCTGGTGCATCGGCGAGTAGCCGCCGGCGGTCGGCTCTCCTCCGGAATATGTCGTGGTGAGTCCACCGGATTGCGCATTGCCGTATTTCAGCGCGAAATGGTTCTGCCCGTTGTTCTTCAGTAGTGCGGTGACGAACGGCAGCGGGCCGGTTCCGGTGTTGGACGTGTTCTTGCTGTACCCGGCATCCGACTGGAACAGACCGTTCTCCAGGTCGGCCTGCACCCACGGCCCCTGGCCGTAGCAGGGCGAGAACCAGCACTCGGTGCCGAAGTTGATGGCGTCCATGTGGCCGTTGCCGGTGTCCTTGTTGTTCGTCTCGGCGTTGCCGTAGTCGAAGCAGCAGGCGCCGTTGACATGCGTGCCGGAGGTCACCATGTACATCCCCTCGGCCTGCCCGTTCACGGCCACGCCGGAGGTGGAGTTGTCCCGGTAGCCCATGCCGGCCGAGATCTCCAGGCCGTAGACCTGGTGGCCGCCGACAGTCACCGGAAGCGCGTCCGCGGGCGCCCCGACATCGGCCGCGCCGGCCCCGCCCGCGCCCTCGATCGTGAGGTCGTTGTGGCGCGAGGACTGGTCGTAGATCTTGGTGATGATGCAGGTCGTACCGGAGCAGAAGGAGTCCTGCGCGGCCGCGTTGGCATACCCGCCCGTCGCCAGCAGCCCGATGTCGGCGGTGGCGCCGTCGGAGGCGCGCTGCACCTGGTAGAGAGAGCCGCCGTAGGACGAGTAGAGCGCCCGGGCGAGGCTGTGCGCGGCGACGCAGGGCGTGCCCGCGGCGGCGTAGATGTCACAGGGCAGCGAGCTCGCGGCGGCCGCCTGCGGGGCGCCGACGCCGAGCAGCAGCGCGGCGACGGTGGCGAACGCCGCGAGGACGGACAGGGCGGCCCTTCTCGGCCGCCGGGGACGTGAGCGCGGGAGTCTTGGGAACACGGTGCACCTCTTCGGTTCCTCGTAGGGCGGTGCGGGCACGGTCAATCCGGCATGGTCGAAATACCGGACGCTGTTCGATCGAAATACCGAACCTTTTCGGCGTCGAAATACCGAACAATTACCGGAAATGCAGAGGCGATTGTTTGCGCGTCATCTGAAGGCGTCAACCCCCGCGGACCCGAACAATGACGAGTCTTTAATTGGCCGCGCTTGGCTACGCTTGGGTCGTGAAGAACATCCGGGTCCTGCTCGCCGAGGACCAGGGCATGATGCGCGGCGCCCTGGCCCTCCTGCTCGGCATGGAGGACGACATCGAGGTGGTCGCCCAGGTCGCGACCGGCGACGCGATCGTGGACGCCGCGCTGCTGCACCGGCCCGACGTGGCCCTGCTGGACATCGAACTGCCGGGCATGAGCGGGCTGGACGCGGCGGAGCAGCTGCGCGAGCAGGCGCCCGACTGCCGGGTCCTGATCCTGACCACCTTCGGCCGGCCCGGCTATCTGCGCCGGGCCATGGAGGCCGGGGCCGCCGGTTTCCTGGTCAAGGACGGGCCGGTGGAGGAACTGGCCGAGGCGATCCGGCGCGTGCTCACCGGGGAGACCGTGGTCGACCCGGCGCTGGCCGCGGCCGCGCTCAGTGCCGGGCCGAGTCCGCTCACCGCCCGCGAGTGCGATGTGCTGAAGGCGTCGGTGGACGGTGCGACGGTCGCCGACATCGCCGGCAAGCTGCATCTGTCCGAGTCGACGGTCCGCAACTACCTGTCCTCCGCCATCGGCAAGACGGGCACCCGCAACCGGGCGGAGGCGGTACGGGAGGCCCGGCAGCAGGGGTGGCTGTGACCTCCCGGTGGCCTACTTCGTCACCTCCACCGACTTGAAGCTGGTGCTCGCCGGCGCGAGGCACACGAACCAGTTGGCCGGGAAGCCCTCGGCCGCCCGGATCGCCGGCTGCTCGGTGCTGACCTCGGTGTTCGCCGGCGGCTTGGCGACATCGGTGGTCGTGCCGTCCTTCCAGGTGCAGGTGACCCGCTCGGCGGTCTTGGCGACCTGACCGACCACCAGGCGCGTGGGCCCGTCGGTGCCGGGCAGCAGAGGGGCCGCGCCCGCCTTGAGGTCGTGGCCCGACATTTCGTCCGGCCGGGTGACCGAGTCGAAAATGATCGTCGACGGCTCGCCGTCCCCGACGGCCCGGCGCACGAAGTAGGAGGTCTTGCCGACCAGTGCGGACGCTTTCTCGACGGCGCCGGGGAACACCCCGTACTCACCCATCGCCTGGATCTGGCGCTCAGCCTCCGACTCGTCCCGCGGCGCTCCCCACACGTCGAGGAAGACCTGCCACTTCTTGCCGTGGTCGGTGCCGGTGGCGAGGTCGGTCCGCTGCGGCTCGAACACATGCCGCGCCTCCGGCGAAGCCGGCCGCGTGGCCACCGGCGCTCCCCTGCCCCCGTGCCCGCCCGGCATCCCGGTCAGCGCCAGTGTCGCCCCCGTGGAGCCCGCCAGCACCAGTGCCGTCGTCGCCGCGACCGCCCAGCGTCGCGCCCTGCGGCGCCGTCCGCCGCGCATGACCGCCTGCACCGGGGCTATACCGATCTCGACCTCGTCCGCGGCGTCCGCGAGGAGGAGGGCGATGTCCGTCTGTGTCATGTCGTTGTTCCTCTCCCGGTCCGCGCTCATCACTTCCGCCCTCCGTGGGTCACCATCTCGGCCAGCCCCGGTATGGCGCGGAGTTTCGCGATCCCCTTGGCCGCATTGCTCTTGACCGTGCCGACCGAGCAGCCCATCGCCTCGGCCGCCTGGGTCTCCGTCAGGTCCTCCCAGTACCGCAGGACCACCGCCTCCCGCTGCCGCGCGGGCAGTTGGCCGAGCGCCTTCAGCAGGGCGCTGCGGTCGTCGGCCTGGGAGATGCGGTCGCCGGTGTCGGCCACCTCGTGCGCCAGACCCGAGTCGTCCCTCGGCGCCAGGAACTCCTTCAGCCTTCTGCGGTGCCTGCGCGCGTGCGCGTTGATCATCACGCGTCGTACATAGGCCTCCGGGTCGTCCGCCGAGCCGACCTTTCGCCAGGCCACATAGACCTGTTCGAGCGTCGACTGGACGAGGTCCTCAGCGGCGTGCTGCTCCCCCGTGAGGAGAAATGCCGTACGCATCAGCCGCGGCCAGCGGCCGATGACGAAGCTCTGGAACTCCTCGTCCCGAGCCTTCTTCCGATCCCCCATGGGCACCTCCTAGATGTACAAAGGAGTCCACGGACCGCCCGGATCGTTGCCTCCCCCTCGCCTCGATTCGCAGAAGTCGCAGAGGTCTCACTTCGCAAAAGTCGCAGAGGTCACGGAAGCCGCCCAAGTCACGCCGATGTCGCGGAGGGCGCCGGGATCCTGCGCGGCAGCCACACCAGCATCAGCACCGCCCCGCCCAGCAGCACCGCCGTACCCGTGCGGAAGGCCAGCGCGTATCCGTCCGTGAGCGCCTCGGCCCCGCCGCCGCTCCCCGTCCGGGCCGCCGCGATGGTCGACATCACCGCGAGCCCCAGCGAACCGCCCATCGTGCGCGAGGTGTTGACCAGCCCGGACACCACACCGGCGTCCCCCGGCGCCGCGCCCGACGTGGCCAGCGAGGCGAGCGGGGTCGCGGCCAGGCCCGCGCCCAGCATCATCAGGATGCCCGGGAACATGATCGCCGTCAGATAGCCGCCGTGTGCGCTCATCGTCGACTGCCAGCCGAACCCGGCGGCCGCCACCAGCGTGCCGAGACCCGCCAGGCCGCGGGCCCCGGCCACGGGCAGCAGGCGCGGCGCCAGCTTCGAGCCCACGATCACGGCCAGGGAGCTGGGCACCAGCGCGAGTCCGGCGTCCAGCGGCGAGTAGCCAAGCACGTTCTGCGCGTACAGCGTCATGAAGTACCACATGCAGAACATCGCCGAACCGCACACGAACATGGCCGCGTTGGCCGACGCCACCGAGCGCAGCCGCAGCAGCCCGAGCGGCATCAGCGGGGCCGCAGTGCGCGCCTCCACGACGAGGAACAGCCCGATGAGCGCGAGCCCGGCGGTCAGCGGCACCAGTGTGGCCGCGGCCGTCCACCCCTTGGCCTCGGTCTGCACGATCCCGTAGGCCAGCGTCGCGAGCCCGCCCGTCACCAGGAGCGCGCCCGGCAGATCCAGCCGCCGCCGGTCCCCCGCCCGGCTCTCCACCAGCCACACCAGGGAGCCGGCCAGCACCACGGCGCCCACCGGCACGTTGATGAGCAGCACCCACCGCCACGACAGCACGTCCACCAGCACCCCGCCGACCAGCCCGCCCGCGGCGCCACCGCCCGCGCCCACCGCGGTCCAGGTGGCGATGGCCCGCGCCCGTGCCGCCCCCTCCGGCACCGCCGCCGTCAGCAGGGTCAGCGTCGAGGGCGCCAGCACCGCCGCCCCGAGCCCCTGCACGGCCCGCGCCAGCAGCAGTTGCCAGCCCTCCTGGGCCGCCCCGCCGCCCAGCGAGGCCAGCGTGAACAGCCCGAGCCCGATCAGGAACATCCGCTTGCGGCCGTACAGGTCCCCGGCCCGGCCGCCCAGCAGCATGAACCCGGCGAAGGCGATCGCGTACGCGTTCACCACCCACTGCAACCCGGACGGGCTCAGGCCGAGGTCGGTGCGCATCGACGGCAGCGCCACGTTGACGACGGACACGTCCAGCACGACCAGGAACTGTCCGGCGCAGGCGAGCGCCACCACCAGCCAGGTGGGGGGTGTGGTGCGAGGACGTATGAAGGAGGAGGCGTCGGCGGCTTCGAGCATGGGCGTCATGCTCTCAACCCGGTTACGGTCCTTGCATCGGGATTTCGCCCCACCGCGCCTCGGTCGAACGACCTACACCGCCGACTCATCCGTCTACGCCGCGGCCCATCCGCCGGACGGCCTACACCGCCCGGACCAGTGTCACGACCGCCGCCCCGCCCAGCCCGATGTTGTGCGCCAGGCCCACCCGGGCCCCCGCCACCTGCCGCTCCCCCGCCTCGCCCCGCAGCTGCCAGACCAGCTCGGCGACCTGCGCGAGGCCCGTGGCGCCCAGTGGATGGCCCTTGGAGATGAGCCCACCCGACGGGTTCACCACCCACCGCCCGCCGTACGTGGTCGCGCCCGACTCGACGAGCTGCCCCGACCCACCGGGTTCGCACATGCCGAGCGCCTCGTACGTCAGCAGTTCGTTGACGGAGAAGCAGTCGTGGAGCTCGACGACGTCCACGTCCTCGATGCCGAGGCCGGAGCGGTCGTACACCTGGCGTGCCGCCTCCCGGGACATGGGCAGGCCGACGACGTCGATGCAGGAGCCCGACGCGAAGGACTCCTCCGTGTCGGTCGTCATCGTCTGCGCGACGATCTCGACGAGGCCCGTGAGCCCGCGCCGCTCGGCGAACCGCTCCGACACCACCACGGCCGCCGCGGCGCCGTCCGAGGTCGGTGAGCACTGGAGCTTGGTGAGCGGGCGGTGGACGGTGCGCGCGGCGAGGATGTCGTCCACCTCGTACACGTCCCGGAACTGGGCGTAGGGGTTGTGCGCGGAGTGGCGGTGATTCTTGGCGGCCACGGCGGCCAGCTGCGCCTCGGTCGTGCCGTACCGCTCCATGTGCTCACGGGCCGCGTCGCCGAAGATCTGCGCGGTGGGCGGGGTCATCTCGAATCCGTGCCGGGCGGCCATGATGCCGTAGTGCCGGGCGACGGGAGAGGTGGAACCCCATCCATCAGCGGCTCCGCCGCGGGCCCCTCCGTCCGCGCCTCCGCCCAGCGCCCCCTTCTTCATCTTCTCGAAGCCCAGGGCGAGGACGCAGTCGGCGGCCCCGCCCTCGACGAGCTGCCGGGCCAGCATCAGGGCGGTCGAGCCGGTCGCGCAGTTGTTGTTGACGTTGTAGACGGGGACGCCGGTCAGGCCGAGTTCATAGGCGGCGCGCTGGCCGGCGGTCGAGGGCTGGAAGCAATAGCCGATTGGAACCTGTTCCACATCGTCGTACGAGATCCCGGCGTCCGCGAGCGCCGCACCTCCCGCCTCCCCGACCATGTCCCAGTACTGCCATTCACGCGTCTCGGGCTTCTCGAACCTGGTCATTCCGACACCGGCGACATAGGCCTTCATGGCGCGCCAGACTAGAACGCGTTTCACCAACCTGCCAGACCTGACGGTGGATCAGATCCTCATGGGAAGGTCAAGAATTCATTAGCAGCCCGAAGCAACGGAATAGTTGCCCGTGCATACGAGGTTTACCCGGCACTTATCGCACGGGAGGCCTCACTCAATGACGCACACGACGACCGACCAGCCCACCCGCAGGGCGAGCGGGGCCCTGGTCCCGGTGCTCGCCTTCGCGGGCATCGTGGTCGCGGTGATGCAGACCCTGCTCGTCCCGGTCATCAAGGACCTGCCGCAACTGCTGGGCACCGCGCCGAGCAACGCCACCTGGGTGCTGACCTCGACGCTGCTGTCCGGCGCCGTCGCCACCCCGATCATGGGCCGCCTCGGCGACCTGTACGGCAAGCGGCGCATGCTCGTGCTCAGCCTCGCCGTGATGGTGGTCGGCGCACTGATCAGCGCGCTCACCAGCGAGCTGCTCACGATGATCGTGGGCCGTACGCTGCAGGGCTTCGCGATGGGCGCGATCCCGCTCGGCATCGGCCTGATGCGCGACATGCTGCCGCGCGAGCGGCTCGGCTCGGCGATGGCCCTGATGAGCTCCTCGATCGGCGTCGGCGGCGGTCTCGCGCTGCCCGCCGCGGCCCTGGTCGCGCAGCACGCCGACTGGCACGCCCTGTTCTACGGAGCCGCCGGACTCGGCGTGCTCTCCATCGTCCTCACCCTGCTCGTCGTGCCGGAGTCCCCGATGCGCGCCGAGGGCTCCTTCGACCTGCTGGGCGCGCTGGGCCTGTCCACCGGCCTGGTCCTGCTGCTCCTGCCGATCACCAAGGGCAGCGACTGGGGCTGGTCCTCCGGCACCACGCTCGGCCTGTTCGCCGCCTCCGTGGTCGTCCTGGTCCTGTGGGGCGTCCTCGAACTGCGCACCAAGGCCCCGCTGGTCGACCTGCGCACCACCGCCCGCCGCGAGGTGCTGCTCACCAACCTCGCCTCGATCATGGTCGGCGTCAGCTTCTACGTCGTCTCGCTCGTCCTGCCCCAGCTGCTCCAGCTGCCCACCGCGACCGGCTACGGCCTCGGCCAGTCGATGGTCGTCGCGGGCCTGCTCGTCGCACCGCTCGGACTGACGATGATGTTCACGGCGCCCGTCTACGCACGGCTGTCCGCGAAGTACGGACCCAAGATCACGCTGATCCTCGGCATGCTGATCATCGCGATCGGCTACGGCGCAGGCCTCGGCCTGATGAGCGCCGCCTGGCAGAGCCTGGTCATCGCGGTGATCCTCGGCGCGGGCATAGGCCTGGCCTACTCCTCCCTCCCCGCGCTGATCGTCGGTGCGGTCCCGGCCTCGGAGACGGGCGCGGCCAACGGCCTCAACACGCTGATGCGGTCCATCGGTACGTCCGTCTCCAGCGCCGTCATCGGCATGGTGCTGGCCAACACGGCGAACACCGTGGGCGGCGTGGAGATCCCGACGATGCACGGCTTCCGTGTCTCCTTCCTGATCGCGACGGCCGCGGTGGCGGTCGGTCTGCTGCTGGCCGTGTTCCTGCCGAAGCCGAGCCGCCCCGCACAGCACACGCAGCTGCGCGCGAGCAGCGAGGAGGACGCTGCGCTGGAACGGGCCGAGGAGGTGCTGCGTGGTTTCCGCGGGCGCGTCCTGGACGCCGAGGGCGCCCCGGTCGCCCGCGCCAAGGTCACCCTGATCGACCGCCGCGGCCGTCAGGCGGGCGCCACGCTCTCCGGCGAGGACGGCAGCTACGCCCTCGCGGTTCCGGCCGAAGGTGCGTATGTGCTGGCCGCACGGGCCTTTGGCCATGGCCCGCTTGCGTCGTCCGCGACCCACTCCGGCGAGGAGCGGGCTGTCGATCTGGATCTTTCGCTGCCGGGGGAGATTGTCAGCGCGTAGGGCACGGGGGGTTCGGTCATCCGGCGGCCTACCCGCCGTCGTGGCTTGTCGCGCAGTTCCCCGCGCCCCTTCTGCCGTACCCCCTGTCACATGGGTGGGCGGGTGCGGCAGCATGGGCGCCCGGACAGCCGTATGACCGAAAGGCCCCCCATGCCAGTCGCCGCACCCAAGCCCGAGATCCTGGCCGCGTTCGAGGCGGCGAAGGGGTTCATGCCCGTGGACGAGGGGCTCGCGCTGTACGCGGCCGCCGTGGCGGCGGGCGGACTGGGGCTGCCGCTGCTGGAGGTCGGGACGTACTGCGGACGCTCGACGATCCTGTTCGCGGACGCGGCCCGGCAGGCCGGGGTCACCGCGCTGACCGTCGACCACCACCGGGGCAGCGAGGAGCAGCAGCCGGGCTGGGATTACCACGACCCGGAGACGGTCGACCCCGAGATCGGTCTGATGGACACGCTGCCCACGTTCCGCCGGACGCTGCACCGGGCGGGCCTGGAGGACCACGTGGTCGCCCTGGTCGGCCGCTCGCCGCAGATCGCCGCGTTCTGGAACTCGCCGCTCGGCCTGGTCTTCATCGACGGCGGCCACACCGACGAGCACGCGACCGCCGACTACGAGGGCTGGGCGCCCCATGTCGCCGAGGGCGGACTCCTCGTCATCCACGACGTGTTCCCCCACCCCGAGGACGAGTTCACCGGCCAGGCCCCGTACCGCGTGTATCTGCGGGCCCTGGAGTCGGGCGCGTTCACGGAGGTGTCGGCGACGGGCTCGCTGCGTGTGCTGCGGCGGACGGGGACGGCGTTCTGACCTCGGCGGAGTCCGGGACGGGAGTCTGAGCACGGCGCGGTCCGGTACGCCGGTTGTTGCACCGCCCGGCGGCACACCACCCATTGGGACCGCCGTACCGTGTGACCGCCCGATGCGGCCGCTAGGGTGGCAGACGTGTCGTACGTAGGCCCGGACTTCGATCCGCCCCAGCCGCGCCGCCCCCGGCGAGCGCCCCTGACCGTCGCGCTCGCCGCGCTGGTGCCCGGTGCGCTGCTCGGCTGGCTCGTGTACGAGGCGGTGGGCGACCCGGGTGACTCGGGCGGCTCGGACAGCGCGGGCGGCTCCTCCGCCTCCGCGTCCCCCACGCCCTCGGCCCTGTCGTCCTCGGCGTCCCCCAGTGACGACGCCAAGAAGCCCAGCCCGACGCGCGCGGGCTCGAAGCCTGCGGCCCCGGCCGGCTCCGGGCCCCTCAAGGGCAAGGTGATCGTCATCGACCCGGGGCACAACCCCGGCAACTTCCGGCACACGACCGAGATCAACCGCCAGGTGAACATCGGGACGAACTGGAAGGAGTGCGACACCACCGGGACGTCCACCAACGCGGGCTACACCGAGGCGCAGTTCACCCTGGACGTGTCCCACCGGCTGCGCGCGATCCTGGAGGAGCAGGGCGCGACGGTGAAGTTCACCCACGACGGGGACGAGCCGGCCTGGGGGCCGTGCGTAGACAAGCGGGCCCAGATCGGCAACAACGCGCATGCGGACGCGGCCATTTCCATCCACGCCGACGGCTCCGCCGAGGGCAACCGGGGCTTCCACGTCATCCTGCCGGCGTCCGTGCACGCGGGCGCGGCGGACACCCGTCCGATCGTCGCCTCCTCGCGCAACCTCGGCGAGCGGGTCGCGGGCAACTTCGTGCGCGTAACAGGCAGTGCCCCCTCCAACTACGTCGGCGACGGCACCGGTCTCGTCACACGTCAGGACCTGGGCGGTCTCAATCTGTCAACGGTTCCCAAGGTGTTCATCGAGTGCGGGAACATGCGCGATAGCAAGGACGCGGCACTGCTGACCAGCGGTGCGTGGCGGCAGAAGGCGGCGCAAGGGATTTCTGAGGGAATCGTGAGTTTCCTGCGCGGGTAGGTGTCAGCGGGCAGATCCCTGCGGACACCCCGATCGGACTGACGATAGTGTCATCAGTACGATCAGGGGCCACCCCCGCGCTTCACACCGGGACCTGACGGCGACAGAGTGACAGCGACGCCTCTACCGACGACGAGACGACCTACGAAGGACCTGAAGTGAATATCCGCTCCCTCACTCGAGGCGACGGCGTGGTGATCGGAGCAGCGGTGTTGCTGTTCATCGCGTCGTTCCTCGCCTACTACTCCGTGTCGATCTCCGGTTATTCGGACAGCCGGAACGCATGGGAAGACCTGGGGACTGGCCTGGGGACGTACATGGGGGCCGTCATCGGTGCCGCGCTGATCGTCCTCAACCGCGTGCTGCCGCAGCAGCGCAAGGTGCTCGGCCTGGATCTCGGCATGGTCGGCACGGGCTTCGCGATTCTCGCCACGTGGACCCTGTTCTGGTCGCTGGTGGACGTTCCCGACAACGTGGACGCCGGTGCCGGCCTCATCCTCGGTTTCATCGCCGCCCTCGCCCTGGCCGGCGCCGCCGTCGCCACCCCGCTCGTCCCCGCCCTCCAGGCCGCCCTGGTGCCGGCGCCCAAGCCGCCGGCCCCGCAGCCCTACGGTGCCCAGCCGCAGGGTGGTTACGGCTACCCCGGCGCCCAGGCCCCGCAGCCGCAGGCGCCGTACGGTGGTCAGCCGCAGCAGGGGCAGCCGTTCGGGCAGCAGCCGCCGGCTCCGGCCCAGCAGCAGCCGTCCAGCGGGGACTTCTCGCCGTTCTGGTTCGCCGTGCCGGTGGCTCGGCCGCTGTTCGCGGAGAACGGCTCGCCGGCCCCGATCGCCGAACTGGCGCCGGGCACCTGGTACCTGGCCGTCGAGCAGCGCGGCGCCCAGCTGGTCGCCCAGACCCAGGACGGCCGCCGCGGCGTCCTTCAGGACACCTCGGGGATCCAGCGCGGCTGAGCGCGCCCCGCGCACCGTCGCACACGGCCCCTCGCCCTTCCGGGCGGGGGGCCGTTGCCGTACAGTCGCCCTCCGATAGCTGACGGACCGTCAGGAGGCAGGCATGCGGCTCGGTCTCGCACTCGGCTACTGGGGCCGGGGCCCCTCCGCGGACCATCTGTCGCTGGCGCAGGAGGCGGAGCGGCTCGGTTACGACTCCGTGTGGACGGCCGAGTCCTGGGGCTCGGACGCGTTCACCCCGCTCACCTGGATCGCGGCGCGGACCTCAAGGATCAGGCTGGGCACGGCGGTTGCCCAGATGGCCGCCCGCTCGCCGACCACCACCGCCATGCACGCGCTGACCCTGGACCATCTGTCCGGCGGCCGCATGATGCTCGGGCTCGGGCTGTCCGGGCCGCAGGTCGTGGAGGGGTGGTACGGGCGGCCGTTCCCGGCATCGCCGCTGACCGCGACCCGGGAGTACGTCGACGTCGTACGGCAGGTGCTGCGCCGCGAGGCGCCGGTGGAGCTGGCCGGGCGCTTCCACTCGCACCCGTACCGGGGCCCGGACGCCACCGGCCTCGGCAAACCCCTGAAGCCGATCACCCACCCCCTGCGCCCCGATCTGCCGGTCCTGCTCGGCGCCGAGGGGCCCAAGAACGTCGCCCAGACGACCCGGATCGCGGACGGCTGGCTGCCGCTGTACTGGTCGCCGAACCGTCCCGAGGTGTACGGGCCCGCCGTGACCGGCCTTTCGGAGGGCTTCCTGGTGGCTCCCATGGCGCGTGTGAAGGTCTGCGACGACGTCGGCGAGGGCCTGCTGCCCGTCAAGGCCATGCTCGGCTTCTACATCGGCGGGATGGGACACGCGTCCCGCAACTTCCACGCCGATCTGATGGCACGCATGGGGTACGAGGAGGAGGCCCGGCGGATCCAGGAGCTGTTCCTGGCGGGCCGGCGCGAGGAGGCGGTGCTGGCCGTCCCGGACGCCTTCGCCGACGAGATCTCGCTGGTCGGTCCGCGCGAACGCATCGCCGAGCGGCTGGAGTCGTGGCGCAAGGGTCCGGTGACGGACCTGCTGGCCCTGTCCCCGGACCCTCACACATTGCGGGTGCTGGCGGAACTCAACTCCTAGGAACCGCCGGTCAGCTGGGACGTCGAGGGAACCTTGTTCTTCACCTCGGCGCCCGCGCTCTTACCGGCGTCCTTCACCTTGTTGATGATGTCGTCGAACGAGCCGGACACCGCGTCGGGGGAGTCGCCCTTGCGCAGCTTGGACGGCAGGGTCTTGAGGGACTCGATACCGGCGGTGATCGGTGCGAGGGCCTTCGACAGCGTCGGATCGCCCTCGGCGTTCCGCACGGCGGCCTTGAGGCGGTTGTAGGCGAAGGCACCGGCGAGCCCGGCCTTGACCAGGGTGAACTTGCGTCCCTTCACGCCCTTCTTGAACTTGCCCTCCTTCCAGGGCTTCACGATCCACTGGTACGTCGCCCCGGCGGCGAGTCCCGCGTTCGCCACGAAGCGTGTCTTGGCGAACTTCTGCCGCTCCGCGGAGGTGGTGGGGCTGGGAGTGTCGGCGGCGACCACGGCCGCGTCGTTCCGGGTGAAGGTTTCGCCCTTTCCGCAGGCGGTGGCGCCGGCGACCAGTGCGCAGCACAGCGTGAGCGCCACGAAGAGGCGCCGTATCGGTACAGCCACGGTGTCCTCCGGGGTGTTCTCCCCGAGTGGATGTCTCTCCCGGCAGGCTCGCTCAGGGCGGCCGATTGCGCCACTTGGGGGAATCCCGTACAGGATTCACCTTTCCTGTTTCACCTGGGAATGAGCGGCAACCCGAAGGACATGTCCCCTCAATATCGCAACGGCGCCAACCAGGCGGGGACGGTCATCGCGATCGTCGCCGACGTCATGGCCTTCATTCTCGGTCTGTGGATCCTGATGTATCTGCTGGACGCAAATCGGGCCAACAGTCTCGTCCAGTTCGTTCATGACTCGGCCGGCTGGCTGGCGGGCTGGTCGCACGACCTGTTCACGTTCGACGAGGCGTGGGCACGCGTGGTCGCCGGTTACGGCCTCGCCGCGGTGGTGTACCTCTTCGTGGGCCACGCGATCGCCGCCCGGATCCACCGCCACTGAACGCTCCGCTTCAAGCCGCAGCCGCCCACGAGCTCGGGCGCCGTTCGCGCAGTTCCCCGCGCCCCTGAGGGCGCCCACGAGCTCGGGTCCGAGCGGCCATCGGCGAGTGCCGGCCGTCGGGGGTCGGGCGCGCGGTTCCCCGCGCCCCTTTGGGGGCGCGGCAGCTGGGCTATGTGCAGCAGTCCGGGTCCAGGCCCCTTGGTAGGTGTTCTCCGCCGAACACCGCGCACGTGGCCTCGTGGCCGCCCAGGGCCGCTACTGCCAGGAGTAGGGAGCCTGCCGTCCATGTCGTGAGTTCTTGGGGCCAGATGGCCTTGTCGTCGAAGACGTAGCCCGTCCAGTAGAGGCCGCTCTCGGGGTCGCGGAGGTGCTGGATGGACTGGAGGATCTCCAGGGCGCGGTCGGACTCGCCCATGGCCCACAGGGCGAGGGCGAGTTCGGAGGACTCGCCGCCGGTGACCCAGGGGTTGGGGATCACGCAGCGCACGCCGAGGCCGGGCACCACGAAGCGGTCCCAGCCTTCCTCCATGCGGGACTTGGCCTCCGCGCCGGTCAGCGCGCCGCCCAGGACCGGGTAGTACCAGTCCATCGAGTAGCGGTCCTTGTCCAGGAACCGCTCCGGGTGGCGGCGGATCGCGTGCCGGAGCGCACCCAGCGCCAACTCCCAGTCCGGCTGCGGCTCTTCACGCTGCTCGGCGATGGCGAGCGCACAGCGCAGGGCGTGGTGGATGGAGGAGCTGCCGGTCAGCAGCGCATCCGCCGTGGCCGTGCCGTCGTCCTCGCGCCGCCAGCCGATCTGGCCGCCGGGCTGTTGCAGGCGCAGGACCCATTCCATCGCCGCGTAGACCGAGGGCCACATGCGGTCGAGGAACACGTCGTCGCCGGTGGAGAGGTAGTGGTGCCAGACACCTACGGCTATGTACGCCACGAAGTTCGACTCGCGGGCGCGGTCCGTGACGTCGTCGTGGGCCCCGTCCGTGTACGCCGCGAACCAGGAGCCGTCCTCGTTCTGGTGCGTGGCCAGCCAGGTGTAGGCCCGTTCCGCGGCCTCGTGCTCGCCCGCCGCGTCCAGCGCCATGGCCGCCTCGGTGTGGTCCCACGGGTCCAGATGGTGCCCGCGGAACCACGGGATCGCGCCGTCCTCGCGCTGCACGGCGAGGATGCCGCGCACGGTCTCGGCAGCCTGCTCGGCGGTGAGGACCCCGGGCAGGACCAGGTGTTCTGTCCGGGGGGTCGTCACTTGACGGCCGCCTCGGAAGCCTCGGGCAGCGTCGGCAGGTGCGGCTTCGTCGCGTAGAGCACGAAGCTCTTGCCGATCAGCGGGTTCAGCGCCTGCTCGGCGACCCGGGTGGCCAGCGGCTTCTTCATGATGTCCCAGACCAGCAGCTTGTGGTACGCCCGCACCGGCAGCGCCTTGTCGTTGTCGACGCCGAACGCGCACTTCAGCCACCAGTACGGGGAGTGCAGGGCGTGGGCGTGATGGGTGCCGTACGGCCGCAGGCCGGCCTCGCGGACCTTCGCCAGGAGTTCGTCCGCCTTGTAGATGCGGATGTGGCCGCCCTCGACCTCGTGGTAGGCGTCGGACAGCGCCCAGCAGACCTTCTCGGGGCCGTGGCGCGGCACGGTGATGGCGATGCGCCCGCCCGGCCTGAGCACGCGGACCATCTCGGCCAGGACGCCCTTGTCGTCGGGGATGTGCTCCATCACCTCGGAGATGATGACGACGTCGAAGGACTCGTCCGGGAAGGGCAGCGCGAGGGCGTCGCCCTCCATGGCGGTGGCGGTCGCGCCGGCCGGGGCCTCGCCCGCCTCCTTCATCGCCGCGAACCACTTGGCGACCTCGCGGATCTCCTCGGCGTTCTGGTCGAGGGCCACGACCCGGGCGCCGCGCCGGTAGCACTCGAAGGCGTGCCGGCCGGCCCCGCAGCCGAGGTCCAGGACGCGGTCGCCCGGGGCGAGCGGGAACCGGGAGAAGTCGACGGTCAGCACGAGGCCCTGCTTTCGCGGTCGGCGGTGAGTGGTTCTTCGATGACGGCTGCTGCGGCGGCCTGCGGGCGCACCGGCGTGCTGGTGGGGCTCCCCGACCGGGCGATGGCCTCGCGGTACCGGGTCACCGTGCCTTCGGCGGCGCGGGCCCAGGTGAACCTCTCCAGGACGCGCTCACGGCCCGCCGCGCCGAGCCGTGCCCGCAGCGCCGGGTCACCCAGCAGTCTGCTCAGTGCGGCGGCCAGGGCCCCCGCGTCGCCGGGCGGCACCGCGAGGCAGCTCTCCCCGTCGCGGCCGGCGACCTCGGGGATCGCGCCGCCGGTGGTGGCGACCAGCGGGGTGCCGGTGGCCATGGCCTCGGCGGCCGGCAGCGAGAAGCCCTCGTACAGGGACGGCACGCAGGCCACCTCGGCCGAGCGGACCAGGTCGACCAGTTCGGCGTCCGAGATGCCCTTCACGAAGTCGACGGAGCCCTCCAGGCCGTACCGCTCGATGGCCTGGGCGACCGGCCCGTCCTCGGCGCGCTTGCCGACGACGACGAGGTGTGCGCCGGGATGCTCGGTGCGCACCTTCGCGAGCGCCTCGATCAGGAAGATCAGGCCCTTGAGCGGCACATCGGCGCTGGAGGTGGTCACGATCCGGCCGGGCACCTGGGGCACCGCCGGATTCGGCGAGAAGAGGTCGGTGTCGGCGCCGACGTGGACCACGTGGATGCGGTCCTCGCGCACTCCGAGGTGGTCGACGATCTCCTGGCGGGAGGTGCCGGAGACGGTGAGGACCGACGGCAGCCGGCGGGCGACGCGCTTCTGCATGCGGGTGAAGGCGTACCAGCGGCGCACGGAGTAGCGGCGCTGCCATCCCTCGGCCGCGTCCAGCTCCAACTGCCGGTCGACGGTGATGGGGTGATGGATGGTGGTGACCAGGGGCGCACCGATGTCACCCAACAGGCCGTAGCCGAGAGTCTGGTTGTCGTGCACGACGTCGAACCGGCCGCGCAGGGCGCGCAGATGGCGGCGGGCGCGCAGGGAGAACGTCAGCGGTTCGGGGAAGCCGCCGGTCCACATGGTCGCGACCTCGAGCGCGTCGACCCAGTCGCGGTACTCGTCGCGTGCCGGGGTGCGGAAGGGGTCGGGCTGGCGGTAGAGGTCGAGGCTGGGCAGCTCGGTCAGGCTCAGTCGGCCGTCGTGGGCCTCGTCCTCGTCGAGCACGGGGTACGGCTGGGAGCCGATGACCTCGACCCGGTGGCCGAGACGCGCCAGCTCGCGCGACAGGTGCCGTACGTAGACGCCCTGCCCCCCGCAGAACGGGTTCCCTTTATAGGTGAGAAGCGCGATGTCGAGCGGTCGCTCGCCGTCGGCGGCGAGGTCCTGTCGGGGACCCGCCTCCCTGGCCTCAGCGGTCACTCTGGGCCCCCTTCTCCCTGCGTTTTCCCGCGAGACTACGTCGGGACGCTAATCTAGAACAAGTTTCAGACTTGATCGTTCAGGAGGCTCTGAATCTACCGGCAGGTAGCGGCACTGTGAGCAGTGGATCAGGTGATTCGCGCCACGGCGGGACCCCTGCCATGCTGTCTGATCAACAGCCCTCACCGATGCCCTCACCGACTGTCACGGAGCGGGACCCATGCCTGCGCAAGCCAAGGTGGAAGCCAGTACCGTTCGCCCGGCCTCGCCGCCCCTCACCGAGCGGCAGGAGGCCCGTCGGCGGCGGATCCTGCATGCGAGCGCGCAGCTGGCCAGCCGGGGAGGCTTCGACGCGGTGCAGATGCGGGAGGTCGCGGAGTCCTCACAGGTCGCCCTGGGCACGCTCTACCGCTACTTCCCGTCCAAGGTGCATCTGCTGGTCGCCACCATGCAGGACCAACTGGAGCACATGCACGGCACCCTGAGGAAGAAGCCCCCGGCGGGCGAGACGGCGGTGGAGCGGGTGGCGGAGACGCTGATGCGGGCCTTCCGCGCCCTTCAGCGCGAGCCGCACCTGGCCGACGCCATGGTCCGGGCGCTGACCTTCGCGGACCGCAGCGTGTCCCCCGAGGTCGACCAGGTCTCCCGGCAGACGACGGCGATCATCCTGGACGCGATGGGCCTGGAGAACCCCACCCCCGAGCAGCTGTCCGCGGTCCGCGTCATCGAGCACACCTGGCACTCGGCCCTGATCACCTGGTTGTCGGGCCGCGCCTCCATCGCCCAGGTCAAGATCGACATCGAAACGGTGTGCCGCCTGATCGACCTGACGGATCCGGCGAGCGGGCAGGCGACCCGTGGCTGAGGCCCCCGACGCCGAGACCGCCTGGCGGTGGCTCCTGGAGCGCAAGCCCGGGACCAGGGGCCACCACGGCGGTGACTGGCTGTTCGCGTTCATCGCGGCCGCCCACGCCGAGCCGCGCCTGCGCGCGCTGTATCCGTTCCCGACACACGGCACGCTGAAGTTCCTGCGGAGCGGTCCGCCGTTCGACGGGACACATCGCGACGATCTGCCCTACATCATCTGCTCCGGACCCCCGTACGCGGTGCACGCGATCCACCGCGGCGCTCTCGGCAAGGGCGCGACGCCCGAGGAGGCGGTGGCGCTCGTGGTCACTCACCTGCCCGCGGAGCTGTGAGCGCCCGAAAGGGCCTGCGTGAGCGCACCAAAAGGACCTACGAGACGGGTTCCCTTCGCCGGCATTGCCCGGATCAGGTAATGGGGGTCGCTCTCAGGTCCGACTACTACCTTTGAGCCTCTCAGCCCGACCGTCGACGTCGGCAACGGCGGATGCTTTACGCGTCACGCCAGAGTCGGCTACTCCGGTCGAACTCCCTCACTCGCCCCGTAGGCCAATTACCAGTATAGACCGGATACTGCCTGACAGAACCGCACAAATAGGAAATTTTTCAGTCCTCCGGCGGGAACACCGGCTCCCCGCTCCCGAGCATCGTGATCACGATGGCCTCCACCGGACAGCTCTCCGCCGCCGCCAGCACCCGCTCGTTCGCGTCGGCGTCCGGCTCCACCGGCCGGGACTGCCGGCCGGTGTCGAGGCGGAAGGCGTCGGGCGCGTGGTGGACGCACTGGGCGGAGCCGATGCAGACGGAGCGGTCGACCTCGACGTGCCAGCGGTCTCCCATGCCCTAGCCCTCCCAGCCGGCCGGGAGGTGGATCATCTTGTGCTCAAGGAACTCGCCGTACCCCTCGGGCCCGAACTCCCGCCCCAGACCGGAGTTCTTGTAGCCGCCGAAGGGGCCGAGCATGTCGAGGCTGAAGGTGTTCACCGAGTACGTGCCCGTACGGACCTGCCGTGCGACGTCGATGCCGTGCGCGACGTCGGCCGTCCACACGCTGCCGGACAGCCCGTAGTCGGAGTCGTTGGCGATCTTCACCGCCTCGGACTCGTCTCCGTACGGCAGGAGGCAGATCACCGGGCCGAAGATCTCCTCGCGGGCGATCCGCATGGAGTTGTCGACGTCGCCGAAGAGCGTCGGCTCCACGTACCAGCCGCGTTCCAGCCCCGGCGGGCGCCCGCCGCCGGTGAGGATCTTGGCGCCCTCCTCCTGGCCGATGCGGATGTAGTCGAAGTTGCGCTGCTGCTGGCGGCGGGCGACCAGCGGGCCGACCTGGGTCGCCGGGTCCAGCGGGTCGCCGACCTCGAGCGCGCTCGCGGCGGCGGCGAAGGCGTCCGCGAACTCGTCGTAGCGGGAGCGCGGCAGGAGGATGCGGGTCTGGGCGACACAGGCCTGGCCGTTGTTCATCCAGGCGGCCGAGACGATCCCGGGCACCGACGTCTCGATGTCCGCGTCGGGCAGAACCACCGCCGCCGACTTGCCGCCGAGCTCCAGCGTCACGCGCGTGAGATTGCGGGAGGCCACCTCCATCACACGCTTGCCGGCCGCGACCGAGCCGGTGAAGGACACCTTGTCGATCCCGGGGTGCCCGACGAGGTACTCGCTGACCTCGCGGTCGGCGGGGAGGATCGACAGCACGCCCTCCGGCAGCCCGGCCTCCTTGGCGATCTCACCGAGGAGGTAGGCGTCCAGCGGTGACTCGGGTGACGGCTTGAGCACCACCGTGCAGCCGGTGAGCAGGGCGGGCGCGAGCTTGGCGGCGGCGACGAACTGCGGGACGTTCCACGGGACCACGGCCGCGACCACACCGACCGGCTCGCGCCGCACCAGGATCCTCCCGAGGACGCCGTCACGCGTCTCCTCGTACGTGAAGTTCCGCGCGACCGTGATCGCCGCGTCCCACACCATCATCGCGCCGAGCGCCTGCGCGAGGACGCTCCAGGAGTACGGCGAGCCGTTCTCGGAGGAGATCACCCGGGCGATCTCCTCGTGCCGGACGGCGATCGCGTCCTTGATCCGGGTGACGACCTCGATCCGCTCGTCCAGGCTCATGCGCGGCCAGGGGCCTTGGTCGAAGGCGGTGCGCGCGGCGGCGACCGCCCGGTCCACGTCCTCGCGCGAGGCGTGCGGCACGCGGCCGATGACCTCCTCCGTGTGCGGGGAGATCACCTCGATGACGTCCTTGCCCAGGGGGTCGGTCAACTCCCCGCCGATGAACAGCTGTCCGTGTTCCACGAGCTCGGTCATGGCCGACTGCCTCCCCGGGGGCGTGCGCGTCTGACGATCCATCAGATAGGGAACTGATACCAGTTCCGCCCGGGGGAGTCCACGGATGCGACGAGGGACGGTTGGTCGACTCGGGCTCCCATGGAAACCTGTTCTAGTTATAGTGGCGGAAACGCGGTGATTGGGGAGCCCATGGCGCAGGTGTACGACCACGGTGGAGGCGTCCGTTCCCTCCAGGTCCCGATCCCGGACAACCCCCTCGGCCACACCCTCGTGTACGTCGTCGACACCGACCGCGGCCCGGTCCTCATCGACACCGGCTGGGACGACCCGGCCTCCTGGGACGCCCTCGCCGACGGCCTGACGGCCTGCGGTACGTCCGTCGCCGAGCTGCACGGCGTGGTGATCACCCATCACCACCCCGACCACCACGGCCTGTCGGGCAAGGTGCGGGAGGCCTCCGGAGCCTGGATCGCCATGCACGCGGCCGACACGGCGATCGTGCGCCGGACCCGCGAGACCCGCCCGGAGCGCTGGTTCACGTACATGGCGGCCAAACTCGTGGCCGCCGGCGCCCCGGAGGAACATGTGGCCCCGCTGCGCGCCGCCCGGCGCCGCACCCTCCCCGGCCTCTCCCCCGCGCTGCCCGACCGGGAGATCGTCCCCGGTGAACTCCTCCCCCTGCCCGGCCGCCGACTGCGCGCGATCTGGACGCCGGGCCACACCCCGGGCCATGTCTGCCTGCACCTGGAGGAAGAACACCCGTCCCGGCTCCCCGGCCACGGACGGCTCTTCTCGGGCGACCATCTGCTCCCGGAGATCACCCCGCACATCGGCCTGTACGAGGACCCGGACGACACGACCGTCACCGACCCCCTCGGCGACTACCTCGACTCCTTGGAACGGGTCGGCCGTCTGACCCCCGCCGAGGTGCTCCCCGCCCACCAGCACGCGTTCACGGACGCGCCCGCCCGCGTGCGGGACCTGCTGGCGCATCACGAGGAGCGGCTGGCCGGGCTCCTGGCCCTGCTCGTCGTGCCCCTCAGGCCCTGGCAGCTGGCCGAGCGGATGGAGTGGAACCGCCCCTGGGACCAGATTCCCTACGGCTCACGCAACATCGCGGTCTCGGAGGCCGAGGCCCATGTCCGCCGCCTGGTGAAGCAGGGCCGCGCGGAGGCGGTGGCGGGGAGCGAGCCGGTGGCGTACGTGGCGGTGTGAGCCGTTCGTGGAACGGTGCCGCCCGGCCCGCGATCAGGCCGGTGCCGCCCAGGACACCAGCGCTCGTATCAAGTCCTCGGCGGCGCCCAGTAGTTCGACCTCACCGCGACTCATCGTCGGGTTGGCCGCGCGGCGGGTGCGGGCCTCGGTGAGGCCGGGCTCCGTGAGGGCGGAGGGGTCGGCGAGCAGGGCCGTGAGCATCGCGCGGGCCGGGTCGGCGATCGGCTCGGCGCCGACGGCGACCTGGGCCAGGATCACCGCGGACATGCCCCAGTCGAGGCCCGGCCGGCCGTCCTCCGCGTTGGTCCAGTCGATGACACGGGGGCCGTCCGGCGTGAGGATCACGTTGTCCGGGTGGAGGTCCAGGTGCAGGACACGGGCGTTCGGGTCGGCGGAGTCCCGGGCGGGCACGGCGTGCAGCTGCCGCAGCAGCCCGGCAAGCATCGCGCCCCCTTCCTCCGGCCCGATCGAGCCCGCCAGCAGGGCTTCCAGCATCGTCGGCCCGGACAGCCGCTCCAGCACCAGGTCGGTGCGCGAGCCGGAGGGCCGCACCCGGGGCACGGGATACCCGTGGTCCCGTACGTACGTCATCACCTCACCCTCGGCGGCCGCGTCCCCCCAGCCCTCCCGGTCGCGACGCAGCACCCACGCCTCGTCGATCTCGTACACGTCGGCCGAACGGCCGGAGCCCAGCAGTCTCCCCGTCGTCGTCATGGCGTGACCTTAGCCACAGGGCCCGGGGGTAGGGGCCCCCTGCCCACGACCACCCCTGAGCCCTCCGGTTACGTGCCGGTAGAGTGACCGCGTCGTCATCACACCCGTACGGGGAAAGCCGGTGCAATTCCGGCGCTGCCCCTTCCCCAAGCGCTCGACTTCGCTCGTGCAGGGGACACCCCCATCGTGAACCGCCGCAAGGGCGGTGAGCCGGACCGCCTCGCACGGGACGTTGACCGGCTCACGTGCGCCGGGGTCCGCCCGCGCACGGCACCGTCGAGGTATACGGAGCCGAGCCGCCCGGGGTGTCCCGTGCTGCCCGACTCCCCGCAGGGAGAGGCACCCGCCGACCATGAACGTACGCCGCAGTGCCGCGGTGCTGGGAGCCGTCGCCGTGATCGGCACGGCCACGCCCGCCACAGCCGCCGACCCGTCTGCATCCGCGTCCCCGTCGACGGCCCTCCCGTCCGGCCTGTACGGCACCGCGGACCCGAAGTACGACGGTGTCTGGCGCCAGTCGCTGGCGATGATCGCCCAGCGGGCGGTGGATGTGACGCCGGCGGCCAAGGCCGTGGACTGGCTGACCGGGCAGCAGTGCGCGAACGGCGCGTTCGCCGCCTTCCGCGCCGACCCGGCCAAGGCCTGCGACAGCGGCGTCATGGTCGACACCAACAGCACGGCCGCCGCCGCACAGGCCCTGAAGGCGGTCGGCGGGCACGACGGTGAGATCCGCAAGGCGGTGGACTGGCTGAAGTCGCAGCAGAACAAGGACGGCGGCTGGGGCTACACCCCGCACGGGGCCAGCGACACGAACTCCACGTCCGTCGTCATCGGCGCCCTCGCGGCGGCGGGCGAGGACCCCGCCGACGTCCGCACGGATGGCAAGTCGCCGTACGACCTGCTGGCGAAGATGTCCCTCCCCTGCGACGCCAAGGCCGGCGGCGCGCTCGCCTATCAGCCGGACAAGAAGGGCGAGCTGGCGGCCAACGCGGACGCGACGGCGGCCGGGGTGCTGGGCGCCCTCGGCAAGGGGTTCGTGGCGACAGCCGTGGACAGGCAGGCCGACTACGGGCAGTGCGCCAAGGACAAGCAGCTCACCGCGCGCGGGGTGTCGGGCAACGGCGCCGCGTACCTGGCGGTGACGCTCCTCCGCAACGACGGCCACCTCAAGTCGGCGCTCCCCGGCGCCAAGGACCAGCCCGACTACGGCAACACCGCCGACGCGGTCGTCGCGCTCGCCGCGCGAGGCTGGAAGACGGAGGCGGAGAAGCCGTACGCCTGGCTGGAGAAAAACGCCCTCCCCTGGGCGAAGCAGAGCGGCCCGGCGGCCTACGCCGAGCTGATCCTCGCCGCGCACGCCATGGGCAAGAGCCCGTTCAGCTTCGGCGGTACGGACCTCGTGCAGGCGCTCAACGCGACCGGGCCCGCCCCGCAGCCGGTCAAGAAGCCCACCGGATACGAGGCCGCGAAGTCCGACAAGTCCGACTCGGGCTACGGCGTCTGGTGGATCGTCGGCACCGGCCTGGTCGCGGGCATAGGCGTCGGCTTCCTGATCAGCAGCCGCAGGAAGCAGCAGCCGTGACCGCCGTCCGCCGTGCCGTGCCGCTGCTGCTGGCCGCGCTCGTCCTGTGGGCGTCCGCGGCCCAGGCCGAGGCCGTCGGCTACCGCTACTGGTCCTTCTGGGAGCGCGACGGCAACCGCTGGACGTACGCCACCCAGGGCCCGTCGACGGCCCGTCCCGTCGACGGGGACGTGCAGGGCTTCCGCTTCGCGGTGAGCGAGGACTCCGCCGACGCCACCCGTCCGCGCGGTACGGCGGACTTCGACACGATCTGCGCCGGCACGTCCGCCGCCAAGGGAAAGAAGAGGGTGGCGCTCGTCATCGACTTCGGTACCCCCACGGACGCCCCGTCCGGCGAGACCCCACCCGCCCGCCGCACGGCCTGCGCCCGCGTTTCCGGCGACGCGACAACGGCAGAGGCCCTGGCAACGGTCGCCAAGCCCCTCCGCTACGACACCAACGCCCTGCTGTGCGCGATCTCGGGGTATCCGGGGAAGGGGTGCGGGGAGCAGGTGAGTGCGCAGAAGAAGCCGACAACTGCCACCGGGAAGGCGACGACACCGGACCATCACGGCCCATCGGTGGGACTGCTGGCCGGGGTGGGTGTGGTCGTACTCCTGGGAGCAGCAGCGGTGTGGCAGACGCGCCGCCGCAGGGATGTCTAGCCGCTTCAGCCGCGGGCAGTCGTGCCTCCCCCAAGCTCTTCGAGCAGGGGGGACCCCCGGCGGCACGGGTGGGCGCGGCGGCACCCCGCCGGCGCCGGTGAGCGCCCCAACCCCCCGCCACCAGCGCCGCGGCACACTGCACCCCGGCGCCTGGTGGCTCTGGTCCCTCGCCCTCGGCACCGCCGCCACCCGCACCACCAACCCCCTCCTCCTCGCCCTCCTCGTCACGGCTTCGGCCTACGTCGTGGCAACGTGCCGAACCCAGGCCCCCTGGTCCCGCTCCTACACCGCCTTCGCCAAACTCGCCCTCGCCGTCCTCCTCATCCGTCTCACCTTCGCGCTGTTCCTCGGCTCCCCCATCCCAGGCACGCACGTCCTCGTCACGCTCCCCGAAGTCCCGCTCCCCCACTGGGCGCAGGGCATCCGGCTCGGCGGCGAGGTCACGGCGGAGGCGCTCGTCTTCGCGCTGTACGACGGCCTGAAACTGGCCACGCTGCTGATCTGCGTCGGCGCGGCGAACGCCCTCGCCAACCCGGCGCGCCTGCTGAAGTCCCTGCCCGGCGCGCTGTACGAGATGGGCGTGGCCGTGGTCGTGGCCCTCACTTTCGCCCCGAACCTGGTCGCCGACGTCCAGCGGCTGCGTGCCGCCCGCCGGCTGCGCGGCCGCCCGGACCGGGGCATACGCGGGCTGCTGCAGGTCGGACTCCCGGTCCTGGAGGGCGCGTTGGAGCGTTCGGTCGCCCTGGCCGCCGCGATGGACGCCCGCGGCTACGGCCGTACCGCCGACGTCCCCGCCCCGGTCCGCCGTACGACCACCGCGCTCACCCTCGGCGGTCTGCTGGGCGTCTGCGCGGGAACGTACGGACTGCTGACCGCCGAGGGCGGCACGTACGGCCTGCCGGTGCTGCTCGCCGGAGTCGCCGCCGCCCTCGCGGGCCTGCGCCTCGGTGGCCGCCGCACCCTGCGCACCCGCTACCGCCCCGACCCCTGGGACCTGCGCGCCTGGCTGGTCGCCGGTTCCGGTGCCGCGGTCGCCGCGCTGCTCGCCCTGGCGGCCGCGAGTGATCCGGAGGCCCTGCACCCGGGTGTCGTACCGCTCACCGCGCCCGCCCTTCCCCTGTGGCCGGCGGCCGCCGTGCTCCTTGCCCTGCTCCCCGCCTTCATCGTCCCCAAGGAGCCGTCGTGATCCGCTTCGAGGATGTCTCCGTGACGTACGAGGGGGCGGCCGAACCCGTCGTCCAAGGCGTGGACTTCGAGGTCCCCGAGGGTGAACTCGTGCTGCTCGTCGGTCCGTCCGGTGTCGGGAAGTCCACCGTGCTCGGCGCGGTCAGCGGGCTCGTCCCGCACTTCACCGGCGGCACCCTGCGTGGCCGTGTCACGGTCGCCGGCCGGGACACCCGTACGCACAAGCCGCGCGACCTCGCCGATGTCGTCGGCACGGTGGGCCAGGATCCGCTCGCGCACTTCGTCACCGACACGGTCGAGGACGAACTCGCCTACGGGATGGAGTCGTTGGGGCTCGCGCCGGAGGTGATGCGGCGCCGGGTCGAGGAGACCCTCGATCTGCTGGGCATCGCCGACCTGCGCGACCGGCCCATCGCCACCCTCTCCGGCGGCCAGCGCCAGCGCGTCGCGATCGGCTCCGTGCTCACCCCGCACCCCAGGGTGCTGGTCCTCGACGAACCGACCTCGGCGCTCGACCCGGCGGCCGCGGAGGAGGTGCTGGCCGTGCTCCAGCGTCTCGTCCATGACCTCGGTACGACCGTCCTGATGGCCGAGCACCGGCTGGAGCGGGTGATCCAGTACGCCGACCGGGTCGCCCTGCTGCCCGCCCCGGGCGCCGCGCCGGTCCTGGGCAGCCCGGCCGAGGTGATGGCCGTCTCCCCGGTGTATCCGCCGGTGGTGGACCTGGGCCTGCTGGCGGGCTGGTCCCCGCTGCCGCTGACCGTGCGGGACGCGCGCCGCCGGGCCGGGGAACTACGGGAGCGGCTGGGCGGGCGGGAGGCGCCGCACACAGCGACAGCGACAGCGGCGGCCGCGACCGTGCCCGCGCCCCGTGTCCCCGCCCCCCGCCGGTTCCTGCGCCGGCGCGCCCCCGAGGCCGCGTCCCCGCAGGTCGCCGAGGTCGGCTCGCTCGCCGTCCGGCGTGGCCGCGTCGACGCGTTGCGGCATGTGGACCTCTGCGTCGCTCCCGGCGAGACGGTCGCCCTCATGGGACGCAACGGCGCCGGGAAGTCCACGCTGCTGAGCGCGCTCGTCGGGCTCGTCGAGCCGTCGGCCGGATCGGTGCGGGTGGGGGGCGCCGTCCCCCACCGCACCGCTCCGCCCGAGCTGGTCCGCCGCGTCGGCCTGGTGCCGCAGGAGCCCCGCGATCTGCTGTACGCGGACACGGTCGCCGCCGAGTGCGCGGCCGCCGACCGGGACGCGCAGGCCGAGCCCGGCACGTGCCGTGCGCTGGTCTCCGGTCTGCTGCCCGGCATCGGTGACGACACGCACCCGCGCGATCTCTCCGAGGGCCAGCGGCTCGCGCTCGCCCTGGCCGTCGTACTCACCGCCCGCCCTCCGCTGCTCCTCCTGGACGAGCCGACCCGCGGTCTGGACTACGCGGCGAAGGCGCGCCTGGTCACCGTGTTGCGCGGGCTCGCCGCCGAGGGGCATGCGATCGTGCTGGCCACGCACGACGTGGAGCTGGCGGCCGAGATCGCCCACCGGGTCGTCCTGCTCGCCGAGGGGGAGGTCATCGCCGACGGCCCCACGGCCGACATCGTGGTCTCGTCCCCGTCCTTCGCGCCCCAGGTCACCAAGATCCTGGCGCCGCAGCAGTGGCTCACGGCCGCCCAGGTGCGGGAGGCACTGGCATGACCCCGCAGGCCCGGCCGATCCGCCTCGGCCCCCGCTCCACCACCGCCCTCGCCCTGGTCGGCGCGGTCGGGGTCGTCGCCTTCGGGTGGCCGTTCCTCGCGCCGCCCACCTCGCAGCTCAGCGCCCATGCCCAGGACGCGCCCTGGCTCTTCGCCGGTCTGCTGGTCCTGCTCGTCGCGGTCGTGGCCGCGACGCTCTCCGAGTCGGGGCTCGGGGCGAAGGCCGTCGCCATGCTGGGGGTGCTGGCGGCGACCGGGGCGGCGCTGCGGCCGATCGGCGCGGGCACCGCCGGGATCGAGCCCATGTTCTTTCTGATGGTGCTCAGCGGACGGGTCCTCGGCCCGGGGTTCGGCTTCGTCCTGGGCTCGGTCACCATGTTCGCGTCGGCGCTGCTCACGGGCGGGGTGGGCCCCTGGATGCCGTTCCAGATGCTCGCCATGGGGTGGTTCACCATGGGCGCCGGGCTGCTCCCGGGGCCGGACCGGCTGCGCGGCCGCGGCGAGCTCGCGCTGCTCTCCCTCTACGGCTTCCTCGCCGCCTTCGCCTACGGAACGGTCATGAATCTCGCGGGCTGGCCCTTCATGGGCGCCCTCGCCTCGGGCATCGCCTTCGACCCGCACGCCGCGGTCCCCGCGAACCTGGCCCGTTTCGTCGCGTACTGCCTGGCCACGTCCCTCGGCTGGGACCTGGGCCGGGCGGTCTGCACGGTCGTACTGACCCTGACGCTCGGCCCGGCGCTCCTGAGGGCGCTGCGCCGGGCCACCCGCCGGGCCGCCTTCGAGACCGCGGTCACATTCGACCCGCCGGCCCGGTGACCCCTGTGTGAGGGCGTGTACGCGGACCGTCGGCGGGACGGTGAAGCACCCCACATGACGCAGGTCACCTACGATGCTCGACCGTAGGTCGACTTGTCCGATATGCCCGACAGCGCACCCCATCCGACCTGCACATTGAGACCCACGCCACACAAGCGACCATTCCCCCCGATGCGGCCACAACTAGTAAAAGGGGTCATTGCGGACGGGTTTCGGGCCTGCTTCTCTGGACGACGTCGCAAGGCGCCACGAACCCCCCGGGTCGCGGCGCCGACGTACGGCCCGACCGCGCACCACACGGTGACGGTGGCGGCCTACGGCGGCCCCTTGTCCCCGACGAAGAGGTTTTCCGTGTCCGTCTCTTTCATCCGCCGCATCGCTTCCCCGAAGAAGGCTCTCACCGCTGCCGCTCTGGCCGCCGCCACGACCGGCATGGTGCTGACCTCGGCTCCCGCCCAGGCCGCCACCACTGCCTCGCCTTCCAACGCCCAGGCGATCGCGCACAAGATGATCCCGGACGCCGCGCAGTACAACGCGTTCAGCAAGATCGTCGAGCATGAGAGCGGCTGGAACGTCTCCGCGACCAACGCCTCCTCCGGCGCGTACGGCCTGGTCCAGGCCCTGCCCGGCTCGAAGATGGCCTCCGCGGGCGCCGACTGGAAGACCAACCCGGCCACCCAGATCAAGTGGGGCCTGGACTACATGAACTCCCGCTACGGCAGCCCGGTCGACGCCTGGAACTTCTGGCAGGCCAACAGCTGGTACTGAGCCGCCCCCTCATTCAGCATCCGCACCCTCGCCCGGTACCGGGCGGGGGTGCGCGCGCATGTGCGGGCGTCGGTCCCGTGGTGGACTTGGCACCAGCCTGATCGTCCGGCCGACCGGAGGACCCATGACGACGGAGGCACCGGACGCGCGGACGCCCGACCCGGAGGCGCGCGGAGTGCGTCTGCTGCTGGTGCTGCTGGTGCTGACGGTGGTGAGCGGCCTGATCGACGCGGTGAGCTTTCTCGGTCTCGGGCATGTCTTCACGGCCAACATGACCGGCAACGTGGTGGTCCTCGGCTTCGCCGCGGCCGGTGCGCCGGCCTTCTCGGTGGCGCACACGGTGACCTCGCTGGGCTGCTTTCTGGCGGGCGCGACGGTGGGCGGCCGGCTCACGCTGTGGTCCGGGGGATCGCAGCGGACGCGGACGCGGATCACGCTCGCCGTGGAGGCGGCGCTGGTGGGCGTGGCGGCCGCGGCCGCCTTCGTCATGCCGGACCGCAGCGGCACCGCGTACACGCTCATCGCCCTCACCGCCTTCGCGATGGGCCTGCGCAACGCGACCGTACGCAAGCTGGGTGTGCCCGACCTGACGACCACGGTCCTGACCATGACCCTCACCGGCCTGGTCGCCGAGTCCCCGCTCGGCAGCAACACCGAGCGTCGGGCCGCACGCCGCGTCGCCGCCGTGATTGCCATGGTCGCGGGCGCCGCACTGGGCGCCTGGCTGGTGCTCCACCACCACCTGTGGATCGCCCTGCTCATCGCGGCACTGGTGTCGGGGGTCCTGGCGGTGGCGGCTTCCGGACGGGAGTGATCGCGGGGGAGGCAGGGGCCGGGGCGTAGGGAAAGGGGTGCACCTGCCTCCCTCGGGACGGGCCGGCGGCGCCGGGAGCCGTCGGCCCGAGATCAAGGGGTCAGTCCGCGGTGACCTTGAGTTCCTTGACGCCGTTGATCCATGCGGAGCGCAGGCGGCGGGGGTTTCCGGCCAGGCGGAGACCCGGCATCGCGTCGGCTATCGCGTTGAAGATCAGGTCGATTTCCAGGACGGCCAGGGACTTGCCCAGGCAGTAGTGCGGGCCGCCTCCGCCGAAGCCGAGGTGGGGGTTGGGGTCGCGGGTGATGTCAAAGGTGTCGGGGTCGTCGAAGACCTCGGGGTCGTGGTTGGCGGAGGCGTAGAAGAGGCCGACGCGGTCGCCCTTGCGGATCTGCTTGCCGCCCAGTTCCGTGTCCTGAGCGGCCGTGCGCTGGAAGGAGTTGACCGGGGTGCCCCAGCGGACGATCTCCTCGGCGGTGGTCGACGGGCGCTCGCGCTTGTAGAGCTCCCATTGCTCGGGGTGGGTGAGGAAGGCATGCATGCCGTGGGTCGTGGCGTTGCGGGTGGTCTCGTTGCCCGCGACCGCCAGCATCAGCACGAAGAAGCCGAACTCGTCGGAGTTGAGGTTGCCCTCGTCCTCGGCCGCCACCAGCGTCGAGACGATGTCATGGGCCGGGCACTGCTTGCGCTCGGCGGCCATGTTCATCGCGTAGGCGATGATCTCGGTGGCCGACTCGGCGCCGACCTCCTCGGTGATCGCGTACTCGGGATCGTCGTACGAGATCATCTTGTTGGACCAGTCGAAGATCTTGGCCCGGTCCTCCTGCGGCACGCCGATCAGCTCGGCGATGGCCTGGAGCGGCAGTTCGCAGGCGACCTGGGTGACGAAGTCGAACGGCCCGGACTGGGCGAGGGCGCCCTGGACTATCGCATGGGCGCGGGCGCGCAGGCGCTCCTCCAGGGCCCGGATGGCCCGTGGCGTGAAGCCGCGCTGCACGATCTGGCGGACCCTGGTGTGCTCGGGCGGGTCCATGTTGAGCAGGATCAGCCGTTGCGCGTCGATCGCGTCGCGCTCGATGTGCTCACCGAAGCGGATGATCGCGGTGTTGAGGTAGGAGGAGAAGACCTCCGGGTGCGTGGAGACGTGCTTGACGTCCGCGTGCCGGGTCACGGCCCAGTAGCCGTCGTCGGCGAACCCGGCCAGGCCGTGCGGCTGCGGGATCCAGCGGACCGGTTCCGCCCGGCGCAGCTCGGCGAACTCCGGGAGGGGGACGCGGTGGTGCAGCAGGTCGGGGTCGGTGAAGTCGAACCCGTCGGGCAGCGCGGGGCAGGAGGGCATCGGCGACTCCCGTCATTCTGACGGTCCATCAGGAATTGAGGGTTGCCGCGAAGGTAGTAACGGGTTCTACAAGTCGCAAGACATCCGGCGTACCCAATTGCGTGCAGGAGTCGTGCAGATCGCAACTTCGGAGGGTGCACGACCCTTGCGGCGATGAACGCTCTGTCAGCAGACTTCAAGCAGAACTAGAACGCGTACTAGTTCTGCGTGGCGGGCCGGGCCGGGACGCCCCTGCGCCGCGCGGGTTGACCGAGGAAGGACCTCCCCCATGGCCGCGGAACCCGTGATCGTCGAAGCCGTACGCACCCCCATCGGCAAGCGCGGCGGCGCGCTCGCCAACCTCCATCCCGCCTACCTCCTGGGCGAGACCTACCGTGAACTCCTCGGCCGCACCGGCATCCCCGCCGACTGCGTCGAGCAGATCGTCGGCGGCACGGTGACCCATGCCGGCGAGCAGTCCATGAACCCCGCCCGTACGGCCTGGCTGACCATGGGGCTGCCGTACGAGACCGCCGCGACGACCGTGGACTGCCAGTGCGGGTCCTCGCAGCAGGCCTCGCACATGACCGCCAACATGATCGCCGCCGGGGTCATCGACATCGGCATCAGCTGCGGTGTCGAGGCGATGTCCCGGGTGCCACTCGGCTCCGGCTCCAAGCACGGCCCGGGCAAGCCGTTCCCCGACGAGTGGAACGTCGACCTCCCCAACCAGTTCGAGGCGGCCGAGCGCATCGCCCGGCACCGGGGCCTCACCCGCGAGAACGTCGACTCCCTCGGCCTTCTCTCGCAGGAGCGGGCGGCCGTCGCCTGGTCCGAGGAGCGCTTCAAGAAGGAGACGTTCGCCGTCCAGGTGCCCACCACGGAAGAGGAACAGCACGCCGGGCAGGGCATGTGGCGGCTCGTCGACAAGGACGAGGGACTCCGGGACACGTCGATGGAGGCGCTGGCCGGGCTGAAGCCGGTCATGCCGACGGCCGTGCACACGGCGGGCAACTCGTCGCAGATCTCAGATGGAGCGGCCGCGATCATGTGGGCGTCCAAGCGGATGGCACGGGCGCTGAAGCTTCGGCCCCGGGCTCGGATCGTCGCCCAGGCGCTGGTCGGAGCCAACCCGCACTTCCACCTGGACGGACCGATCGACGCGACGAAGGCCGTGCTGGGCAAGGCGGGCATGTCCCTGAAGGACATCGACCTCGTCGAGATCAACGAGGCCTTCGCCTCCGTGGTGTTGAGCTGGGCTCAGGTCTTCGAGCAGGACCTGACGAAGGTCAACGTCAACGGCGGTGGAATCGCCCTCGGGCACCCGGTCGGGGCGACCGGGGCCCGACTGATCACGACGGCCTTGCACGAACTGGAGCGCCGGGACAAGGAGTTCGCGCTCATCACGATGTGCGCGGGCGGTGCGCTTGCCACCGGGACGATCATTCAGCGGCTGTAGCAGTCCAGGTCAGGAATGCGGTGAAGGTGGCGGGCTCGAAGGCGAGGATCGGGCCCGTGGAGTTCTTCGAGTCGCGTACGGCTACGGCGGCACCAGGGAGTTCGGCGACCTCCACGCAGTTGCCCCCCTGGTCGCCGCTGTAGCTGGACTTACGCCAGTTGATCTCCATAGCGGTCCTCCATCACGCGCCGGATCAGCTCCGCCGACTCCTTGAGGGAGAGCGCGGCGGCTTGGAGATGATCGTAACGGAGCGAGCAGTCTTTGACGGTGTCCGGATTGGCGGTCGGATGCCCGCTGCCATAACCCTCCGTGTAGACGATGCTTGGGTCGCTCGCGAAGCGGTAGAGGTCGAACGAGCCTTGCAGACCCACGTGGGCTCCCGCGGAGTACGGCAGGATCTGAATGTTGGCTCGGGCATTGTCCTCGAAGGACAACAGGTGAGCCAGTTGCTCCCGCATGGCTTGAGAGCCGCCGATTTCCTGGTACAGCGCACCCTCGCTCAGGACCAGCCAGAAGATCGGCGGCTCCACCCTCTCGAAGATGCTCTGCCGGGCCAGCCGGACGGCCGTGCGATCGTCGAGGTTGGCCTGGTCGAGCACTCCGAGCACCGCCCGCGCGTACGCCTTGGTCTGCAGGAGACCATGCACCATGTGCGTCTCGAAGGAATAGATCTCCGCGGCCCGCGCCTGGAGCTCCGCCACCTGCTGAAACCACGCCGGAAGTTGGCTCCGCATCACCAGCGTGACGAGCCGGGACAGTAACCCGCCCGTCCCCAGCGCCACATCGGCCCGCTCGCTGAACTCCGGCGTCGGCAGTTTCCGGGCCGTCTCGATCTGACCGACAAGCGACCCCGTGTAGTTGATGATGTCTCCGAGCTGCTTCTGCGTCAGCCCCGCCGCCTCCCGGTGCCGGCGCAGCTCGAAGCCGTAGTAGTCGAGCGGCGAGGCGCCCGGGTCGAGGACGTTGATGTGGGTCACGCACGGTCCCCTCTCGCGCAACTCGGCCCACAGCGGGACCGGTTGTATCCGTTCCGTAGCCCAGCGTAGTCGCGCGACGTCAGTCTCGTACCGTGAACTACCACTTCCCCCACTACCGCATGAGCCTCACCGTCAGCGACCACTCGGTACGGCACATCCGCCGCATCGTCCGCTCGCTGCTGGACGACTGGGAGCTCGCGCATCTCACCGACGCCCTGGAGCTGGGCGTGAGCGAGCTGGTCACCAACGTCGTACGGCATGTCCCGGACCGCCGCTGCTCACTGCTGGTGCTGCGGCAGACGGCCGGAGTACGGGTGGAGGTGACCGACTGTTACCCCCAACTGCCGTCGGTGCCGGGCGAGTTGGACCCGGAGTCGGAGAGCGGACGCGGACTGGCGCTGCTCGATGTCGTGGTCGGCAAGTGGGGCGTTACTCCGTGGGCCGAGGGTGGCAAGACGGTCTGGTTCGAGTGCGGAGAAAAGTGACCGTGGGGGCCACTCGCTTCTTGGCCAGTGTCGTGCTTCCGCGAGGCGAGTAAAGGGCGCTCCGCTATCGCTCCGCGTCGCCTTCGGCGATGGCCCTGCGGGCCACCCTTGACACGCCTCGCTCCAGCACGGGTGAGAAGCGAGCGAGCGGCCCGGAAAGACGGGTGGCCAGGCGGGGTTCGCGGGCAACCGTCGGCTGCGTCCGGATCCGGCGCCGACGGGCGCGGTCGCGCCTCGCCAGCACGCCGGGCCGGCTCAGCGGCTGACGGGCGGGTGGGGGACGGGCCGGGGCCGGTGGTGGGTGGGCCGAGGCGGGCGGGGCGGGCGGGGGCGCCTCGGTGGGGTGGTCGACTCCGGCTCGCTCGGCGACTGACGGCCGGTGGTGGGTGGGCCGGGGGACGGGGGTGGGTGGTGGCTGAGCCGGGATCCTGCGTCAGGCGAGCCGGGGGTTCGGGGGCCGGCAGTGGCTGGGCCGGTGGTGGGCGGGCCTGGGCGAGTAGCGGGTGAGGGGCGGGGAGCTGCGGGCAGTTGGTCGATTTGCGCCAGGCCTCCGGGGCTCCACCGCCGAGGTTGCACTTTGAGGCTGGCCCGAATCTTCCAGTTGGTGGATGTGTGCCCGTGGAGATGCCCCTCTAGTCACACACGTCCCACCAGTCACGTGCCTGAAGCCAGCCCCACCCACCCACCGGCTCACCCCCACTCACCCGTCCACCCACCCACCCACGCGCTCACGCGCTCACGCACCCGCACCCACCCACCCACCCACCGCACCCGCGCCCCGCCCCCCATCCCCACCCCACCGGCCGTCAGCCGCTGAGCCGGCCCGGCGTGCTGGCGAGGCGCGACCGCGCCCCCTCCGCCGACGGCACCCTCGCAGCGGACCCGAAGGGTCAACACCGGCCGGGCCCCCGTCTTTCCGGGCCGCTCGCTCGCTTCTCACCCGTGCTGGAGCGAGGCGTGTCAAGGGTGGCCCGGAGGGCCATCGCCGAAGGCGACGCGAAGTGGAACGAAGTGGAACGGAGCGCCCTTTACTCGCCTCGCGGAAGCACGACACTGACCAAGAAGCGAGCGGCCCCCACGGTCACGTGCTGCCGACAGGCACCCTGCCTGCCTCTTGGGCGGCTGTCACCGCCTTCACTGTTCGCGCCCTGGGTCCCTGGAACAGATACGCCAGCCCGAACCCCGCCCCCACGACGACCGCGCCGCCCACCGCGTCCAGTACCCAGTGGTTGCCGGTCGCGACGATCGCCGAGACCGTGAAGAACGGGTGCAGCAGGCCCAGTGCCTTCATCCACCACCTGGGGGCGATGACCGCGATCACGACACCGCACCACAGCGACCAGCCGAAGTGCAGTGAGGGCATCGCCGCGTACTGGTTGGTGAGGGCGGTGAGCGTGCCGTAGTCCGGCTTGGAGAAGTCCTGGACGCCGTGGACCGTGTCGATCATGCCGAGGGTCGGCATCAGGCGCGGCGGGGCCAGCGGGAAGAGCCAGAAGCCGACCAGGGCGAGGAGGGTGGTGAAGCCGAGGGCCGAGCGGGCCCAGCGGTAGTCGACCGGGCGGCGCCAGTAGAGGACGCCCATGATGGTCAGCGGGACGACGAAGTGGAAGGACTCGTAGTAGAAGTTGAAGAAGTCGCGGAGCCAGTCGACCTTCGCCACCGCGTGGTTGACCGCGTGCTCGATGTCGATGTGCAGGAAACGCTCGATGTCGAGGATGAGGTGGCCGTGGTGCTCGGCCGTCGCCCGGCCCTCGGAGTTGCTGCCGCCGGTCGCCGCGAGGCGGACCTGCTGGTAGGCCGCGTATGTGACGCGGATCAGCAGGAGTTCGAGGAGGAGGTTCGGGCGGGTCAGGACCCGGCGGAGGAAGGGGAGGAGCGGGACGGTCCTGAAGCGTGTCGGGACCGGTGCGGCGTACTCCGTCGGGGTCGGGTTCTGGTAATACGGCGACGTGCGGGACAGGAACGGTACGACGGTGGCGGCGGCCAGGGCCGCGAGCAGCACGATGTTGTCCCGCAGGGGGTACACCACCGGCATGTTCGGCAGCATCATCTTGGCCGGGAGCGTGGTGACCAGGACGACGGCGATCGGCCAGACGTACCGGTCCGAGGCCCGCTTGCCGACCCGGCCGACCACCGCGAGCAGCACCCACAGCAGCTGGTGCTGCCAGGTGGTGGGCGACACGGCTATCGCGGCGCAGCCGGTGACGGCGACGGCGAGCAGCAGCTGTCCGTCGCGGGCGTAGCGCACCGCGCGGTGCAGGCCGAGGGCGGCGACGGCCGCGCCCAGCAGGAAGAAGAGGCCTATCTCCAGCGGGCCGGACAGACCGAGGCGGAGCAGGGCGCCGTGCAGGGACTGGTTGGCGAGGGCGTCGGCCTTGCCACCAAGGCCCGCGCCCGCCATGTGGTGGACCCAGTAGGTGTACGAGTCGTGCGGCATCGCGGCCCAGGCGAGCGCGGTGCCGCTGGCGAAGGTGACGCCGGCGGAGGCGGCGGCCCGGCGGCGCTCGGTGAACCACAGCAACGGTGCGAAGAGGAGCACGGTCGGCTGGAGCGCGGCCGCCACGCCTATGCACAGACCGCCGGCCCGTTCCCCGCGTACGACGAAGCAGCCGAGCAGCACGAGCAGGACGGGGATGATGCTGGTCTGGCCCAGCCAGAGGGTGTTGCGCACCGGCAGGGACAGCATCAGCAGGCTGATCGCGACCGGTGCGGCGAGCAGCGAGGTGCGGCGGCCGACGGGCTTGGGCAGGGCGCGGGCGGCGACCAGGCCGAGCGCGACTACGAGGAGCAGGGTGCCGAAGGTCCAGGCCCAGCCGAGGGCCTGTTCGGCGGCGCGGGTCAGCGGTTTGAGGACCAGTCCGGCGAAGGGGGTGCCGGTGAACTGCGTCGAGTCGTACAGCGAACCCTTCACGTGCAGAACGCCGTTGGGGCCGACCCAGGTCTCCAGGGCCGTCAGCCGTTCTCCGCTCGGGGTGGTGAGGACGACGGTCAGCTGTCGTATCGCGAGGATCGTGGCTATCGCCCACAGTCCCAGCCGGGCCGCCATCAGGCGTTGGCCCGCCGCCGTGCCCCCGAAGGCATCCGCTGATCGTCCGCCGTGCTCCACGTTCGCGTTCGCCACGCCTCGTCGGCCTCCCGCCCCGTTCGTCCCATGCGTGTCACGCACCGGCTTCCCTTTGCGAACCCTCAGGTTCGCACCACCCCCGGAGTGAGACGCAGGCTACCCCCGCTTCACCTGACGGCCGCCCTCCTTTTGTCCGGATGACGATAGTGCGAGGGGGGTTCGGTTGCCTCCCTCGGACGCGACAAGGATCACATCAAGGTGTCCGAAAAGGGGCGGCTGGAACCCGTGAGCCCCGTCCTGCCGTCTGAAGCCCTGTCCAGTGGGAGTCGGTCGTGGGGGAAGGCGTCGGGCGTGGGTGAGGGGCTGTGGTGGCGGCGGGGGCTGGCTGTCTTGTCGGCCTTGCTGGGGATTCAGGTCGGGTGGGTCGTCGCCCCGGCCTATGCCTGTGGGTGTGGCGCGATGGTGCCGCAGGCGCACCGGCAGATCAGTGTTTCCCGTGAGACGTCCGTGCTGCGGTGGGACGGGCGGCAGGAGCAGATCGAGATGCGGCTGACCGTGCAGGGCGACACGGACCGGGCCGCGTGGATCATGCCGGTGCCGCACCGGGCGGACGTGGACCTCGGCGACCCGGCCCTCTTCGACCAGTTGGACGCCGCCACCGCCCCCGTGCACCGCACCCGGTATCACTTCTGGCCCCAGGACGGGGACTGGCCGCTCGACGGCGGGGGCGACGACAGCGCCGGGGCGCCGCCTGCCGCGGGTGCCGCCCCGCCCCGTGTGGGTGTCGTCGACCGTCAGCGGCTCGGGCCCTTCGAGGTCGCCCGGCTCACCGCCACCGATCCCGACGCCCTGGACAACTGGCTGCGCACCAACGGCTTCACCTTCCCGACCCGGCTGAGCGACGCCCTTCAGCCGTACGTCGACCGGCACTGGGAGTACGTGGCGGTCAAGCTGGCCCCGGAAGCCGCCGGCGCCTCCCTGAACGGCGCCCTCGACCCGATCCACCTGTCCTTCGCCGCCGACGAGCCGGTCTACCCGATGCGCCTGTCCCGGCTCGCCCGCACCCCGCAGTCGCTCGGCCTGTACATCCTGGCCGCGCACCGCATGCAGCCGCGTAGCGCGATCGGTGGCGAACCGCCACGGGTCGTCTTCGCCGGGCGTCTTGCCACGACCACGGGCCCGCTCGGCCGCCTCGCCTCGGGCACCCCCTATCTGACCGCCGTGGCCCAGGAGTTCCCGCAGCCCTCCCGCGTCTCCGCCGACCACGTGCTGCGCCGGACCGCCTCGGACACGCCGTACCAGCAGGTGATCTACCAGGACCGGCTGCTGAAGGTGGCCGGGATGCCAGTGTGGCTGTTGACGATCGGGGGCTCCCTGGTCCTGGTCGGCGCCGTCGCCGCGCTGATCGCGGTCCGGCATTCGCGGCGGCCCGTCGTGCCCCCGCCGCCGGTGCAACCCCCTGCGCCGATCGGCTGACAAGGAACGGGTGCTCCGGAGATTCGCTGACACGGAACGGGTGCGCGACTACCTTCGTTAGGGCAGCTAGTTAGAAACTCTAACTAGACACGAAAGGCAGTAGGTGCATGAGCGGGTCGCAGCTCTGGGACGACGTCGACTTCTACTTCTCCAGCCACCTCGCGCCCGACGACGAGGCGCTCCAGGCGGCGTTGCGCGACAGCGAGGCCGCCGGGCTCCCGCACGTCAACGTCACGGCGAACCAGGGCAAGTTTCTCCAGCTGCTTGCCCAGATCCAGGACGTACACAACATCCTGGAGATCGGCACGCTCGGCGGCTACAGCACGATCTGGCTCGGCCGCGCCCTCCCGGCGGACGGCCGGCTGATCTCCCTGGAGTACAGCCCCAGGCACGCCGAGGTCGCCGTCCGCAACATCGCCCGCGCCGGCCTGGAGAAGGTCGTCGAGGTGCGGGTGGGCGCGGCCCTGGACTCGCTGCCCCAGCTGGCCGACGAGAACCCGGCCCCCTTCGACCTGGTCTTCATCGACGCCGACAAGGTCAACAACGCGAACTACGTGGAGTGGGCGCTGAAGCTCACCCGCGCGGGCAGCCTGATCATCATCGACAACGTGGTGCGCGGCGGCCGGGTGGTCGACGCCGCGTGCTACGACGACCCGGACGTCCGCGGCAACCGCGCCGCCATCGAACTGATCGCCGCCCACCCCCGGCTCACCGGCACGGCGATCCAGACGGTGGGCAGCAAGGGCCACGACGGGTTCGCGCTGGCCCGGGTGCTGGCCTGAGCCGGGCGACACCCCCCGGCCGACGGAACGGCCGGGTTCCTTGGCCCCTGCTCCACGCCTCGCGTCTACACCTCGTGGTAAAAGCCCACGTTGACGCTGCGTGGCCCGGTGCGGTCCTGGATGACCAGCTCGCCGGAGCCGCCCCGGGGCAGCGGCACGGTCCCGCCGTAGGCGACGAGCTGGGCGTACTCCCCGACCACCAGCCGCACCACGGACGACGGGTCCGGCTGCGAACCGCGCAGCCACGACACCTGCCAGCCCCCGTCGGGCCCGCACAGGAACTCCAGGTGGACCCGCGAGACGAACAGCCAGTCGTCAGGTGTGGCCAGACGGCACACGGACCCGTCCCGGCCGACCCGCAGCACGGCACCCGGTTCGCTGGGCGCGTCGGCCATGAGCATGCCGGCCGTGGCGCCCGCGTCCGCCGCGGAGACGGTGGCCATGGTGAGTTCGAGCACGTGTGTTCCCCCTGAAGTGCGCTTGACCTGTTTCCAAGTGTGCCTCTACAGCGGCCGCATGATAATTCGCCCGGCCCCACCGCGTCCGGCACAATGGACTCATGACCGAGCGAAAGCCACCGGGCGTCCCGTTCGAGTCCTGGGTCGACAAGCAGATCCGCGACGCGCAGGGGCGCGGCGAGTTCGAGCAACTTCCGGGCGCGGGTCGGCCGTTGCCGCCCGGCACCGACACGACGTACGACGAACTGTGGTGGGTCAAGCGCAAGATGGCCCGGGAGGGTCTGGCGGTCCTGCCCCCGGCTCTGGCCCTGCGCAAGGAGGCCGAGGACGCGCTCGCGGCGGCGTATGCGGCGCCCTCGGAGCGGATCGCGCGGAAGATCATCACCGATGTCAATGTCAAGATCCGCGACATGATGTTCAAGCCGCCGCCCGGTCCCCCGCTGGGCAAGAAGCCGTACGACGTCGAGGAGGTCGTACGGGAATGGCGGGAGCGGCGGGAGAACGGGGCGGCGGGCACGGACGGGGTGTAGCTCGGTCCGCGAAACGGCGCGGCCCCGTCAGAGGCCGCGCATATCCGGTTGCGCAGGGTCGGCCCGTCCGCCTGACAATGTCGTTCGTGACCTGGACCATCGCTCCCGAACCCTTCGACTCCCCCGTCGCCGCCGCGCTCTGGCGGGCGTACTACACGGAGGTCAGCGACCGCTGGTATCTGCTGCACGAGGGGCACCGGACCGAGCCCGGCGAGCTGGAGCGGGAGATCGCCGCCGCCACCGGCGCCGAACTGACCCCGCCGGACGGGCAGTTGCTGGTCGGGCGGTACGACGGCGCACCGGGCGGTTCCGCGGGCGTACGGCTCCTGGACCCGGCCACCGCCGAACTCACCCGGGTCTTCGTGCACGAGGAGCTGCGCGGCAAGGGCGGCGCGGCCCTGCTCGTGGCGGCCGCCGAGGACGCCGCCCGCGCCCTCGGCGCCACCCGGATCGTCCTGGACACCCGGGGCGACCTGGTGGAGGCCCGCGCCCTGTACGCCCGGCTCGGCTACACGGAGACGGAGCCGCACAACACCGACCCGTACGCGGAGCACTGGTTCCGCAAGGACCTCAGCTGATCCCGGCCGCCGCCCCGCCCTGCGGCTGCTCCCGCTGAGAGCCGCACATCTGGTCGGTCAGTTCCTTGACCAGGCGGTCCAGGTCGGTGGGCCGGTCGGGCCCCCACCAGTCGCCGAGCAGTTCGGCCAGCGACTCCTCACGGGCCCGTGCCAGCCGGTCGGCCACCTCGCGTCCCTCGTCGGTCAGGCTGAGGTCGAGGCCCTCGCGGACGGCGAGCCGGCGCTCCTCCACCTGGCGCTCGGCGTCGAGGATCACGCTCAGCGGGACGACACAGCGCGCGGCGAGCACGCCCGGCTCCACCGAGCCGTACTTCCGCATCCGCAGTAGCAGCCAGCTCGCCGCGGGCAGCAGGTCGTAGCCCGCCCGCGCGGCGATCTTCCGGTAGATCTCCCGCTGCCCCTCGCGGCTGCCGAGCACCGACAGCGCGCGGCACACCTCGTCGTACGAGGACCGCTGGACCGGGTTGGTGGCGAGGGTCTCCGTCACATCGGGCGCGGTGACCGAGCCGCGCAGCCTGTCCTCCTTCAGGAACCACGCCAGTACGAAGCCGAGGAGGGCGACCGGAGCGGCGTACAGGAAGACGTCGGTGATGGAGACCGAGAAGGCGTGCAGAGCCGCCGGGCGCAGCGCGGGCGGCAGGGCGGCGATGCCGCGCGGGTCGGCCTGCAGCGTGCTCGCCGACAGGCCCGCGGGGAGGCTCACTCCCCGGAAGGCGGCGGCCAGTTGCTCGCCGAGGCGGCTCGCGAAGATCGTGCCGAAGATGGCGACCCCGAACGAGGCCCCGATCGACCGGAAGAAGGTCGCTCCCGAGGTGGCGACGCCGAGATCCTCGTACGACACGGCGTTCTGCACGATGAGGACCAGGACCTGCATCACCAGGCCCAGGCCGAACCCGAACACGAAGAAGTACGTGCTCATCTCGGCGGTGGAGCTGTTCTGGTCGAGCTGGTGGAGCAGGAGCAGACCGAGCGTGGTGACGCCGGTGCCCGCGATGGGGAACACCTTCCAGCGCCCGGTGCGGCTGACTATCTGCCCGGAGCCGGTCGAGGACAGCAGCATGCCCACCACCATGGGCAGCATGTGCACACCCGACATGGTCGGCGAGACACCGTGCACGACCTGAAGGAAGGTCGGCAGATAGGTCATCGCGCCGAACATGGCGAAGCCCACGATGAAGCTGATCACCGCGGAGAGGGTGAAGGTGCGGATGCCGAACAGCTTGAGGGGGAGCACGGGTTCGGCGGCCCTGCGCTCCACGCCGACGAACAGCACGGCGAGTACGACGCCGAGCACCGAGAGACCGATGATCTGCGCCGATCCCCAGGCCCAGGTGGTGCCGCCGAGCGAGGCGACCAGGACCAGACAGGTGGCGACCACGGCGATCAGGAAGGTGCCGAGGTAGTCGATGACGTGCTGGGCGGACTTGCGCGGGATGCGCAGTGCGGTGGCGATCACGGCGAGCGCGACGATGCCGACGGGCAGGTTGATGTAGAAGACCCAGCGCCAGCCGATGTGTTCGGTGAACAGCCCGCCCAGCAGCGGGCCGAGCACGCTGGTCGTCCCGAAGACCGCGCCGAACAGCCCTTGGTAGCGGCCGCGTTCACGGGGCGGCACAAGGTCACCGACGATCGCCATCGACAGCACGATCAGCCCGCCGCCGCCCAGCCCCTGCAACGCCCGGAAGCCGATCAGCTCGCCCATGTTCTGGGCCATGCCGCACAGCGCCGAGCCGATCAGGAAGATCACGATCGCGATCTGGAACAGCTTCTTGCGCCCGTACTGGTCGCCGAGCTTGCCCCACAGCGGGGTCGCGGCCGTCGAGGCCAGCAGATACGCGGTGACCACCCACGACAGGTGCTCCAGACCGCCGAGGTCACTGACGATGGTCGGCAGCGCCGTAGACACGATCGTCTGGTCGAGCGCGGCGAGCAGCAGACCGAGCAGCAGGGCGCCCATCGGGACGAGGACATTGCCGGGGACGTGCTCCGTGTCCTTCGGTTCCTGCGCCGTGACGTGCGTGTCCAGCGTCATGAGACCTCCCGGGGCCCTCGCGACTCCTTCCATCGTGATCGGTGTCACCCGTTATGGCCCGTTGAGCCGCATCACGATGTGAGGGACCTCTGCATATTCTCGGGAGTTCGTGAGGGGAGGGGACGACTACGTGACTGAAGCGAAGGGCCTCCAGTGCCCGGAGTGCGGGGCGCCGAAGGGGCCGGGGAACACTCCGTCGTGCGACTGCGCACAGCGGGCGTCCGACGCCCTGCGCGACGCGCGTACGGCGGAGGCGGCCGCGGCGGAGGACTTCAATCCGCTGCGAATACGGCCGTACGTCGAGATAGAGGGGCCGGCGACGGAGGGGCCCGCGTCGGCGGGATCCCCGTCCGTGGCCTCCACCGAGGGCGAGGGAGTCACCCAGCCGATCCCGGCCGCCGAGATCACCGTGCCGCTGCACCCGGTGACCGGGCCGAGCACTACTGACCTGCGTATTTTCGAGCCCGGGCAGGACGAGCCGGGCGTCTGGCCGGAGGAGGAGCGGCGGCCGCGCCGTTCCCGCCGTGCCCTGGTGCTCTCCGCCGCCGGAGCCGTGGTCACGGTCGTCGCGGCGGCCGGTTTCGCGAGCGGGCTGTTCTCGTACGAGACTCCGTCGCGGGACGGGGCCGCACCCCGGGAGGTACGGGAGAGCGTGCCCGAGGCCACGACCGGAGCGGCGTCGGAGCGGGCGTCCACGGCTGCGACGTCCGCGCGCCCGACCTCGGCGTCACCCTCGCCGTCGGCAACGGTGTCCCCGAGTCCGAGCCCCTCGCCCACGCGCTCGAAAGCGACTCCGTCCACGACCCCGTCCCGCTCGGCGACACCGACCCAGACGGCGACGGTCACCGGCACGGAGAACTCCCCGCGGCCCACGTCCGCGCCGGTACTGCGCCGCGGCGACCACGGCCCGGAGGTAACCGAGCTCCAACTCCGGCTGCGCCGGCTGAACCTCTACATCGGCGACGTCAACGGCAACTACAGCGGCCAGGTCGAGGACGCCGTGCGCAGCTTCCAGTGGGCCCGCGGCATCGACTCCGACGAGCCCGGGGTGTACGGGGCGGCCACGCGGGCGCAGTTGGAGAAGGAGACGCCTGAGCCGTAGCGCCGTGCTGACTTGTGCGAGGCGCCGAGGCCTGGGACCGACTGCCGACGGGCGTGGATAATGCCCGGCGTGACTTCAGGGACAGATCGCCCCAGGTGGTGGTTCGGGCTTCGCGGCTTTGTGTTCTTCCTGGTGGGCGGCGGCCTCGGCTTCTTCGCCTACGCGGTGGTCTCGCATCGGCCGGGCGGGGCACCGTGGGGAGGGTTGCTGTTCGGAGCGATGGTCTGCGGGACGCTCGGCGCACTGTTTCCGAGGCGGCGTCGGCGTTGAGTCACGTGCCGCACTAGCCGACGTGCAGCCGGATCGTCCCGTCCCCCGCGGACTCGGCCCTGACCCGCGTCAAGTCCTCCACGACCACGTCCGGCCCGTGGAACCGGGCCCGTGCTCCGACCCCCACGACCCGCATCCCGGCGGCCCGGCCGGCCGTGATGCCCGCGCCGGAGTCCTCGAACACGATGCAGTCGGCGGGGTCGACGCCCAGTTCCGCGGCCCCCTTCAGGAACCCCTCGGGGTCGGGCTTGCTCGCGCCGACCGACTCGGCGGTGACGCGGACGTCCGGGAGGCCGAGCCCCGCCGCGGCCATGCGGGCCGTCGACAGTGCCAGGTCGGCGGAGGTCACCAAAGCGTGCGGAAGCCCGCGCAGGGAGGCCAGGAACTCGGGCGCGCCGGGGATCGCGACGACGCCCTCCACGTCCGCGGTCTCCTCCGCGAGCATGCGCGTGTTGTCGGCGAGGTTCTGCTCGACGGGCCGGTCCGGCAGCAGGACCGCCATGGAGGCGTGTCCCTGGCGCCCGTGCACGACCTTCATCACCTCGTCCGCGTCCAGCCCGTGCCGCTCGGCCCAGCGCCGCCAGATCCGCTCCACGACGGCGTCCGAGTTGACGAGGGTGCCGTCCATGTCGAGCAGGAGGGCGCGGGCGGTGAGGACGGACGGCGTGGCGGTGGACGTGGCAGTGGCCGTCATCGGCAGCTCCAAGGCGGGAGGGAAGGACAAGGCGGCCCCGCCCGCCGGTCAGGGAAAACGGGCGGGAACCACTTTGTTCCTCTACGGTACAAAACCCGGCGGGATCCCGCCACCTCCCCCGGCAAGCATTCACCTGACGTTCAGCTCAGCCCGCCACGGCCTCCCACAGGCTCCATACGCCGAGCGTCAGCATCAGCAGCGCCGCGATCTTCGTGATGAGCCGCAGCGGCACCCGCTTCATCAGGGCCTTCCCACCGACGATGCCGAGTCCGGCGACCGCCCACAGGGCGAGCACCGCGCCGAGGCCGACGGAGAGCGGGTCGTCGTAGCGGGCGGCGAGGTTCGCGGTCATGATCTGCGTGAGGTCACCGAACTCGGCGACCAGGATGAGCATGAAGCCGGTACCGGCGACCTTCCAGAAGGACTGGTCGGCGGGCTTCTTGATCTCCTCCTCGCCGTCGTCCTTCTTGAGCAGCAGCATCGCGCCGCCGCCGAGGAAGAGGACGCCGGTCAGCGCGTGCACGATCTGCTGGGGCAGCAGCGTCAGCACGCTGCCGGCCGCGACGGCGAGCGCCACGTGCAGCAGGAAGGCGGCGGCGATACCCGCGAAGACGTACGAGGCCCGGTAGCGGGTGCCGAGGACGAGGCCGGTCAGCGCGGTCTTGTCCGGCAGTTCGGCGAGGAAGATGACGCCGAAGACGAGCGCCGTCACGGTGATGCTGATCAAAGTCCCTCAATCGGTCGGGGCTGCCCCACCGAGAGTGCTGTGCGTCGCACGGAGACACCTCGGCATGGCAGCACACGGCACCCGTGCCGAGGGGCACGGGCGTGCACTGCTTGCCGAAGGTCTCGCTGGCCGGTCTCGTGACCGAGGTCCGGCTCCGGGCGCCGGCTCAGGCTGGCTGAGCAGTATGTCGACGGTCCGGCGAGGAGCTACTCCCCTTCTGCGCCGCCCATCGTACGCGACGGAAAGTTCGACCGTAAAGGTTGTCGTGTCATGAACACGTCACTAACTTCTTACCGAACACACACCCACCGGCAACGCGGAGCCGGGAGCATTCCCTCGCTCGTGCTCCAACACCCCCACCCCACCAGGGAGTTCGCATGCCGAAGTTCTACGCGCGTCGACGCCTCAGCATACTCGCGACGCTTACCGGTCTCATAGCCTCCGCCGCACTGTTCAACTCCCCGAGCGCCTCCGCCGCCCTCCCCACGCCGGTCAGCGCCGCCACCGCCCGCAGCTACCTCTCCCAGCTCACCGTGGCCACCGAGAACCGCACCGGCTACAACCGCGACCTGTTCCCGACCTGGATCACCATCAGCGGCACCTGTAACACCCGCGAGTACATCCTCAAGCGGGACGGTACGAACGTCGTCACCGACTCCGCCTGCACCGCCACCAGCGGCAGCTGGTACTCCCCCTACGACGGCGCCACCTGGACCGCCGCCTCCGACGTCGACATCGACCACCTGGTCCCGCTCGCCGAGGCCTGGGACTCCGGCGCCGGCAAGTGGACCACCGCCCAGCGCCAGGGCTTCGCCAACGACATCACCCGGCCCCAGCTGCTGGCCGTCACGGACAATGTGAACCAGGCCAAGGGCGACCAGGACCCGGCCACCTGGATGCCGTCCCGCACGGCGTACCGCTGCACCTATGTGCGCGCCTGGGTCCAGGTGAAGTACTACTACGACCTCTCCGTCGACTCGGCCGAGAAGACCGCGCTGACGAACTACCTCGCGAGCTGCTGATCGTCCACGGCAGATCGGCCAACTGCTGATCGCGAAGGTCTGTCCGCCCTCCCCCGTCGTTCAATACCGTACGGATCACGACGGAGGAGGGCGCCGTGGCCGGACTGCTATTGGGACCACTACTGAGGTACGCCGACGGCTCGTCCGCGACCGTCTGGGTCGAGACGAGCCGTCCGTGCGGCGCCGAGGTGCGCTGCGCCGACGGTGCCGGCGGCACCGCCCGCACCTTCCAGGTGGCCGGGCACCACTACGCCCTGATCCCGGTGACCGGACTCACCCCGGGCACGTCACCGTCGTACGAGGTGCTGCTCGACGGCACCCGGGTGTGGCCGCTGCCCGACTCCCGTTTCCCGCCCTCCGTCATCCGCACGCCCGCCGAGGGCGATCCGGTCCGTGTGGTCTTCGGCTCCTGCCGCTGGGCCGCGCCCCCGGGCGACGGCACGGACCCGGCGGGCCCTGACGCCCTGGACGCGCTGGCGGCGCGGACGGCTGCCGACCCCGGAGGCGAGCGCCCCGACGTGCTCCTCCTACTGGGCGACCAGGTGTACGCCGACGAGGTCTCCCCGGCGACCCGGCGCTGGCTCGCCGCCCGGCGCGACCTGGACGACCCGCCCGGCGGCGAGGTCGCGGACTACGAGGAGTACACCCGCCTCTACTACGAGTCCTGGCTCGACCCCGAGGTGCGCTGGCTGCTGTCCACCGTGCCCAGCTGCATGATCTTCGACGACCATGACGTCATCGACGACTGGAACACCTCCGCCTCCTGGCTCGCCGACATGCGCGCGACCGCGTGGTGGCAGGAACGGCTGCTGAGCGGTCTGATGTCGTACTGGGTGTACCAGCACCTGGGCAATCTGTCGCCCGGTGAGCTGGCCACCGACCCGCTGTACGCGGCGGTGCGCGAGACCCCCGACGGCACGGACGTGCTGCGCGCCTTCACCGCCGGGGCCGACGCCGATCCGTCCTCGGTCCGCTGGAGCTATCGGCGCGACTTCGGCCGGGTAAGGCTGCTCATGGTGGACACCCGGGCGGCCCGGGTGCTCGACGAGGAGAGCCGCGCGATGCTCGACCCCGGCGAGGCAGCGTGGCTGCGCGAGCAGGTGCTCGGGGACCGGGGCTCGTACGACCATCTCCTCGTCGGCACCTCCCTGCCCTGGCTGCTGCCGCATCTGGTGCACGACGCCGAGACCTGGAACGCGGCCCTGTGCCGGGGCGACCGCGGCGCACGCTGGGCGCGCTTCGGCGAGGGTCTGCGCCGCCGGGCCGACCTGGAGCACTGGGCCGCCTTCCCCGCCTCCTTCACCGCCCTGACCGAGTTGTTCGCCGAGGCCGGATCCGGGCCCGGGGCACCGGCGACGGTCTGCGTGCTGTCCGGAGACGTGCACCACGCCTATGTCGCCGAGCCCGCGTGGCCGGCCGGCGGCCCCGGCGCCCGCGTCCTGCAGCTCACCTGCTCCCCCGTGCACAACGCCGTGCCCCTGTCGCTGCGGCTCGGCTTCCGCTTCGGCTGGAGCGCCGCGGCCCGGCTCCTGGGGCGCCGGCTCGCCCGGCACGGCGGCTGTCCTGCGCCGCCGGTCGACTGGCGCAGGACGGGCGGCCCTTGGTTCGGAAACCAGCTCATGTCCCTTACATTGCAAGGCTGTTCGGCGCAGCTGAGGCTGGAGCGGGCACGGCGGGACGGGTCGCTGAGGACGGTGGAGGAGTCCTCCCTCACCCCGTCATGAGGGACAACTACGGTGTCCGAGAAGCGCGGGGCCGAGATATTCCGTCGCCCGGCCGGGCCCGAGTTGACAGACTGTACGAATACATAAGCCCCCCGTGACCCTTCTGTCACACCCCAGGCGTACGCTGTATGGCTGTTATCGGGGGAGTAACGGGGAGTAGTTGTGTTCGAAGACGTGGTGTCACTGATCGTCGGCCCATGGATCTATGCCGCGGTCGCCGTTTCGGTACTGCTGGACGTCTTCCTGCCAGTGCTGCCGAGCGGGGTGCTGGTGATCACGGCGGCCACGGCGGCGGCCGCGGGTTCGGGCGCCACGGGACATGTGCCGGACATCCTGACCCTGACCCTGTCCGCGGCCACCGCCTCGGTGCTGGGCGACCTGGTGGCGTACCGGCTGGCCTGGCGCGGCGGTGAGCGACTGGACCGTGCGATCGCCCGTTCCCGGCGTCTGAGCAGCGCGCAGGAACGTCTCGGCGCGGCTCTTTCCAAGGGCGGCGGTCCGCTGGTCATACTCGCCCGATTCGCCCCGGCCGGCCGCTCCATCGTCTCGCTGTGCGCCGGCGCGGCACACCGCCGGGCCCGCGACTTCGTCCCCTGGTCCGCCCTGGCCGGCCTCTCCTGGGCCGTCTACAGCGTCGCCCTCGGCTACTTCGGCGGCCAGTGGCTGGGCGCCAGCTGGCTGGCCACGGCAGTGTCCTTCGCGGCACTCTTCGGCGCGGGCGCGGCCGCGGCCTACCTGATGCGCCGCCAGCCGGAGACTTCGGAGGCGTCGTAGGGAGGTGGCCCCGCGCTCCGGGGGCCTGCCCGGGAGCGCCCTCCGGGCGGAGGACGGGACTCCGACGACGAAACCCAGGGCTCGGTCCTGCGGGCCTGCCGCAGCGACGGGCCCGCAGCCCGACCGTACGGAGACGGCCGCCGCACCTGATTCGGCGCCCCAGCCGAAGGCCCAGCCGCGCGGCCCCACCCCCAGCGGCATGCGGCCTTCCGGAGGGGGCTGCGTGTGGCTCGGGGGTATCTGCGGGCGGTCGCTGTCGGCTCTCGTGGACCGGCGGACGCCCCACGGCCACCAGCCCAGCCGGCGCCCTCCGACCACGCTCGGCCGCGGCGGACGCCCACGGCTCCGCTCCCGCCCCCGCTCTTCAGGCGCCGTCGCCTTTCGCGGTCTGGCCCGGCTCGGCCCGTCAGGGCGGTTCTACGCGCCCGTACGAGTCGTCTGGCCTCGGATCTCCAGGCTTTCCAGCAGTTCGGCGGTGGCCTCTGCGACGGCGTTCACGGCTCTGTCGAACGCCTCCCGGTTGTGTGCGGCCGGGGCCCGGAAGCCGGACACCTTTCGCACGTACTGCAGGGCGGCGGCGCGGATTTCGTCCTCCGTGGCCTCCTCGGCCAGCGCAGGCGGGCGGAGTGTCTTGATGCTGCGGCACATAGCCCCAGTCTCACGCACTCCCGCGCGCCCTGGAAGGATCTCCCGTGAAGGCGGCCACCGTTCCCGGGGCCGACCCGACGAGAGGAACAACCACATCATGGCGAACGAACGACTCACCGTGGCCGTCCTGGGCCCGGGCGGCATCGGCGGTCTCCTCGCGGGCCTGCTGGCGCGCGCCGGGCATCGGGTGATCTGCCTGGCGGGAGAAGAGACCGCCGACGCCCTGCGCATCGGTGGAATCCGCGTACGCAGCGGCCAGTTCGGTGACTTCACCGCGCCCGTGGAGGCGGACACCGAACTCCACGAACCCGTGGACGCCTGCCTGGTCACGGTCAAGCACACGGCACTGGACGCGGCCCTCACCCGAGTCCCGCCCGGCGTCCTCGGCGACGCCCTTCTCGTACCGTTCCTGAACGGCGTGGAGCACCCCGCGCTGCTGCGCGCCCGCCACCGCCCCGACCGCGTGGCCCCTGCCGTGATCCGGGTCGAGTCCACCCGCCTCGCGCCCGGGCTGATCGAGCACGGCAGTCCCTTCACCGAGATCGACCTGGCCGGCGACCCGGTACCCCGCCCGCTCCTCGACGCGCTCGCGACGGCCCTGGGCGCCGCCGGTCCGGTCACCCGGGTCTGCGAGGACGAGACGTCGGCCCTGTGGGCGAAGATGTCGTTCCTCGCCCCGTTCGCCCTGCTGACCACCCGATATGAACTGCCTCTCGGTGACATACGCACGCGCCACCGCGAGGAGTTGACGGCCCTCGTCGCGGAGACCGCGGCCGTCGCCACCGCCTGCGGCGCCCCCGCGGACCCGGCCGGGGCGCTCGCCCGCTACGACGCCTTCCCGCCCGGCACGAAGTCGTCGATGCAGCGCGACGCGGAGGCGGGACGTCCGCTCGAACTCGACGCCATCGGCGGCGCGTTGCTGCGCGCGGCCGAGCGCCACGGAGTACCCGTTCCGGTGTCGGCACGCCTGGTGCGGGAGTTGCGGGACTCCGCCCACTGAGGCACGTGAGCGGGCAGTGTCACCCTGTCGACAGCCACCACGCCGACACCAGGTGCACCACCCCGAGCGCACCCGCCGTGACCAGCATCCCCGGGTTGCGGCGGGCCGCGCCGATCGCCGCGTCGCCCAGCTGGGCGGCACCGGAGACGATCAGCACCGGGACCAGGGTTCCCCAGGAGCCGAGGGCGACGAGCGTCAGGACCGCCGCGCTGAGCGGGATCGCGCGGACGGCATAGGCGCGGGCGAAGAAGACGACTCCCGAGTTGAGCGGCTCGCCCGTGGCGAGGGCCAGGGACGGGCGGGCCAGGCCGACGCCCGCGGAGACTCCCGAGACGAGCGCCACGAGTGCGTTGAGGAGGCCTGTCAGCAGGTGCGCGGTGTGCGTGGTCAACTTAATCACCCCATGAATCATTCTGATTGAGAATGGTTCTTGGAAGGTACCATCCCTGACATGAACGAAGTCAAGGGGCCCGGCGGACTGCCGCACACGCTCACCTTCCGGCTCGGCACACTGGGCGCGGTGATCGGCGACCGGTTCGCCGAGCGGATCGAGGGGTACGACCTCAAGCCCAAGCACGTGGGCCTCCTCACGGCCCTCACCCAGGGCTCGTTCGCCTCCCAGCAGGACCTGGCGGGTCGCCTCGGCGTGGCCCCCAGCCTGGTGGTCTCGCTCGCCGACCACCTGGAACGGCTCGGCGCGGTCGAGCGCGTGCGCGACCCCGGTGACCGCCGGCGCCAGGTCCTCACGCTCACCGACCGGGGCCGCGAACTGCTGGCCGACTGCGCCGCCGAGGCCCGCGCCCTGGACGCCGAGTTCACCGCCCACCTCTCCGCCGACCAGCGCCAACTCCTCCATGCCACGCTGGGCTCGCTGGCGGTCCGGGCGGGACTGCCCACGGACTGAGCACTCGTTCGCATGAACCTCCGGAACGAACTCGCCTCCCAAAATCGAACAGGCGTAGCATTGCCGCGTGGCTGCGATCCATGACTTTCCGAGTGACCTCCTCGCCGGTCAGGAGGAGCTGCATCAGGTCCGGGCCGAGCTGTCGGCCCTCCTGAAGCGCCTCCCCTGGTCGGTCGAGCCGCTGGACGGATTCAGCGACGACAGCGGCTGGCGGAAGGTGGAGCGCCCCGCCTCCCCCGGCTGGACGGCCGACGAGCAGGCCGAGGTGGAGAAGCTGAGGCAGCGGGAGCACGAGCTCGCGGTTTTCGTGAGCGGTCACCGCTTCTGGGCGGAGGTCGCGGAGGCGGACCGGGTGGCGGCCCGGATGACGCTGAAGCACGCGCACGAGGGCCGCGAGGACGCGGGCGACTGACAAGAAGACCCCGGCCGTCAGTGGCCGGGGTCTTCTTCCTGTGTGGGCGCGGACGGTTTCGAACCGCCGACATCCTGCTTGTAAGGCAGGCGCTCTACCCCTGAGCTACGCACCCAGGACGAGTCGACAGCCTACATTGCCGGGGGCACTGTCCCGCAAACCTGTATCGGTGCAGCCCGCGCGGGCGGCGTCGGGGGGTTATCCCCACCTCGAATACGGGAGCCGCCCGGATCGGCTCCCGGGCCGCCGATTCCTACTGTCGATGACATGACCTCCACCGCCCGAGCCAGCCGAACCGCCCGAACCGCCCCCGTCCGCCGTACGGCCGCCGCGCTCGGCGTCACCGTGCTCCTCACCGCCGCGCTCTCCGCCTGCGGGGACTCCGCGGCGGACGACAAGCATCCCGACCACCGTTCCTTCGCCCTGCACGGGCACACCCTCACCGTCGACTCCGACGACTCGGCGCTGGAGATCGTCGCCGCCGGCTCGAACAAGGCGGGGACGGTCGAGGTCACCCGCTGGTTCAAGGGCAAGGTCGTCGTGGGCGGGGACCCGAAGGTGACCTGGTCGATTAAGGACGACCGGCTGGTGCTGCGGATGAGGTGCTCCGGGTTCATCGCCGACTGCTCCGCCAGGCATCGCATCGAGGTGCCGCGCGGCATCGCGGTCAAGGTGGAGGACGGCGACGGCAGCGTGCGGGCGCGCGGGTTCACCGACGCGCTCGGCATCCGTACCCACGACGGATCCGTGCACGTCACCGACTCCACCGGGCCGCTGGAGCTCGGCTCCGACGACGGCTCGGTGCGCGCCGAGGTCTCCTCGCCCCGGGTACGGGCGACCACTCATGACGGCTCGGTCCGCCTCGAACTCGGCGCCGTACCCGACCTGGTGGAGGCCACGAGCGCCGACGGCTCCGTCACGATCGCGCTGCCCCGGGCCACGTACCGGGTGACGACGAAGACCGGCGACGGCGGAGTGGACGTCTCCGTGCCCCGCAGCGACTCCAGCCGCCACGTCGTCTCCGCCCGCACCGCCGACGGGAAAGTCACGGTGCGAACCGCGAACTGACCGGCTCGTGTGTTCGTCTTCAACGGGTGGGAGAATGACACCACCCAGGGCGAACCACAGCACGGGAGAGGGATGTGACGGCGACACCGGCGACACCCGAGCAGCCGTATTCGCCGTCCGTACGGCCCCGGCGCGGCCCCACGGCCCTGCGTGACGCCCTCACCCTGATGGGTCTGCCCGTGCTCGCCGCCCTCGCGCTGCCCGCCGCGTTCGCCGGCGGCGGCACCCGGCGCTGGTTCGGCGGCCGGTCCGAGAGCCAGCGGGCCGAGGCACAGGCCGCCAAGGACGCCGCCGCGGCCGCCTTCTACGAGCTCGACACCGCCCAGCGCGATCTGCGGATCTCGATCGAGACCATCTCGGCCGTCGACGACTCCCCCGCGGCCCGCCGCGCCGTCACCGACTTCGAGGCGCTCGGGCGCCGTATCGACGAGGTCAGCAACCGCTACATCCAGGCGATCGACGCGCACGACCTCGACCGGGACGACCTGGAGGCCTCCGTGGCCGCCCGGGCCCGCTCCGAGCTGACCGCGGCCAAGGACGAGCTGGTGCGGGTCAAGCAGGAGCTGGACCGCTTCGGCAGCGGTCTCGGGCCGCTGCTCGGCAAGGCCGAGACCCAGCTGGCCCGGCTCGCGCCCGCCGTGGAGCGGGCCCGCCAGGGGCTGCTGGCCGCGTCCAACGCCCTGGACGCCGTACGGGGCTCGGGGCTGACGGCGGACGACCTCGCGGCCCGGCTGGCGGCCCTCTCCCCCGAGCTGACCAAGCTGAACCAGGGCGCGGGCCGGCACGGGGTGCAGCAGACGCTGGAGCGGGCCGAACGGGTGCAGCGGGAGGCCGAGGCCGTCCGCGTGGAGGCCGAGCGGCTGCCGGAGAAGGCGGCCGAGATCGACCACCGGCTGGTGTCGCTGCGCACCCGGGCGCAGGCCCTGACCACCCGGGCCGGCCAGGTCGACCCGGTGCTGAGCGAGCTGCGGCGCCGGTTCGCGGCGGCCTGCTGGCAGGACCTCCAGCACGTGCCGCAGCAGGCCGTGGACAACGTGCGGCAGGCCGAGCTGAAGCTCAAGGAGGCGCAGGCCGCCCGGGACGCCCAGCGCTGGCCGGACGCCACCTCGCTGCTGTCGACGGTGCGGGCGCTGCTGAACACCACCGACGAGGCCGTCTCGGCCGCCGGTGACCGGCTGAACCGGCTGAACGCCGTGCAGAAGGACCCGCAGCAGGAGATCGACCGGACCCGGTTCGCGATCCGGGACGCCCAGCGGCTGGCCATGACGGGCCGTACGACCCCCGACCCGCGGCACGCGCGGCCGCTCGACGACGCCGTGGGCCGGCTGGAGCGGGCGATCACCGGTCTGGAGGGCCGCCACCCCGACTACTGGCACTTCCTGACCGAGACGGAGACCGTGCGGCAGACGGTGGCACGGGTGGTGGCCCAGATCCGCGAGGACCGCGGGGGTCCCGCGCACTGAGCCGTTGCCGCCGGGGCATGGCGGGCGGATATTGGGAGAGACGTACGGCCTGGGCCGGTACTCACCCGCACAAGGAGGCGGACATGGCCTCGCACGCATCGCACTCGGACACTCGGCAGCGGATCAAGTTCGACGAGCACCTTCCCGTGGACCACCGGCTGAACAAGGTCTACCGGGTGGGCGCCGGTCTGATGGGCCTGTTCCTGCTCGCCTTCGGCATCCTCGGCCTGACGAACAACATCGGTTTCTTCGACACCGGTGGGAACACGGCCATGGGGCTGAACACCAATGGCACGCTGAGCGTCCTGTCCGTCTGCGTCGGGCTGCTGCTCTTCGTGGGCATGGTGATCGGCGGGAACTTCGCGTCCACGCTGAACATGACCCTGGGCATCCTGTTCCTGCTGAGCGGGTTCCTGAACCTCGCCCTGCTGGACACCCCCCACAACTTCCTGGCGTTCAAGATGCAGAACGTGCTGTTCAGCTTTGTGGTGGGCATCCTGCTGATGGTGTTCGGGATGTACGGCAGGGTCGGTTCCACCCTGCCGGACGACAACCCGTACTGGCGGGCCCGCCACCCCGACGCGGTACGGCCGGAGCGGCGGGACCGGCCGGATCAGGTGCGGTAGGCGTAGAACGCGGCGGTCGGGTACGACGCGACGAGGCTCGCCACCGACCGGTTGTAGGTGTTGGTGGAGTGGTACGACACGTACGGCACGCCCTGCGGGCTGCGGTAGGTGACGATCATGGAGTGGTCCTTGGACCCGTCCTTGTTGAAGTCCATCTGCAGCACGTCGCCCAGGTCCAGCTGGTAGACGTTGGCGAGGCTGGTGACCCGCTTCGAGGACAGGGCGAACCAGGAGAACTCGTTGACGCCGACGAACGAGTCCGACTGGATCTCGGAGTTGCCGAACCACTTGTGGAAGTCGTACGTGTAGCCGGGTACGTGCTTCCAGCCGCCCGCCTTCAGGGACTGGCTGACGAAGTTGGTGCAGTCGCCGCCCGCGCCCTGCCCGTTGTAGTCCGGGTAGTCGGGGTTGTAGTACTTCCAGTACTTGGTCGCGTACGCCACCATGGCCTTGTAGTCGTAGCCGCTGGCGGTGAAGTTCTTCGGGCTGGCGGGCCCCGGCCACGAGGTGGCCGCGCGGGGCGCCGAGGGCGGGCCGTCGTCGGCGGGGCTGGCCTTCACCGCGACGGTCGGCTGCTTGGCCACCTGGTTCACGGCGATGTAGCCGTTGTCGGTGTCCTTGATGTCGGTCAGCTGCCAGTTGCCGTGCCGGTCGGCCCGGAAGGTCAGCTCGTGGTGGGCCTGGAAGCCGGTGGTCTTCGGCTCGGTGCCCTTGACCTTCGCGTAGGTCAGCGTCGTCGACTCGGTGACGTCGGCCTTGGCCGTGCGCCCGGTCACCCGCGTCGCGTCCAGCGTGACCCGGGTGCTGCCGGCGCTGTACTTCTCGCCCAGCTTCGCGAGGCGCGACTTACGGCCGTGCAGTTCGGTCAGCGCCGAGTTCTCCTCGCGCGACCGGATGGCGGACAGCTTGACGTCGCCCGAGAAACCCGACGTGGCCCGCTTCTTGTGGCCCCCGTCCACCAGGGCGTCCGTGCGGTCGGTGAAGACCGCGTCGGCCAGCTTCTGGAAGGTCGCCTTGGTCGCGGCGTCCACGGTCGGGTCGTCCACTACGGCGGCGCCCGCGCTCCAGTTGGGCACCAGGGCCACTCCGGCGACGACCGAAGCGGCGGCCACCGAGACTATTCCGGCACGACGGCCCTTACGGCTCAATCTTCTAGATTTCAATGATGTTCCCCTCTACACCGGTACACCTACCGGGGGATGGCATCTTCGCACGGCATGTGTGTTGGTTGTGAAGGGGGTTGCACAAGTGGAATCACCAGCGCTCGGACGTCACTTGACCACCGTCGACCAGTCCCCCGGCGACTGCGCCGGATCCAGGCTGCGCAGGTTCGCCAGCGTCTCCGGCTTCTGCACGTCCATCCAGTCGGCCAGCTCCTTGAAGGAGACGCACTTGACGCCCTTCTTGGTGCAGACGTTCTTGACGACCTGGTCGATGGCCTTCATGTAGATGCCGCCGTTCCAGTCCTCGAAGTGGTTGCCGATGAACAGCGGTGCCCGGCTGCCGTAGTACACGCGGTTGAAGCCGGCCATGTAGGCGTCGACCGTCTGCTGCTCCCACTGCGGGTACAACGCCGGGTTGCCATGCGTCTCACCGTCTGACTGGTTGTAGAGGAAGTTGAAGTCCATCGACAGGGCCTGGATCTTGTCCCCGTACGGCAGCAGCTGCAGCGGGAAGTTCCAGATGCCGTTCTTCTTCGACGGCCATATCTGGAAGTCGCCCGTGGAACTGGCGTCATAGCGCCAGCCGTAGCCCTTGATGGCCTTCAGCAGGTTCGGCTGGCCCTCCAGGCAGGGCGCGCGGCCTCCGGTGACCTCCTTCTTGAAGTCGAAGGGCAGTGCGGGGATGTCCGTGTAGCCGGTGTTGGTCTTCCAGTTCTCCACGAGCGAGAAGAACTGGTCGATCTCCTGCTTCCAGTCGTCGACGCTCCAGTCCTTGCCGCTGCCCTTGGTCTCGCAGAAGTGGCCGTTGAAGTGGGTGCCGATCTCGTTGCCCTCGTCGTACGCCAGGCGCAGCTGTTCCAGGGTGGTGCGGATGTGCTCGTCGGTGGGGTAGTCGATGGCCGCGGCGCCGGGCTTGTGCTGCGGCGGGTGGTACAGGTCCTTCTTGCTCTTGGGCAGCAGATAGATGCCGGTGAGGAAGAACGTCATATGGGCGTCGTACTGCTTCGCCAGCTCCCGGTAGTGGGAGAAGAGCTCGTCGTCGCCCTGCAGCGCGCCGTCCCAGGAGAAGACGACGAACTGGGGCGGCTTCTCACCCGGCTTGAGCGGTACGGCCTTCAGCTCCCCCTTCTGCGGGCCCGTGTAGGAGGTCGAACCGTCGCCCAGGATCTTGGTCTTGCCGTCCCACTTGGGCTCCTTGCCGGTCTTCGGCGGGGCGCCCCTGGATCCCTTGGCGGACGCGGCGGGCGCCGTGTTGTCCTGGCGGACCAGCGCAAGGAAACCGGCGACCAGCGAGGCCACGACGAGGAAGGCGGCCAGGGTCATGACTTCCGGGCGCGTTGCGCGGCGGGGTGGACGGCGGCGGGCGCGGTCCCGGCGGCGACGGCCGGACGGCTGCTTCCTGTTCATGGGCGGCTCATTCTGTGCGGGGGTGGGAGGTCGTCGGGCCATCGAGGTCAACCGAGGCCCATTGCCTTCTCCCATATGACGTACGGAACGCTCTCATTGGTTGTACCGGCCAGGCCCTTGAGCGGAAGTGGTTCGAGACTCTTGGCGAGGTCCATGCGGTAGACGACGACCGCGGTCGACACGGAGTCGGCCATCCCGGCGTACCAGGCGGCGGTGTCGTTCTCGGTGGTCCCGGCCTTCCCGCCGGCCGGAAGTGCGGCGCCGGTGCGCCCGGCCGTCGGCGCGGCGGGGGTGGCCGCGCCGGGGTGGGCGGTCAGCAGGGAGTCCGTCAGCGCCTGGGAGACCTCCTGGGCCACCTTGGCGCCGACCGCCCGGCGCTCGGCGGGGGTGTCCATCCTGACCACCGAGCCGTTGCGGGTGATGCGGAGCACCGAGTACGGGTCGGTGTGCTGCCCCTGCGCGGCGAAGGTGGCGTAACCGCTCGCCATCCGGATGGCGCTGGGCGTGGAGTTGCCCAGGGACATCGCAGGCACCTGCGGTCCCATGCTGGAGGGGAGCAGACCGGCCGCCTCGGCGGTCTGCCGCACATTGGCCAGGCCGGTGTCCATGCCGAGCTGCATGAACGGGGTGTTCACCGACTGGGCGAGCGCCTTGCCCAGGCTGATCGGCCCGTAGGACTGCCCGCCGTCGTTGTGGGCGGCGACCCGCTTGCCGCTGCGGTCCCAGTACGGCCCCTCGGGTGTGGTGACCGGGACGCCGTTGTCGCCGTTGTAGAGGGTCTGCGGGGTGACCGGGGTCGCGGGGCCGTTGCGGGTCTTGTGGACGCCGTGCTGCAGACCGGCGGCGTAGACGAACGGCAGGAAGGCCGAACCGGCCTGGACGGTGGACGCGTTGGACTCGTTGAAGCCCTGCGTACGGTGGTCGGGGCCGCCGTACACGGCGATGATCCGGCCGTCGGTGGCCACCGAGGCGGCGCCGTAGTGCGCGGTCTTCACGCTCTTCGGGTCGTCCTGCTTCGCCTGCTTGCGGGCCTTGGTGACGGCGTCGGTGAGCCGGGACTCCCGCTTGCGGTCGAAGGTCGTGTAGATCTGGTAGCCGCCGAGGTCGAACTGCTTGTCCGAGATGTGCGCGGACTTCTTGGCGTACTGCTGGGCCAGCTCCACCAGGTAGTCGCTCTGCTTGCCGGTGTCGTAGACCCGGGCCGTCCTGAGCGGTTCGGGGAACGTCCGGTACTTGGCCCGCTCCGCCGGCGACAGCTTGCCGATCTTGACCATGCGGTCGAGGATCCAGGTCCAGCGCTCCTCGGCCCGCTTGTGGTTGGCCGCGCTGAGCGTGGGGTCGTAGAGTCCCGCGCCCTTCAGCAGGGAGGCCAGCATGGCCGCCTCGCTGGCGTTGAGCTTGCTGACGTCCTTGCCGTAGTAGGCCTGTGACGCACGCTGGATGCCGTACGTGCCGCGGCCGAACCAGCTGGTGTTGAGATAGCCCTCGAGGATCTCGTCCTTGCTCATCTTGTTGTCGAGCTTGAGGGCGATCATCGCCTCGGTGAATTTGCGGCTGATGGTCTGGTTCTGGTTCAGATAGACGTTCTTGACGTACTGCTGGGTAATGGTGGAGCCACCCTCGGTGTCCCCTTGGCCGACCGTTCTCCACAGCGCTCGGGTGATGCCCTTGACGGAGATTCCGGGGTCGGAGTAGAAGCTCTCGTTCTCCGCCGCCAGCACCGCCCAGCGCACGTCCTCGGGTATGTCCTTGAGTGGCATGGCCTGCCGCTGCACCCAGCCGGTGCGGGCCATCGGCGTCCCGTCGGACCAGAAGTAGACGTTGTCCTGCTGGGTGGCGTACGTGTTCAGGTTGGTCGGTATGTCCGTGGCGGCGTAGGCGACGACCAGGAACAGGCTGAGCAGACCGAAGGACGTCAGCCAGGCGCCCAGCCACTGGCGCCAGGAGGGCACCCAGCGGCGCCAGCCGCTGCGGCCGGGGCGCGGATAGAGGGGCCTGAGGCGGCGGGCGTACGGGGCGAGCGGCGCGAGCCGGGGGCCCAGGGTGTCACGCAGGCCGGTGAGCGCGGCGACGAGGCGGCCGCGGGGAGTGGGGCGGGCGCTGCGGCGGCGGTCGGCGCGGCTGCCGGAGGCGGCGGGCGGCGGTGGAGGCGGCACGCGGAGTTGCATGGTCTCGTCGGCGCGCAGGGCGTCGACCTTCAGGTGCAGGGTCTCGTCCGCGCGCAGGGCGTCGACCTTCAGATGAAGGGTCTCGTCCGCGTCCAACGGCACACCGGCTCCGGTCCGGGCGTGGTCCTCGCCCTCCGGGTCGTCCGTCCGCTGTGATGCGTCGGTCACGACTGCGTCTCCCCTCGCACTCGGTCTTGCGCGCGCGGGTTGAGACTCAGTGGGTGGCACAGCCGCGGTGGGCGCGGCGTCACGAGCCCCCCTGTTCCCCCGGTCTTACGGCTCCTCGCGGCCTGTCTAAATTATCAGCGATCTTTTCAAAATCTCCGCACAAGTATCGGGCAGAGTCGAACACTCATGAAATTCTGAGGTGTAGTGATTACCGTCACGCCGGTTAACCTGTGCTTATGCCTCGCTACGAGTACCGCTGCCGGACCTGCGGCGACACGTTCGAACTGAGCCGTCCCATGGCACAGTCCTCCGACCCCGCCGACTGCCCCGCCGGCCACGACGACACGGTCAAGCTGCTGTCGACGGTAGCCGTCGCGGGTTCGGCCTCCGCACCCGCCCCCGCGCCCCGTGCGGGCGGAGGAGGCGGCTGTTGCGGCGGGGGCCGCTGCGGCTGACGCTTCCCGGTGAGGCAGCCTAGGACGGCCGCCGTACCGTCCGCAGGAACTCCCGCAGGATCCGCTCCCCCGCCAGCACGCCCCGCTCGGGCAGCGCGCTGATCGCCGGTGCGGTCCAGTCGGCGTCGGCCAGCTCGCCGTGCCCCGGGCGCCAGCCCCGGTCGGCCGCGAGCAGCAGGTCGGCGTCGAGCAGGGAGTCGCCGGCCGCCAGGGTGAGGTCGGCACCGGTGCGGCGGGCGACCTCACGGACCGCCGCGCTCTTGGTGAGGGGCTTCGGCACGGCGTAGACCTTGCGGCCCTGCAGGGAGACCGTCCAGCCCCGGTTCTCCGCCCACACCGCGAGCTCCTTGACCCACTCCTCGGGCAGCAGCTCGCGCTCGACCACCAGATAGGCGAAGAGGTCCTCGGCGATCCGGTGCTTGCGCACCCAGGCGGGGTCGGCGGTCTCGGCCAGATGCGCGCGCACCTCCTCCAGCGGCGCGCACTCGTCGGCCAGCCGGTCCTGCACGCGCGCGTGCCAGTCGGGGTCCGAGACTCCGTCCACCAGCAGATGGCCGCCGTTGGCACAGATCGCGTACTTCGGCGCCGGGCCCGGCAGGTTGATGCGCAGGTACTGCTTGCGGGTCCGGGTGGTCGTCGGCATGAACACCGCCGCGTCGCCGAGGTCGCCGAGCAGCTGCGCCGCCGTCTCCGTCATATAGGACAGCGGCCTGCTCTCGTGCACCTCCACGCACAGCAGCCGGGGCGCCCGCGCGTCCGGCATGGTCAGCGCGAGGGCCGCGGCGGAGTAGATCAGCGTACGGTCGAGGTCGCTCGCCACCAGCACCGGCATCAGACCGTCACCGCCTTGCCGTCGGCGCCGGTCGCACCGCGCGTGTACCGCGGGTGGATCAGCCCCACGCAGGTGTACGGCAGTTCGCCGACCTCCTCGACGGGCACCCCTCTCTGCTCGGCCAGCAGCCGGACATGCTCCAGGTCGGGGCCCGCGCCGGCGCGGGCGAGGATCTTCCAGGGCACCCGGCGCAGCAGCACCCGGGTGGTCTCGCCGACACCGGGCTTGACGAGGTTCACGTCGTGGATGCCGTACTCCTTGCTGATCCGCTCGACCGCGGCCCAGCCCTCCCAGGTCGGGGTGCGGTCGCCGGCGAGGAGATCCTTGACCGCCGTGTCCACGGTGTCGGTGACCTCGGGGAAGCGCGCGGCGACGGCGTCCAGGAAGGCCACCGACACATCCACGCCGGCGAGTTCGCGGTAGAACTTGGCGCCGTGGAAGTCGTTCGGGCCGACCAGGTCGGCGCGCAGGACGGTGCGTGAGATCAGGCCCGAGACCGTCGAGTTGAGGCAGGCCGACGGGATGAGGAAGTCCTCGCGGGTGCCGTACGTCCGCACGCACGAGCCCGGGTCGGCGAGCACCGCGATCTCCGGGTCGAAGCCGGTGATCCCGTCGCCCGCCTCGAACTCCTCGATGGCGTCGGCGAGTTCGCGGGTGATCGCGCCCTTGCCGGTCCAGCCGTCGACGAAGACGACGTCCCGCGGGTCGTGGTGCGCGGCCAGCCAGCGCAGCGCGTTGGCGTCGATGCCGCGCCCGCGCACGATGGACACGGCGTAGTGCGGCAGGTCGAGTCCGTGCCGGAACCTGGCCCAGCGGCGCATCAGCACACCGACCGGGGTGCCCGCGCGGGCCAGGGAGACCAGCACCGGCCGGGGCGACCGCTCGGCGATCACCGCCTCCGTGACCACGCCGACCGCCTGGGCGATCCGTTCGGCCGAGGCCTCCAGGGCCGCGTGGAACAGCTCCTGGTACTGCTCGCTGGGCTGGTACTCCACCGGCAGCGACTCGGCGTAGTGCGCGCCGCCGCTCTGGATCGCCTCCTCGCGCTCCTCGGTCGGCGCCTCCAGCGTCACGTCCGAGAGGTCCTGCAGCAGCCAGCCGACCTCGTCGGGCGCGTACGAGGAGAAGGCGGGGCCGCGGAGGGGCTCGGGCAGCATGGAGGGCCTTTCGGGTACGTACAGGGGCTCGGGCACGTACGACGGTACGACGGCGAGCAGAACGTGCGGCGTGTGCGCGGCCAGTTGGGCCAGCAGGCCGTCGGGGGCGTGCAGCCGGGGTGTGTCGGCGGCCGAGTCGACCACCGCGACGACGGCGTCGAAGCCGGCGCCCGCGACGTTGTAGGCGTAGCGCTCGCCGGGGCCGTCGGCCGGGTCGTCGTGGGCCGGGAAGACCAGGCGGGTGCGTATCGCGTAGCCGGGGTCGTCGACGGCGAGGACGGGCGAGCGGGTGGTGGTGGAGTAGCGCACCTCGACGTTCGTGACCTGCTCCAGCTCGCGGGCCAGCCGCAGGGGTGCGTACATCAGTTCCTCGAAGCCGAGGACCAGGACACGGCGGGCGCCGGCGGGTATCGCCTCGGCGAGCCGCGCGGCCATGGCGGGCAGGGCGCCCTCCAGGCGGGCCCGGTGGGCGGGCGTGAACCCGTGCCGGCCGCCGTCGGGCAGAGCGCGCGGCCAGTGGAGCTCGACGCGGGTGATCCGGCCGTCCTCGGCCCCCGGTGCGGGCGCCTCCCGGGACTCGTGGCGGGCGACCAGCTCCTGCCCCTTCTCCAGCACCCCCTCGGGCAGCCGTACGGTTCCCGAGGCGGCGGCGACCAGGTCCACACGGGCGCCGATCTCCCGGGCGAAGGCCGCCAGGCGTCCGGCGTCCGCGGGTGAGCGCATGTCGACGAGGGCGACCACGACGTACCGCCCGCGCGGGTAGCGCTCGTGCAGGTCGCGGATGGTGTTCAGGACCGTGTTGCCAGTGGAGAACTCGTCGTCGACGAGAACCAGCGGGCCGTCGCCGGCCAGCAGCGCCGGGTCCTCCGGTAGCAGCAGGTGCGAGGTGGCGTGCGAGTGCGACTCCTCGAAGCCGCCCGCCCGGGCGACGCCCGCGACCGGGCGGCGGGTGGAGTGCAGATAGGGGGCGAGGCCCAGGCCGTCGGCGACCGAGTGGCCGAGGCCGGTGGCGGTCTCCGCGTAGCCCACGACGACGGCCCTGGCCGCCTCCTCGTCGCCGAGGAGCTCGCGCACCCTGCGGCCCAGGGCGAACCCGTGCCCGTACACCACGCCCGGCGACTGCGGCACGTGCTTGCCCAGCACATTGGAGACGAGCAGGTGCGCGCGCTTGGGGTTGCGGCGCAGCGCGAGCCCGAGCAGCCCCGTCAGCGTGTCGTCGCCCGTCAGTCCGACCCCGAGTCGCTCGGCGACCCAACTGCCGGACCAGGCCCCGTTGTTCACTGCCTTGTTCATGCGTTCCTTGGGTTGGGCGGTGGTCAGCCGGGGATCCCGGCGGCGAGCAGCTCCACGAAGCCGACGTCCTCGTTGGCGACACCGAACACCTCGGCGCGCAGCATGGTCCGCTCGGCCCAGGCGCGGTGCGGCTTCACTTCGTTCATCTTGTTCGTGTAGGCCGACCTGAGTACACCCCCGCCGCCGCGTTCCGGCCGCAGAATGTCCTGGGCGTCACTGAACTCTTCGTGACTGACCACTGACAGTGCGTGCACCGGCAGGACGTGCGAGGGGTGGATGCAGGTCTTGCCGAGCAGTCCGTTGGCCTGGTCCAGGGAGATCTCCCTCAGCAGCCCGTCCATCGCGTGCTCGATCAGTCTCTCGCGCAGCTCGACGGCCTGCCCCTCCAGGAAGGGGCTGTGCCGCAGCATCGGCTTGAACATGCGCTCGGGGACCCGGAAGTACTCCCACACCGGACCGGTCACCGTGAACCCGGTGCCGTCGGCCCGACCCAGCATGTTCACCACGTCGGCGATCACCGAGGCGATGATCTGGACGTCGTACGCCGTCATGTCGGGGGCGCGGCGCAGTCCGTACGAGGAGCAGAAGTCCGTGACGCCCAGGCGCAGCGCCAGCACCCGGTCGCGGTACTTGTCGACGGCGCGGGCGATGCCCTCCAGGGCGTCCACGCGCGATTCCCGGTACATCAGCTCGGGCGTCTCCAGGACCGGCATGCCGAACAGCCGGCGCCCGCTCTCCGTCTCGGCGGCGGCCAGCGCCTCCAGGAAGGGGATGCCGCGCTCCTCGGTGAACTTCGGGAACACGAATCCGGACAGCAGCCGGACGGTCGCGCCCAGGCGTCGTACGAGGTCGGAGATCTGTTCCGGGTTGCGGACCCGGATGAAGAGCAGGGGCAGGTCCACATCGGCCCGGGAGTCGAGGTCGGCGAACTGGCGTACGAGGTTCTGCTCGCCCTCCAGCACGTCCTCGTCCCCGATCGAGTCCTCCAGGCACAGCACCATCGAGACCACGCCCAGTGAGGCCTGCTTGACGATGTCGTCGGCGAGCCTCGGCCTGGTGGCCGGGCTGTACAGCGTGGCGCCCAGGGCCGCGGAGAGCAGCCGGGCCGGGGAGTCGGCGGTGAACTCGCACGGCTCCTGGTGGAAGAGGCGCTGCCGCACCTCAGGGGCAATGTGCCCGAAATGACGCATAGAACTCCCCCGTGGCGCAAGGTAAGCAACTGGATTTGGTGGACAGGTGGCCGGTAATAGTACGTACGACTCCATGTCATGAGTTCCCGCCAGGCATGAATTTCAGGTAACGCCGGCAAGCACAGCCCTGTCGGTTGTGGTTACCCCGCATTGTCGTGACCAGGACCGAGAAGGCAGGATGACCGCATGACGCACGCGATGTTGAAGGGGTCGAACGTCCCGCTGGAAGCCACGACGCTGCGCGCCGTGCTGCGCTGGACGCCCGGGCAGGATGTCCCGGATGTCGATGCCTCGGCGCTGCTCCTCGGCCCCGACGGCCGTGTGCGCTCCGACGAGGACTTCGTCTTCTACAACCAGCCCCGGCACCCCTCCGGGAAGGTATGGCGGCTCGGCAAGAAGCGTATCGCCGAGGGCCTGACCGACACGATCCAGACGGATCTGGCCGGTGTCGAGACCGGTGTCAGCCGTATTCTCCTGGTCGCCTCGGCGGACGGCGTCGCCTTCGAGCACGTACACGCGCTGCGCATCGTGCTGTACGACGCGTCCACCGTCGAGGGCGAGCCGCTGGCCCTCTTCGACATCAAGCCGGAGACCGGCGCCGAGACCGCGCTGATCTGCGGGGAGCTGTACCGGCGCGGCGAGGGCTGGAAGTTCCGGGCGCTCGGCGAGGGCTACTCCAACGGTCTGAAGGGCCTGGCGACCGACTTCGGCATCTCGGTGGACGAGTCCGAGGGGGCCGAGGAGCCGCCCCAGTCGCTGCCCCTGCCTCCGGAGCAGCCGACGATGCTGCCGACGCAGGCGGCGCAGTCGGCGTACGGCTATCCGCAGCCGGGGACCTCACAGGTGGCCCAGACCCAGTCGGCCTACGGCTATCCGCAGCCCGCCGACGGGCCCGCGTACGGCTATCCGCAGGCACCGGCCGCGGCGGCCACGTCGGCCCAGTCCGGCTACGGCTATCCCCCTCCGGTGACGGCGGCCCCGAACCCGGACTTCAGGCTGCCCCCGCAGGGCCCGCAGTTCATCGGCCGCTGAGGGTCACTCCACCACCTTGGTCTTGTAGCCCCGGCCCCACTGCAGCCCCCAGCCGTAGAGCCGGTCCAGCTCGCCCTGGAAGCCGTAGACGAACTTCACCTCGCGGCGGACGATCAGTTCGCCCTTGACGTTCTCGATCATCACGACGGCGCAGGAGCGGGCCTGGGGGTGCCGTTCGTCCAGGCCGATCTCGATGCGCGGGCCGTTGCTGGGGTAGAGCGTGACGATGGCGTGGGTGCGGTCGAAGGCCGGCGTCTGGTCGTAGATGTAGACGAAGACCAGCAGCCTCTTTATCTCCTCGCGGTGGTCCAGGTTGACGTACATCGTCTCGCCGGACGCCGACCCGAACCGGTCGTCGCCGCTGAGTTTGACGTACGGCGGTGAATTGACGTCCCCGAGGTAGTTGCCGAGCGGCTGGACGACCCCCCTGGTGCCGTCCGTGAGCTCGTACAGGCAGCCCAGGTCGAGGTCGACGTTGACCATGCTCTGCCCGTGGCCCAGCACCTCCGCCGGCTTGAGCGCCTTGAAGGGGTGCCGGAACAGACTGGTGCGCTGGATGCCGCCGAAGTCGGACGTCCGCATGCGCCAGGTCAGATTGACGCGCAGATGCCCGGTGGCCGCGTCCTGCTTGGTCAGGGACACCTGCTGGTGCCGCTTGGTGAGCTGGATCGAGTTGGTGGCGGCACTGCCCGAGTCGAAGTCGGCAGCCCGGCCGCCCAGCAGCCCGTCGAAGAAACCCATTCCCGCCCCCATGTACGACTGCGTACCCGTGACACAAAATGGCGGGGCGGCCGCCGTCGGCCGCCCCGCTGTGAGCGTTCCTCACCCGGAAGGTGATCACACCTGGGAGTGAGACACCCCTGATGTGGACCGAGTCCTAGACGGACACCTCAGCCTTCTCGTCCGAGCCCTCTTTTCCCTCGGACTCCGCCAGAGCGCGGTTGCGGCGGACGGAGGACCAGAAGGACCAGGCGATCAGGATGACGCCGACGAGGCCGGTGATGACCTCGTTGATCTGGTACTGGATGGTGACCATGAGGATCACGGCCAGCGCCCCGATCGCGTAGTGGGCGCCGTGCTCCAGGTAGACGTAGTCGTCGAGGGTGCCCTGACGGACCAGGTAGACGGTGAGCGACCGCACGTACATCGCGCCGATGCCCAGGCCCAGCGCCATCAGGACGATGTCGTTGGTGATGGCGAAGGCGCCGATCACGCCGTCGAAGGAGAAGGACGCGTCCAGGACCTCCAGGTAGAGGAACATGAAGAACGCGGCCTGGCCTGCCAGCACCACGGGCGAGCGCTTCTTGCCGGTGCGCGCGGCCTCTTCCTCCTCCTCGTGCTCCCGCTCCTCCTCTTCCTCCAGCTTGTCCTCGAAGTAGCCGGAGAGACCGCCGACGATCATGTACGTGATCAGACCGGCGATACCGGCGATCAGCACCGTCTGCGCCTTGTCGACGTGCGCGCCGCCGTGCTGGTGCGCGTGGGTGGCGAAGGTGAAGGAGGTGATCAGCAGGACGATCAGGGAGATGCAGACCGACAGCATGTCGACCTTGCCGAGCTTGGCCAGCGGCCGCTCGATCCAGCGCAGCCACTGGATGTCCCGGTCCTCGAAGATGAAGTCGAGGAAGATCATCAGCAGGAACATGCCACCGAAGGCGGCGATCGCCGGGTGGGCGTCGGTCACCAGTTGCTGGTAGCGGTCCTTGTTGTTGAGAGCGAGGTCGACGGCCTCGATGGGGCCCATCTTGGCGGTGATCGCGACGATGACGACGGGGAAGACCAGCCGCATGCCGAAGACCGCGATGAGCACGCCGACCGTGAGGAAGATCTTCTGCCAGAAGGCATTCATCTTCTTCAGGATTCCGGCGTTGACCACCGCGTTGTCGAACGACAGCGAGATCTCCAGGACGGAGAGGATCGCCACGATGCCGAGGGCCTCCCACCCCCCGTAGAAGACCGCCGCGACCAGACCGAGCGCGGTGACCGCGAACGACCAGCCGAAGGTTTTCAGAAGCACTGGCTACCCAATCGTGTATGTACGGGTCTCCCCCGCGCCGTACTCGGCTTTACTCATTGTTGACCCCGAAGTGTAGGGCCTGCCCCTCAAGCCGGGCCAGGAGGGGCGCCCGGCCCCGGAACACACAGGTCCGAGATGGTGCGGCCAGCCGTCGGGGCCGTCTACGAGACGTTGACCCCGAAGTCCAGGGCGATGCCCCGCAGCCCCGACGCGTACCCCTGTCCGACGGCCCGGAACTTCCATTCGCCGCCGTAGCGGTACAGCTCGCCGAAGATCATGGCCGTCTCGGTGGAGGCGTCCTCGCTCAGGTCGTAGCGCGCGAGCTCCTGGCCGTCGGCCTGGTTGACGACCCGGATGAAGGCGTTGGAGACCTGGCCGAAGGTCTGGCCGCGCTCGTCCGCCATATGGATCGAGACCGGGAAAGTGATCTTGTCGCAGACGGCCGGGACCTTCAGCAGGTCGACCAGAATCGATTCGTCGTCACCCTCGCCCTCACCGGTGAGGTTGTCTCCGGTGTGCTCCACCGAACCGTCCGGGCTCTTGAGCTGGTTGTAGAAGACGAACCACTCGTCGCCGAGCACCCGCTGGCCCTGGCACAGCAACGCGCTGGCGTCCAGGTCGAAGGGGGCTCCGGTGGTGGAGCGTGCGTCCCAGCCGAGCCCGATCAGCACGTTCGTGAGATTCGGTGCGGCTTTGGACAGGGAGACGTTGCCCCCCTTGGCGAGCGTGACGCCCATGATGCTGGTCCTCCCCTAGGTGGTGCTTCTTCGGTTGTCCTGCACGTCCGGCGCCGACCGTAAACGGTGCGGCGCCGGACGAGGCGGTCACATCTCAGACGTTGACGCCGAAGTCCTGCGCGATGCCGCGCAGGCCCGAGGCGTAGCCCTGGCCGATGGCACGGAACTTCCACTCCGGGCCGTGCCGGTAGAGCTCGCCGAAGACCATGGCCGTCTCGGTGGACGCGTCCTCGCTCAGGTCGTAGCGGGCGATCTCGGCGCCGCCGGCCTGGTTGACGACCCGGATGAAGGCGTTACGGACCTGGCCGAAGGACTGCTGGCGGTTCTCGGCGTCGTAGATCGACACCGGGAAGACGATCTTGTCCACGTCGGCCGGGACCGTCGCCAGATTGACCTTGATCACCTCGTCGTCGCCCTCGCCCTCACCGGTGAGGTTGTCGCCGGTGTGCTCCACCGAGCCGTCCGGGCTCTTCAGGTTGTTGAAGAAGACGAAGTTCTGGTCACTGCCGACCTTGCCCGACGTGTCCAGCAGCAGGGCGCTGGCGTCGAGGTCGAAGTCGGTGCCGGTCGTGGTGCGGACGTCCCAGCCAAGACCGATGAGGACCGCGGTCAGACCCGGGGCCTCCTTGGTCAGGGATACGTTGCCGCCCTTGCTGAGGCTGACTCCCACGAGTCCCTCCATGTCGTGTCCAGGGGCGGGGAGCCCCGAGGTGCTTCGGATACCGGATCAACGATTCGATCCTAGTGAGGGGTTCCCGCTGCCCGCAGGCCCTGACCCCGAAGAATCACAGGGTGTCGAGCGCCTTCACGTACTCGTTCAGGTCCCGCGCGTCCGGCAGGCCGTTGATCACGGTCCACCGCACGACGCCTTCCTTGTCGATGATGAAGGTCCCGCGGACGGCGCAACCCTTGTCCTCGGCGAAGACGCCGTAGGCGCGCGAAATGTTGCCGTGCGGCCAGAAATCGCTCAGCAGGGGGTACTCCAGGCCCTCCTGCTCGGCGAAGACGCGCAGGGTGTGGATGGAGTCGTTGGAGACGGCGAGCACCTGCGTGCCGCGGTCCTCGAACCTGGGCAGGTTGTCCCGCAGCTCGCACAGCTCACCGGTGCACACGCCGGTGAAGGCGAAGGGGTAGAAGAGCAGCACCACGTTCTTCTCGCCCCGGAAGTCGGAGAGCTTCACGGTGCGGCCGTGGTTGTCCTTGAGCTCGAAGTCGGGCGCCTTGTCGCCGACCTGGATCGCCATGGTCCTGCATCCCTTCGGAGGGGCTGTTCGGGTGACACCACCCTACGCAGCCGCCACCGGGGCGCAGCGGTGCCGGGCTGGACCTTCGGCCCAGCCCGGCTGACATCAGCCCGTCCGGCGAGGGACGGCGGTCACTGCTCGATCAGCGCTTGGACTTCGCAGCCTTCGGCGTCACCAGACGCGAGCCGCTCCAGTCCTTGCCCACACTGACGCTCTTGGAGGCCGACAGCCCCGCCGTCACGGCGGCTTCCGAGATGTCGCTCGGCTCCACGTACCCGTCACGGCCGGTCTTCGGCGTGAGGAGCAGGATCGCGCCGCCCTCCTCGATGTACGTGGTGGCGTCCACCAGCACATCCGTCAGGTCGCCGTCCTCGTCGCGGAACCACAGCACCACGGCGTCCGCGACGTCGTCGTACTCCTCGTCCACGAGTTCGCTGCCGATGACTTCCTCAATGGACTCGCGGAGCTCCTGGTCGACGTCGTCGTCGTAGCCGATCTCCTGGACCACCTGCTCGGGCTGGAACCCCAGCCTGACGGCAGGGCTCGTCCGCTCCTCCGCGTGGTCCGCGGTCGCGCTCACGGGTTGCCTCCTGATCATGTCTTGGTAACTATCTCAGCCACGCGCGTGCGCGAAGCATTGGCCGTAGTCCACACGGGCGGGACGGATCGCGCAAGTACCCGGCCGTTCAGACCGCCGAAACGGTGACGATCCCGGCCGTGTCGCCGCAACTCCTGGCACCCCTCCCAAACCCAGGGTGACCCACACCACTTTCTTCTGCACCCTTGTGCCCGCTTTGCGAGCTTAGGAACCCTCCGCGAATCACCCGGGAGTGCGGCGCTCGAACGCCTTTGCCAATCACGTCATACGCTGGGCGTATCGTTGCGTTTTGGCCCGAGCCGCCCGAGTACGGCTTGAGGGAGACCGTACGGACGTCTCGGTTACCACCGAGTAGAGATGACGTGGGCCTCCCCGAGGTACACGATGGGGGACGGTGCTGGCACAAGGGATACGCCCGAGAAAAAAGCCCAAGCAGAAGCGGCCCTCTGACAGGTAAGGAACAGCGTGGCTTCCGGATCCGATCGCAACCCGATCATCATTGGCGGCCTTCCGAGTCAGGTACCTGACTTCGATCCCGAAGAGACCCAGGAGTGGCTCGACTCCCTCGACGCCGCCGTGGACGAGCGCGGCCGCGAGCGGGCCCGCTATCTGATGCTCCGCCTGATCGAGCGCGCCCGCGAGAAGCGCGTGGCCGTGCCCGAGATGCGCAGCACGGACTACGTCAACACGATCGCGACCAAGGACGAGCCGTTCTTCCCCGGCAACGAGGAGATCGAGCGCCGGATCCTGAACGCGACCCGCTGGAACGCCGCGGTCATGGTGTCCCGCGCGCAGCGCCCCGGCATCGGCGTCGGCGGCCACATCGCCACGTTCGCCTCCTCCGCCTCGCTCTACGACGTGGGCTTCAACCACTTCTTCCGCGGCAAGGACGAGGGCGACGGCGGCGACCAGGTCTTCTTCCAGGGACACGCCTCCCCCGGCATCTACGCACGCGCCTACCTGCTCGACCGGCTCACCGAGGTGCAGCTGGACGGCTTCCGCCAGGAGAAGTCGAAGTACCCGAACGGGCTCTCCAGCTACCCGCACCCGCGCTCCATGCCGGACTTCTGGGAATTCCCGACGGTCTCCATGGGCCTCGGCCCGCTGGCCGCGATCTACCAGGCCCGGATGAACCGCTACATGGAGGCGCGCGGCATCGCGGACACCTCCAAGTCGCATGTGTGGGCGTTCCTCGGTGACGGCGAGATGGACGAGCCGGAGTCGCTCGGCCAGCTGTCCATCGCGGCGCGCGAGGGCCTGGACAACCTCACCTTCGTGGTCAACTGCAACCTGCAGCGGCTCGACGGCCCGGTGCGCGGCAACGGCAAGATCATCCAGGAGCTGGAGTCGGTCTTCCGGGGCGCCGGCTGGAACGTGATCAAGCTGGTCTGGGACCGCACCTGGGACCCGCTGCTCGCCCAGGACCGCGACGGCGTGCTGGTCAACAGGATGAACACCACGCCCGACGGCCAGTTCCAGACGTATGCGACCGAGTCCGGCGCGTACATCCGCGACCACTTCTTCGGCGACGACCACCGGCTGCGCGCGATGGTCGAGCACATGACCGACGACCAGATCCTGCACCTGGGCCGTGGCGGTCACGACCACCGGAAGATCTTCGCGGCGTTCTCGGCGGCCAAGGCGCACAAGGGCCAGCCGACGGTGATCCTGGCCAAGACGATCAAGGGCTGGACGCTCGGCCCGAACTTCGAGGGCCGCAACGCCACGCACCAGATGAAGAAGCTGACGGTCACCGACCTCAAGGGCTTCCGCGACCGGCTGCACCTGCCGATCTCCGACAAGGAGCTGGAGTCCGGCCTGCCGCCGTACTACCACCCGGGCCGGAACTCGGAGGAGATCCAGTACATGCACGACCGGCGCAAGGGGCTCGGCGGGTACGTCCCGACGCGCGTCGTGCGTTCCAAGCCGCTCACGCTGCCCGAGGACAAGACGTACGCGGGTGTGAAGAAGGGCTCGGGTCAGCAGTCGATCGCGACGACCATGGCCTTTGTCCGGCTCCTCAAGGACCTCATGCGGGACAAGGAGCTCGGCAGGCGGTTCGTGCTGATCGCACCGGACGAGTACCGCACGTTCGGCATGGACTCCTTCTTCCCGAGCGCGAAGATCTACAACCCGCTCGGCCAGCAGTACGAGGCGGTGGACCGCGACCTGCTGCTCGCGTACAAGGAGTCGCCGACGGGCCAGATGCTGCACGACGGCATCTCGGAGGCGGGCTGCACGGCCTCCCTGATCGCGGCCGGCTCGGCCTACGCGACACACGGCGAGCCGCTGATCCCGGTCTACGTCTTCTACTCGATGTTCGGTTTCCAGCGCACGGGTGACCAGTTCTGGCAGATGGCCGACCAGCTGGCGCGCGGTTTCGTTCTCGGCGCGACCGCCGGCCGTACGACGCTGACCGGTGAGGGTCTGCAGCACGCGGACGGCCACTCGCAGCTGCTCGCCTCGACGAACCCCGGCTGTGTCGCCTACGACCCGGCGTACTCGTACGAGATCGCGCACATCGTGCAGGACGGCCTGCGCCGTATGTACGGCAGCGACGCGCAGCACCCGCACGGCGAGGACGTCTTCTACTACCTCACCGTCTACAACGAGCCCATCCAGCACCCGGCCGAGCCGGCGGACGTGGACGTCGAGGGCATCCTCAAGGGCATCCACCGGATCGGCGCGGGCACGGCGGGCTCCGTCCCGGCGCAGATCATGGCGTCCGGCGTGGCGGTGCCGTGGGCGGTCGAAGCACAGCGGATCCTCGCGGAGGACTGGGACGTACGGGCCGACGTCTGGTCGGCGACCTCCTGGAACGAGCTGCGGCGCGAGGCCGTGGCATGCGAGCAGCACAATCTGCTGCACCCAGAGGAGGAGCAGCTCACGCCGTACGTCACGCGCAAGCTCAGCGGCGCGGAGGGGCCGTTCGTGGCCGTGTCCGACTGGATGCGGTCGGTTCCGGACCAGATCGCCCGGTGGGTGCCGGGGACGTACCAGTCCCTCGGTGCGGACGGCTTCGGCTTCGCGGACACGCGGGGCGCGGCTCGCCGCTTCTTCCACATCGACGCGCAGTCGATCGTGGTGGCGGTGCTGACCGAGCTGGCGCGGGAGGGCAAGGTCGACCGTTCGGTACTGAAGCAGGCCATCGACCGGTACCAGCTGCTTGACGTGTCGGCGGCGGACCCGGGAGCGGCCGGCGGCGACGCGTAGCGCCGCGGTTTCGCGGCTCGAGCGGCTCTTGAGCTGCTGAGGGGCGGTGGGGCTCGATGCTCCACCGCCTCCGCGTTTTCCTTACGATGCGGGCATGGAGGAACAATCGGCGCAGGCGCGTTGGGAGCAGCACACCCAACGGCCCCTGCTGGCGCTCGCGGTGGCCTTCGCCGTCGCCTATGCCGTGCCGATCGTGGACAGTTCGGCGGGGCGCTCCCTGACGGCCGCGTGCACGGTCGTGGAGTGGGTGGTGTGGGGGTCCTTCGCCACGGACTATCTGATGCGGCTGGCGCTCGCGCGCCGACGCAAGGAGTTCGTACGGACGCACTGGCTGGACCTGTGCGCGGTGATACTGCCGATCCTCCAGCCGCTGCGGCTGCTGCGGCTCGTCTCGACGCTGCTGCTGGTGGGACGGCGGGCGCGGATGGCTTCGCAGATCCGGCTGACGACGTATGTCGCGGGGGCGGTCGTCGGGTTGCTGATGTTCGGGTCGCTGGCCGTGCTGTCGGTGGAGCGGGAGTCGCCGCACGGGAACATCCGGACGCTGGGTGACGCCGTGTGGTGGTCGTTCACGACGATGACGACCGTCGGGTACGGGGATCATGCGCCGACCACCGGGCTGGGGCGGATGATCGCGGTCGGGCTGATGCTGTCCGGGATCGCGTTGCTGGGTGTGGTGACCGCGAACATCGCCGCGTGGTTCATCGCGCGGTTCGAGAAGGACGATGTGGAGGAGCGGCGGCAGACGGAGGCGATCGAGTCCTTGGCCGCGGAGGTACGGGGGCTTCGGGCGGAGGTGGCCGCGTTGACTGCGTTGGCTTCGGCGCGGGAAGCGGTGGAGGAGCGGCCGGGGTAGGGGGTTGGGGTTGCCCTGTGGGGGGTGGGGGTGGCTCCCCGGCGTTATGAGCTGCCGTGGGCTGCCCTGGGTGGGGGTGGGTCGCGCTACCCAGCGCTTGCGGGGTGCCGCTGCGCCCACCCGTGCTGCCCCAGGCGGCACGACTGCCCGCAATTGGGCGGGATCGGTGACCGCAGCTGGGCGGGACGGGTGGGCGCAGTTGGGTGGGGCGGGTACTCGGACCTGTCGGCGCGCTGCCCCCCTCCAGCAGCGCGCCGCAGTTGGGTGTCCTCCTATGCCCTGCGGAGGACTTGACCCACTGTGAGCTGCGGCGCGTGCCGGAGGTGAGGGATCTTCAGTCGCGTCACCCAGATGGGGGAACTCAGATGTGGCCCACGCCCGCACCCGCGTCGGCGTTCTCTCCGCGCTTGGTGAGCAGTGCCACCAGCACGGCCACGGCCGCCACGCCCGCGGCGACCAGCGACGCCAGGCTCATGCCGGAGATGAAGGTGTCGTGCGCGACCGAAGTGATCTTCGCGACGATCACGTCCGGAGTGCCCTTGTCGACCGGCGCGACACCGACCTGGACCGCTTCCGAGGCCTGGTCGAGCTGGGTCGGCGTGAGCTTCGGGAGCCCCGCGTCGGCCCAGTTGGCCGGCAGGTCGCTGTCGACCTTGGAGGCCATCACGGCACCCAGCACCGCCGTACCGAGGCTGCCGCCGATCTGCATCGCCGCCTGCTGGAGACCGCCGGCCACACCGGAGAGCTCCATCGGGGCGTTGCCGACGATGACCTCCGTCGCGCCGACCATGACGGGCGCGAGGCCGAGGCCCAGCAGGGCGAACCAGAGCGACATCACACCGCTGCCGGTGTCCGTCTCCAGCGTGGACATGCCGTACATGGCGACGGCGGTGGCAACCATGCCGCCGGCCAGCGGGATGCGCGGGCCCAGCTTGGTGATCATCGCGCCGGCGAGCGGCGAACCGACGATCATCATGCCGGTGAGGGGCAGCAGATGGAGTCCGGCGTCGATCGGGCTCATGCCATGGACGTTCTGGAGGTAGAACGTCACGAAGAACAGACCGCCCATGAAGGCGATCGCCATCAGGACCATCAGGACCACGCCCGCGGACAGCGGGACCGAGCGGAACAGGCCCAGCGGGATGAGGGGTTCCTCGACCTTCGTCTCCCAGAAGGAGAAGACGGCGAAGAGCAGCACCGATCCGGCGATGAACGCCCAGGTCCTGCCGTCGCCCCAGCCCCAGGCCGGCGCCTTGATGAGCGCCCAGACCAGGCAGAACATCGCGCCGGAGAGCAGTGCGATGCCGAGGAGGTCGAAGGAGCGCGGCGCGCTGTGCTCATCCAGCGGGCTCCGCTCGAGGGCGGCGCGGTGGTCGCGGAGGATCAGCGCGCCCAGGACCAGGGCGATCAGGCCGACCGGCACGTTGATGAAGAACACCGACTGCCAGTTGACGTGCTCGACGAGGACACCGCCGAGGATCGGACCGCCCGCGGTGGACGCGCCGATGACCATGCCCCAGATGCCGATCGCCATGTTGAGCTTCTCGGCCGGGAAGGTGGCCCGCAGCAGGCCGAGCGCGGCCGGCATCAGCAGCGCGCCGAACAGGCCCTGGCAGACGCGGAAGGTGACGACCGCGGCGATGCTGTGCGACAGGCCGATGGCGCCCGAGGCGGCGGCGAAGCCGGTCACACCGATCAGGAAGGTCTGCCGGTGGCCGAAGCGGTCACCGAGCTTGCCCGCGGTGATCAGGGAGACCGCGAGGGCCAGGAAGTAGCCGTTGGTGATCCACTGGACCTGCGCGAAGGTGGCGCCGAGGTCCTTCTGGATCGCCGGGTTGGCGATGGCCACGATGGTGCCGTCGAGGGCCACCATCATGACCCCTACGGCCACGGTTATGAGGGTGAGCCAAGGGTGGCCGCGCAGGCCCGCGGCCGGGACCGGGTCCGACGGGGCCGACGGAACCTTCTCCGCCCTGTCCCCCGACCCCGTCGTGTCGATGGTGGTCTGACTAGTCATGCCTTCGAGGCTAGTGACAGCCACTGACAATTGACAAACCAAATCACAAGTCGGTAACTGACACATATGGAAACACTGCGCGAACGCAAGAAGCAGCGCACCCGGGACGCACTGCTGCGGTCCGCGCTCGAACTGTTCACCACCCGGGGCTACGAGGAGACGACCGTCGACGAGATCGCCGAGGCCGTCGATGTGTCGCAGCGCACGTTCTTCCGCTACTTCGCCAGCAAGGAGGACGTGGCCTTCTTCGTGCCACGGCTCGCCGAGTCGCACTACGTCGAGGCGGTGCGCGAACGCCCGCCGCACGAGGCCCCGCTGGAGGCGCTGCGCCGGGCCGTGCTGGAGAGCTGGGACACCATCGAGGAGGCCGTCGAACAGGTCGTCCCGGTCGAACTCCACATGCGTGCCTACCGGATGATCGAGGCGACGCCCGCCCTGCTCGCCGCCCATCTGCGGCGCTCGGCGGAGCTGGAGGAACAGATCGCGCGGATCATCGCCGAACGCGAGGGCCTGGACATCGACGCGGACCCGCGTCCGCGGCTCGTGGTGGCCCTCTTCGGCGCGGTGATCCGGGTCACCGAACGCGCCTGGTCCGTGGGGGACGACGCCAGCGTGGGGGCGATCCGCGAACTCACCGCCGCCCACCTCGATCAGGTGGGACCCGCGCTCGTCGGGAGCTGGCGGAAGGACTGAGGCCATTGTCACGTGCGCTTGAAACGTGATCCCTGTCACTCAGTTACCGCGAGACCCTCCCGTTCTCCTAGTGTGTCCTCCCAGTGACTTCCTTCGACACCTCCCCGCAACTCAACGTCTGGCGCGCGCTGCTCGCGCTGGGCGTCGTGTTCGTGATGCTCGCGACCACCGGTTGGACCGCCCTGCGCACCCACCGGGAGACGACCCCTCTCCAGGCCTCGCTCACGAAGTGGGAGCACGGCCGCTTCCACGGCCACCACCTGCCGGACCCGGACGCGTCCCCCGCCCGGCTCGCCCGTTTCTTCGCCTCGCTCACCGAGCAGGAGCGCGGCCGCCTCGCACACCGCTACCCGCTCGCGGTCGGCAATATGAACGGCGCCCCCGTCGAGCTGCGCTACCAGGCCAATCACCTCGCCATGAAGCAGGCGCGCAAGGTCGAGAAGAAGCGCATGCACGACAGCCGGCTCAGCCCTGCCGGGCAGCAGCAGGCGGGCCGTCGTATGCACCGCTACGAGTCGCTGATGTCCGGCGGCCGCCAGATCCTCTCCTTCGATCCCGAGGGCACGGGCCGGATCGCCGAGGTGTTCGGGAACCTGGACAAGGCCGAGCGGATCTCGGTCGTCGTCCCCGGCGTCGACACCGATCTGCTCACCTTCCAGAAGACGAACCGCAAGTACTCGGCGACGGCCGGCATGGCCAAGGCCCTGTACTCGGCCGAGCGCACGGCGAGCCCCACGACCCGTACGGCCGTGATCGCCTGGGCCGACTACACCGCGCCCAACGGACTCGGCGTGGACGCGGCCACGGCGATGCGCGCCGAGGACGGCGCCGTACGGCTGAACGCCCTGCTGCGCGCGCTCCCCGGCAGCGCGCCCGTGTCGATGTTCTGCCACAGCTACGGCTCCGTGGTCTGCGGGGTCGCCGCGCACGCGATGCCGGACCGGGTTGCCGACATAGCCGTGGCCGCGAGCCCCGGTATGCGGGTCTCCGATGCCGCGCACCTGGGCACCTCGGCGCGGGTGTGGGCGATGCGGGACGCCACCGACTGGGTCCAGGACGTGCCCTACCTGGAGGTCGGCGGCCTCGGGCACGGCGCCGATCCGGTGTCCTCGGCGTTCGGCGCCCGGGTGCTCTCGGCGCGGGACGCGCAGGGACACAGCGGCTATTTCGAGCCGGGCACGGACAGCCTGCGGAACTTGGCCGACATCGGTGTTGGCGCGTACCGCGCGGTGACGTGTGCGCACGATGTCGACGTGTGCCGGGAGGGTTTGTCCGGCACCGACACGGCAGGACGCGCGTAGAGGCGCAGGAACTGCGGTCTGCGCGGGGAGGGGACGAAAAAGCGCGTGCCGCATACGATGAGCCGCATGGGTGATGTACTGGCCGGATTTCATGCCGCCTGGGAGTTCGAGTCCGACTCTGTGCTCATCCGCTACGAACGGGGGATTCGAACACCGAAGCTGTTCCAGGCTCTTGGGGAACGGCGCATCCCGCTCTCCGCGCTCTCGGGTGTGACGCTCGGCGTCGGCAAACGCGGCACCGTCGTGCTGCGGGCCGAGCCCCGCCCCGGCGCGGATCCGCTGATGGAGGCGGCGGCCGGGCAGTTGAAGGAGGGCTCCGACCCCTACCGGCTGGTCCTGCCCGCCGAGCGCGAGACCCTCGCCGAGTACTACGCCGACGAACTGCGCGCGCAGCTCACCGAGTCCGGGCCCGCGGAACGCCATCTGGTCACCGCGCCCGACGCGCCCCGGCACTTCAAGGCGTACGACGGCAAGGCGTCCTTCGACGGGTCCTCGGTGCAGTTCCGCTGGTCCTGGACCGGCGCCTCCTCGGCGAAGTGGAAGGCCGGCGACCAGAGCTTCCCGGTCGCCGACCTGAGCGGCGTCGAGTGGCGCTCGCCCGAGGTCTTCGAAGGTCATCTGCGGCTCCTGCACCGCGACTCCACCGTCGAGCAGCCCGCCCAGCCGGACCAGGATCCCGCGACGGTCGTCTTCGGGCTCGGTTACGGTCCCGTGCACGAGTCGCTGCCCTTCGCCGCGGCCGTCCTGGCGGCGGTGCGGGCGCGGGGGCCGGCGGCGGTGCCGGCCACGGCGGGCCGGCGCGACCCCGCGGACATCGCCGAGCGGATCCGTCATCTCGGGGAGCTGCACCGGGCCGGGCTGGTCACGGACGAGGAGTTCTCGACGAAGAAGGCCGAGCTGCTGGCGGAGCTCTAGCCGGGCGCTACGCGGTGCTTCCGCTCGCGTAGAAGCTGATCTTCCGGTCGAGTACGGCGAGCGTGTCCCGGAGTTCGGCGATACGGGCCAGCACGTCCCTGCGGGTCGACTCCAGCAGCTCGTGCCGCTCGGCGTAGGTGGTCTCGCCCTCGCGCACCAGCTCCGCGTACCGGACCATGTCCGCGACCGGCATACCGGTCAGCCGCAGCTTGCTCACGAAGTCCAGCCAGTCCAGATCGCGGTTGCTGTAGCGGCGCTGGCCGGTGTGCGACCGGTCGATGTGGGACATCAGCCCGATCCGCTCGTACCAGCGCAGGGTGTGGGCGGTCAGTCCGGTGAAGGCGACGACCTCGCTGATTGTGTAGCTGTCCTGACCGTCGGGCCGCGGATGCCTCCGGGGTGGCGCGGCGCAGAGGTCCACGGGGGTCGAAGTCTGCTCGGTGGCCACGGGCGAGGTCTGCATCACCGTCATGGTCCCCACGCTATGGCCTTCGAGTGAACTCCAAGCAACCGGAACCCGGTAAGAAGTCGCTTAGGCTCGGCCGCATGTCGCTGAAGAGTCTCACTTCGATCGAGAGCTGGCCCGTTCCCACCGCGGCGGCGGGGGTCGTACGGGCCGACGGTGCGGTACTGGGGAGCCATGGTCCCGTCCGGCAGCGGTTCGCGCTGGCCTCGGTCACCAAGCCGCTCGCGGCGTACGCGGCGCTCGTGGCGTACGAGGAGGGGGCGATCGAGCTCGACGAACCGGCCGGGCCGCCCGGGTCCACGGTCCGTCATCTGCTCGCCCACACCTCCGGGCTGGCCTTCGACGAGCACCGGGTGACCGCGCCGCCCGGAGAGCGGCGGCTGTACTCCAACGCCGGGTTCGAGCAGCTCGGGGACCATATCGCCAAGGCGACGGACATTCCGTTCGCGGAGTATCTGCGGCAGGCCGTGCTGGAGCCGCTGGGCATGACGTCGACCTCGCTGGAGGGGTCGCCGGCGAAGGACGGTGTCTCCACGGTCGAGGATCTGCTGCGGTTCGCTGCCGAGGTGCAGGCGCCTCGGCTGCTGGATGTCCGTACCGTCGCCGAGGCGATGACCGTGCAGTTTCCTGGGACCAAGGGGGTCCTGCCGGGGTACGGGCATCAGAATCCGAACGACTGGGGGCTCGGCTTCGAGATCCGGGACGCCAAGTCTCCGCACTGGACCGGGGGTTCGTCCTCGCCTCGGACGTTTGGGCATTTCGGGCAATCCGGTACGTTTTTGTGGATCGACCCGGTTGTGGGGGTGGCGTGCGCCGCTTTGACCGACCGGGCCTTCGGGCCCTGGGCGATCGAGGCGTGGCCGGTGTTCACGGATGCGGTACTGGCGGAGTTGCGTGGCTGACGTCGGGTTTTTTCGCCCCCGCCACCCCTACCCTTCCCGTCCCTGGGGGCTGCCACCCCCAGACCCCCGCTTCGGCCTGAACGGCCTCGTCCTCAATCGCCGGACGGGCTGGAAAGTCCCGCCATCTCCCAGATCAGCAGCTCCGTCTCCGTCGCCGCCACTGCCTCCACGTCCTTCGCGTCCGTGATCCGGGCCGAGTCCCCCGGGCCCAGTTTCTCCCCGGCCAGCCGGAGCTCGCCGCGGACCACGTGGGCGTACACGTATGCCGCGTCCGGGATCGCTGTTCGCTCCCCCGGGGCCAGGCGGCGTACGTGGAGCATCGCGCCGGACTCGGGGACGGCGTACGGGGTGGAGTCGGCGATGCCGCGGACGATCTCGTAGGCCGGGTCGCCGCCGGGGTCCAGGGGGGCCAGCCACATCTGCACGAAGGTGAGCGGGGCGTCGCCGTCGTTGCGCTCGATGTGGCGGACGCCACCCGCCGAGCTGAGGCGCTGTACGTCTCCGGGGCGGACCAGCGTCTCGTGGCCCTGTGAGTCGCGGTGCGTCAGCTCGCCCTCGACCACCCATGTGACGATCTCGGTGTGGCTGTGCGGGTGCTCGTCGAATCCGGCGCCGGGTGCGAGCCGCTCCTCGTTGCAGGCGATGACCGCGCCGAAGCGCAGGTTTCCGGGGTCGTAGTGCGGGCCGAAGGAGAAGGCGTGGCGGGAGTCGATCCCGGCGTCGGGGTCTCCCCCTCGGTAGCGCTCCGCGGCGCGCCGTACGTCCATCACGGCACCACCGTAGTCCGCGGTCCCGACCCGGCGACGCACGCTCCCGTCCGGATAAGGCAGTCTTGTCCCGTGCCCGAACCCGAAACCCGCAAGCCCGAACACGCAACGCACGACGTCCATGCGCACTCCGCGACCCTGAAGCGGCTGGAGAAGTCGTCCGGCAGCCTCGCCGCCCAGGCGATCGCGCGCATGGACGAGACCCTGCCGTGGTACCGGGCCATGCCACCGGAGAACCGTTCCTGGATCGGGCTCGTGGCCCAGGCGGGCATCGCCGCCTTCACCGAGTGGTTCCGGCACCCGGACGCCCCGCAGGCCATCTCGACGGATGTCTTCGGCACCGCGCCGCGCGAGCTGACCAGGGCCATCACCCTGCGGCAGACCGTGGAGATGGTGCGCACCACCATCGAGGTCATGGAGAGCGCGATCGACGAGGTCGCCGCTCCCGGGGACGAGAGCGTGCTGCGCGAGGCGCTGCTGGTGTACGCGCGGGAGATCGCGTTCGCGACCGCCCAGGTGTACGCGCAGGCCGCCGAGGCACGCGGTGCCTGGGACGCCCGCCTGGAGTCGCTGGTCGTGAACGCGGTGCTCAGCGGCGAGGCCGACGAGGGCGCCGTCAGCCGGGCCGCCGCCCTTGGCTGGAATTCGCCCGAGCACGTGTGCGTGGTGCTGGGGACCGCGCCGGACGGTGACTCCGAGCTCACGGTGGAGGCCATCCGGCGGGCCGCCCGGCACGCCAAGCTCCAGGTGCTCACCGGGGTGCTCGGGGACCGGCTCGTGGTGATCGCGGGCGGCAACGACAATCCGCTGGCCGTCGCCAAGTCGCTGATCGGGCCTTATGCCGCCGGACCGGTGGTCGCGGGGCCCGTCGTGTCCGATCTGCTGGCCGCGACGCGGTCCGCGCAGGCCGCGGCCGCGGGCCTGAAAGCGTGTTCCGCCTGGCAGGACGCGCCCCGGCCGGTCCTGGCGGACGATCTCCTTCCGGAGCGGGCCATCGCGAGCGATCCGAGCGCCCGTGAGCAGTTGGTGGAGGAGATCTACAGACCACTGGAAGAGGCCGGATCGGCGCTCCTGGAAACCTTGAGTGTTTATCTGGAGCAGGCGAGCAGCCTGGAGGGTGCGGCGAGGATGCTCTTCGTTCACCCGAACACCGTGCGCTACCGGCTTCGACGTGTGACTGACGTCACCGGCTGGTCGCCATCCGATGTACGATCCGCGTTCACGCTGCGGATCGCGCTGATCCTGGGGCGTCTGGCAGATGGAGATCCTCAACCCTAGGTTTTTGTCGGGGCTCCACAAAACCCCTTCGTGTTCTTCGTCCCTGTCCCCACGGGCGGCCTCGGCCGTCCCCAAGAGAGAGTGTGAGAGTGCTCGTACTCGTCGCTCCCGGCCAAGGCGCCCAGACGCCCGGCTTCCTGACTCCCTGGCTCGACCTCCCCGGTGCCGCCGACCGCGTCGCCGCATGGTCGGACGCCATCGGACTGGACCTCGTCCACTACGGAACCCAGGCCGACGCGGACGCCATTCGCGACACCGCGGTGGCCCAGCCGCTGCTGGTCGCCGCCGGGATCCTGTCCGCCACGGCACTGGGTGACATCTCCCCGGGCGCGGTCGCGGGCCACAGCGTCGGCGAGATCACCGCCGCCGCCTTCGCGGGCGTTCTGGGCGAGGCCGCCGCGCTGGGTCTCGTACGCAGGCGCGGGCTGGCCATGGCCGATGCCGCGGCGATCACCGAGACCGGCATGTCGGCGCTGCTGGGCGGCGACCCCGAGGTGTCCGTCGCGCATCTGGAGAAGCTGGGGCTGACGCCGGCGAACATCAACGGGGCGGGTCAGATCGTCGCCGCGGGCACGCTGGAGCAGCTCGCCGCGCTGAACGAGGACAAGCCCGAGGGCGTCCGCAAGGTCGTCCCGCTGAAGGTCGCGGGCGCCTTCCACACCCACCACATGGCCCCCGCGGTCGAGACGCTGGCCAAGGCCGCCGCGGACCTCGCGCCCGCGGACCCCAAGGTCACCTACGTCTCCAACAAGGATGGCAGGACCGTGGCCTCCGGCACCGAGGTGCTGGAGCGCCTGGTCGGCCAGGTCGCCAACCCGGTTCGCTGGGACCTGTGCATGGAGACGTTCCAGCGGCTCGGCGTCACCGCGCTCATTGAGGTATGCCCCGGTGGCACACTGACCGGCCTGGCCAAGCGCGCCCTGCCGGGCGTCAAGACGCTGGCCCTGAAGACCCCCGCCGACCTCGACGCGGCCCGCGAGCTCATCGCCGAGCACGCCTGACGCCTAAGGAGCCGTACCGAATCATGTCGAAGATCAAGCCCAGCAAGGGCGCCCCGTACGCGCGCATCCTCGGTGTCGGTGGCTACCGTCCCACCCGTGTGGTGCCCAACGAGGTGATCCTCGAGACGATCGACTCGTCCGACGAGTGGATCCGTTCGCGCTCCGGCATCGAGACCCGGCACTGGGCGGGCCCGGAGGAGACCGTCGCCGCGATGGCGATCGAGGCCTCCGGCAAGGCGATCGCCGACGCGGGCATCTCCGCCGAGCAGATCGGCGCCGTGGTCGTCTCGACCGTCTCGCACTTCAGCCAGACCCCGGCCATCTCGACCGAGATCGCCGACAAGCTGGGCACGGCCAAGGCCGCCGCGTTCGACATCTCGGCGGGCTGCGCGGGCTTCGGCTACGGCCTGACCCTGGCCAAGGGCATGATCGTCGAGGGCTCCGCCGAGCACGTGCTCGTCATCGGCGTCGAGCGGCTGTCCGACCTGACCGACCTGGAGGACCGCGCGACGGCCTTCCTGTTCGGCGACGGCGCGGGCGCGGTCGTGGTCGGCCCCGCGCAGGAGCCGGGGATCGGCCCGACCGTCTGGGGCTCCGAGGGCGACAAGGCCGAGACCATCAGGCAGACGATCACCTGGGACCGCTACCGGGTCGGCGACCTCGCCGAACTGCCCCTGGACAGCGAGGGCAACATCAAGTTCCCCGCGATCACCCAGGAGGGCCAGGCGGTCTTCCGCTGGGCCGTGTTCGAGATGGCGAAGGTCGCCCAGCAGGCGCTGGACGCGGCCGGGATCACCGCGGACGACCTGGACGTCTTCATCCCGCACCAGGCCAACGTGCGGATCATCGACTCGATGGTGAAGACCCTCAAGCTGCCGGAGCACGTCACGGTCGCCCGTGACATCCGCACCACCGGCAACACCTCGGCGGCCTCGATTCCGCTCGCGATGGAGCGGCTTCTGGCGACCGGCGAGGCGAAGAGCGGCGACACCGCGCTCGTCATTGGATTCGGGGCGGGTCTCGTCTACGCCGCCACGGTCGTTACCCTCCCCTAGGCACTCCGTGCCGGATCATGCGATCCGGTGCGGGAACCGCAAACACCTGCCGCTCACGCGGCGGACGCCAAACACCGTCTGGATATCTACGAAGGAGCGCCTGACATGGCCGCCACTCAGGAAGAGATCGTCGCCGGTCTCGCCGACATCGTGAACGAGATCGCCGGCATCCCGGTTGAGGACGTCCAGCTGGACAAGTCCTTCACCGACGACCTGGACGTCGACTCGCTGTCCATGGTCGAGGTCGTCGTCGCCGCCGAAGAGCGCTTCGACGTCAAGATCCCGGACGAGGACGTCAAGAACCTGAAGACCGTCGGTGACGCCACCGACTACATCCTCAAGCACCAGGCCTGAGTCACCCCTCGAGCCTGAGGCTGCAAGGCCCCGCCACCCGGCGGTGGCGCCGTAGTCCCCGCTGACGCGGGGGTAGCCCTCCCGTATCCGTTGGAGAAAGAATTCCCGTGAGCCCGACCAATCGCACCGTGGTCGTCACCGGTATCGGCGCAACCACACCGCTGGGTGGCGACGCAGCTTCGTTCTGGGCGGCCCTGGTCGCCGGCAAGTCCGGCGTCAGCCTCCTGGAGCAGGAGTGGGCGGCCGAACTGCCGGTCCGTATCGCCGCGCAGATCGCCGTCGAACCGGGCGAGATCCTCCCCCGCCCGCAGGCCCGCAAGCTGGACCGGTCCGCTCAGTTCGCGCTGATCGCCGCTCAGGAGGCCTGGAAGGACGCCGGTTTCACCGCCAGGGCGGGCGAGGACACGTCCGTCAACCCCGACCGGCTGGGCGCGGTCATCGCCTCCGGTATCGGTGGCGTGACGACCCTCCTCGACCAGTACGACGTCCTGAAGGACAAGGGCGTACGCCGTGTCTCCCCGCACACCGTGCCGATGCTGATGCCCAACTCCCCGGCGGCCAACGTCGGTATCGAGCTGGGTGCCCGCGCCGGTGTGCACACCCCCGTCTCGGCCTGCGCCTCCGGCGCCGAGGCCATCGGCTACGCGATCGAGATGATCCGCACCGGCCGCGCCGACGTCGTCGTCGCGGGCGGTACCGAGGCGGCCATCCACCCGCTGCCGATCGTCGCGTTCGGCAACATGATGGCGATGTCGAAGAACAACGACCACCCCGAGGGCGCGTCCCGTCCCTACGACTCCAACCGCGACGGCTTCGTGATGGGCGAGGGCGCCGGCGTGATCGTCCTGGAGTCCGAGGAGCACGCGAAGGCCCGCGGTGCCCGGATCTACGTCGAGGCCGTCGGCCAGGGCATCTCGTCCGACGGTCACCACATCACGCAGCCCGAGCCGTCCGGCAACGGCATCGCGCACGCGCTGCAGAACCTGATCGACAACACCGACCTCAAGCCGGCCGAGATCGTGCATGTGAACGCGCACGCCACCTCGACCCCACAGGGCGACGTCGCCGAGATCAAGGCCCTGCGCAAGGTGTTCGGCGACGACGTCGACCACATGGCGATCTCCGCGACCAAGTCGATGACCGGCCATCTGCTCGGCGGCGCCGGCGGCATCGAGACCGTGGCGTCGATCCTGGCCCTGTCCAACCGCCTCGCCCCGCCGACCATCAACGTCGACGACCTCGACCCGGAGGTCAACGCGGACGTGGTCCGCGGTGAGGCGCGTCAGCTGCCCGAGGGCCGTATCGCCGCGCTGAACGACTCGTTCGGCTTCGGCGGGCACAACGTGGTGCTGGCGTTCCGGACGATCTGAGAAACGCCGGTACGCAAGTGAAGGGCCCCCACCGGGTGCTGGGGGCCCTTCCTCGTGTGCGGATTCCCTGGGTGCGGATTCCCTGGGTGCGGACTCCTCGTGTGCGGGATTCCTAGACCACCTGGTGCAGCCAGCGCACCGGGGCTCCCTCGCCCGCGTAGCGGAACGGCTCCAGTTCGTCGTCCCACGGCTTGCCCAGGAGCTTGGCGACCTCCGCCTCCAGGTCCGTCTCACCGCGCTGGGAGCGGGTCAGCGCCGCGCGGAGACGGTCCTCGGGGATGAGGATGTCGCCGTGGATGCCGGTGACGGCATGGAAGATGCCGAGTTCGGGGGTGCAGCTGTAGCGCTCGCCCTCGGCGGTCGGGCAGGGCTCCGCGGTGACCTCGAACCGCAGCAGGTGCCAGCCGCGCAGCGCGGACGCCAGCTTGGAGGCCGTGCCGGCCTCGCCCTGCCAGGAGAACTCCGAACGCCAGGTGCCTGGTGCCGCGGGCTGCCGGATCCAGTCGAGGTTGACCCGGGTGCCGAGCACCCCGGCGACGGCCCATTCGACGTGCGGGCACAGCGCGCGCGGAGCGGAGTGCACGTACAGAACTCCACGTGTCGTCACCGGAACCTCCGGGCAGAGCGGGACATCTTGCGGACTGGCCGGCGGCAGTGGCGCGACGGCCGCGTTGATGGCGAGGCTACCGTGCGTCGGCGCAAGGAGTGTGACGTACAGTCGGTCCCGGTGCCAGGAAACCCCGCCATTCACCCAGGGGGACGCTTGTACGGGTGTGAGCCGTTGCATGCCGCCCGTCGGGAACCCTCGCGCGTTGTTATGGGTTGGGGACCATGACGGCACGACAAGGGGATGGACCAGGGCATGCGAAACCGACGCCGGCGTTCACGGGCCGTCCTCGCCGTCCTGCTGGCGGCCGGCCTGGGCACCGCCGGCTGCGACGCGGTGGGTGACAACTCCCCCGCGCCGGACGTCACGAAGGCACGGGCCACCCGGGCGGCCCCGGTGTGGAACCGCAGCCCGTCCTCGATCGCCGCCGTCGGCGACTCCATCACCCGTGGCTTCGACGCGTGCGCGGTGCTGTCCGACTGCCCCGAGGTGTCCTGGGCGACCGGCACCAGCACCCAGGTCGACAGCCTGGCGGTGCGGCTGCTGGGGCGCGAGAAGGCGGCCGAGAACAGCTGGAACTACGCGGTGACCGGGGCCCGGATGGCCGACCTGCCCGACCAGATGGCACAGGCGGCCGCCCGCAGGCCCCAGTTGGTGACGGTGATGGCGGGGGCCAACGACGCCTGCCGGGCCAGGGCCTCGGCGATGACCCCGGTGGACGACTTCCGCGACCAGTTCGAGGAGGCGATGAGCACACTGCGCGAGGCCCTGCCGAAGGCGCAGGTGTATGTGGCGAGCGTGCCGAACCTCAAGCGGCTGTGGTCGCAGGGCCGTACGAACCCGCTGGGCAAGCAGGTGTGGAAGCTCGGCATCTGCCCGTCGATGCTGAGCGACGCGGACGACCTGGCCGCGGCGGCGACCCTGCGCCGGGAGAAGGTGCGGCAGCGGGTGGAGGCCTACAACAAGGTGTTGAAGGAGGTCTGTGCGAAGGACCGCCGGTGCCGCTTCGACGGGGGCGCGGTCTACGACTACGAGTTCGGCACCGCCCAGCTGAGCCACTGGGACTGGTTCCATCCGAGCGCGGACGGCCAGGCGCGGCTCGCGGCCATCGCGTACCGCACCGTCACCGCGGCCGAGCCCGTCACCTAGGGTTTCCCACATGAGCGAACTTTTCGGCACACTTTCCGACGGAACCTCGGTGCACCGCTGGACGCTGGAGCGCGCCGGGATGCGGGTGCGGATCCTGACGTACGGCGGGATCGTGCAGTCCGTCGAGGTCCCGGACCGGGACGGACGGACGGCGAACGTCGTGCTGGGGTTCGCCGGCCTCGACGGCTATCTGGCGCATCCCGGGCCGTACTTCGGCGCCCTGGTCGGGCGGTACGCGAACCGGATCGGGAACGCCCGCTTCCCGCTGGACGGTCTGACGTACGCGCTTGAGCCGAACGACGGACCCCACTCCCTGCACGGCGGCGGCCAAGGCTTCGACAAGCGTGTCTGGAGTGCGCGGCCGGTCGAGCACGGCGTGCGCCTCACCCGGGTCAGCCCGCACGGCGAGGAGGGCTTCCCGGGCCGGCTGGAGGTCTCGGCGACGTACACCCTCGACGAGCCGGGTGCGCTGCGGATCTCCTACGAGGCGGTGACGGACGAACCGACTGTGGTCAACCTGACCAGCCACAGCTACTTCAACCTGGCCGGCTCGGGCCACGCGGGCGGCCATGAACTCCGGATCGCCGCCTCCCGGTTCACCCCGGTCGACCCGGGTCTGATCCCGACGGGCGAGCTGCGGGACGTGACCGGCTCCCGCTTCGACTTCCGCACGGCACGCAAGGTCGGCTCCGGCTACGACCACAACTTCGTGCTCGACAAGGGGGTGACCGAGGCGCCCGCGGAGATCGCCGAGCTGCACGACCCGGCGTCCGGGCGGCTGCTGACGATCGCGACCACCGAGCCCGGCATCCAGGTCTACACGGCGGACCATCTGAGCGCCCCGTTCGAGCCGTGCGACGGCATCGCCCTGGAGACCCAGCACTTCCCGGACTCCCCCAACCGCCCCCAGTTCCCCAGCACCCAGCTGCGGCCGGGCGCGGTGTACCGGTCGGAGACGGTGTACGGCTTCGGCGTCCGGGACTGACACACGTCCCGGACGGACCTAGTGGGTCTCCCCGCGCATCCGCTTGGCCGCCCTGCCCAGGAGGGCCATGGCGCCCGCGCAGACCAGCAGGGTCGTGCCGCCGATCGCGATCGGGGGGAGCGCCCCGCCCTTGATGCCCTCGCCGGTCACCGTGGTGGCCAGTACGAAGATGATCGAGTACAGGCTCCGGCCGACCTTGGCGCCGGCCGGGATCACCCGGAGCAGCTGCGGGATCGTGGTGGCGGCGGCGACGCCCATGCCGAGCGGGATGCACGCGCCGAGCATCAGCGCGCCGAAGCCGAAGGAGTTGCCGTACGCGCCCCACCCGGCGCCCTTGACCAGCAGATAGCCCGCCGCGCCGAAGGACAGCAGGACGAGCAGGCCGTTGATGTAGGCGGCCTGCGTGGCGGCCTTGCGGGCGCCGGGCAGATGGGCGGCCGGGGAGCGCCAGGCGTCCGGGGTGATCAGCCGCAGCTGCCGCTTGAGGGCCTGCATCTGCGTCAGGGCGAGGGCGCCGACGGCCACGAGGACCAGCCCGACTGCCGCACCGGCGAAGCCGACCGGGCTGTGTGTGATGCCGTAGTGGGCACCGCCGAAGGTCAGGGGGACACCGAGCACAAAGCCGTAGGCGAGGAACTTGGCCTTCTGCTGGATCTTCACCACCAGCTCGCGCTGCCCCGGCGTGAGATTCGGATCGAGCCGCATCTGCCCCTCGCCGAGGCTCTGCTGGGGCGGCTGGGGATGCGGCGGGTAGGGCTGCTGCGGCGGGTACGGCTGCTGGGGCGCATAGGGTTGCTGCTGCGGCGGATACGGCTGCTGCGGCGCGTAGCCCTGCTGGGGCGGATACGGCTGGTACGGCTGCTGACCGCCGTACGGGCCCGGTTGCTGCTGGCCGCCGTACGGCCCCGGCTGCTGCTGACCTGGATACACGGTGTCTCTCCCCCGAACCGGTGTGTTCCGGTGCTTGCGGCCCGGGAGTCTGCCACATCCGCCTCCGGGGCCACGAGCCCCGGCCCAGGAGTCAGGTCCCGGACCGGGGCTGCTCATGGGGAGACCTGTCCCGGATCAGACGTTAGTCGTGGCTGTGAGACGGCGGTCGATGATCGAGCGCCCCACTGTGATCTCGTACGAACCCTTCACACACACCCACGAGTCGTCCCAGATTTCGAAGGCGCGGCGCGGGATCTCGACGGTCGCCTCGACGCTCTCGCCGGGCGCCGCCTCGACGCCCGCGAATCCGGCCAGCCAACGGGCGGGGCGGTGGGCGTCCGGCTCGGCCGGCGCCAGATAGACCTGTACGACCTCCCGGCCCGGCCGCGCACCGGAGTTGCGGACGCGGACCTTCACGGTCGTGCCCTCGACCTCCAGCGACTCGTACGTCCACTCGGTGTAGCCGAGTCCGTGCCCGAAGGCGTACGACGGGGTGCGGCCCGCCTGCTCCCAGGCGCGGTGGCCGATGAACACGCCCTCGGTGTAGAGGAGCTCACCGTGGTCCGGGGCGACCCGGGTGACGGGGGCGTCGGCCAGGGAGCCCCAGGTGGTCGGCAGCCGGCCGCCGGGTTCGTCCGCCCCTGTCAGCACGTCGGCCAGGGCCGCGCCGCCCTCCTGGCCGGGGAACCAGCCGAGCAGCACGGCGGCGACCGCGTGGCGCCAGGGCAGTTCCACCGGGGAGCCGGAGTTGACGACCACGACGGTGTCGGGGTTGGCGGCGGCGACCGCGCGCACCAGATCGTCCTGGCGGCCGGGCAGACGCAGGTCGCGGCGGTCGAAGCCCTCCGACTCGACCCGTTCGGTGGTGGCGACGACCACGACCGCGGTGTCGGCGTCGCGCGCGGCCTGGACGGCCTCGGCGATCAGTTCGTCCGGGTCGTGGCGGGGATCCTGGTGGGCCAGGGCGAAGATGACGCTCTTGAAGGGGCGCCTGCCGGAGTGGGTCACGACGTGGGTGAGGGAGACGTCCGCCGGTTCGCCCGCGGTGAGTTCGGCCCGGGCGCGGGGGACCGGGGTGCCGAAGACGGCGGCGAAGGGGTCTTCGCCGGAGGGGTGCTGGACGTCTTCGTAGTACGTCGTACCGCCGATCGCGAGTGTGAAGGCGCCCAGGCCCTTGATGCCGAAGGTGTGCTCGCCGGTCTCGCGCGGGGTGTAGGTGCCGGTCAGTTCGACGGTGTGCAGGGTGTCGAAGGTGACGCCCTCGGGGAGGTCGGAGCCCGTCCACTGGATCTGGCCGCCCGGGGCGGTGCCGGTGCCGATGACCCGGCCCTCGGTGTCCCGGCAGACGACCCGCAGTGCGAACCCGCGCTCGCCGACGGCGAGTTCGGTGCTGGGGTCGGCGCCGACGGCGTAGGTGAGCCCGCCCTCGGGCAGGGCCGCGGTGAGGGCGTCGAGCGGGGAGACGATCCGGGCCGGGAAGACGGTCGCGGAGCCGCCGCCGAGGATGCGGGCGTCACGGGCGGCGGCGCCGATCAGGGCCACCTTCCGGCCGGCCGCCAGGGGCAGGGCACGGCGCTCGTTCCGGACGAGGACGAAGGAGCGGCGGGCGATCTCGCGGGCCAGGGCCTCTCCGTCGACCGGTGCCGGCGGTTCGGTGACGGCCGGTTCGGCGCCTTGCAGGATGCCGACCCGGGCGGCGAGCCGCAGCACGTTCCGTACGGCCGTGTCGACCGTGGCCTCGGACACCTTCCCGGCGCGGACGGCCCGCGCGAGCGGTTCGCCGTACACCGTGACCGGGCCGGGCATGGCGACGTCGAGGCCGCCCTCGATCGCGGCGACGGTGGAGCGGGCGGCCGTCCAGTCGGAGACGTTGAGGCCGTCGAAGCCCCATTCGCCGCGCAGGACTTCGTTGACCAGGTGGTGGTGTTCGGTCATCGTCGTGCCGTTGACCGAGTTGTAGGCGGTCATGATGCCCCAGGGGCGGGCGTTCTCGACGATCGCCTCGAAGGGGGCCAGGTACAGCTCGCGCAGGGCGCGTTCGGGGACCAGGTTGTTCACCGTGAAGCGGTCGGTCTCGGCGTCGTTGGCGACGAAGTGCTTGACGGTGGTGCCGACGCCGCCGGACTGCACACCGGTCACATACCCGGTGCCGATCCGCCCCGTGAGGTACGGGTCCTCGCTGTAGGCCTCGAAGTGGCGGCCGCCGAGCGGGGAGCGGTGCAGGTTGACGGTGGGGGCGAGGAGCAGGTGGACGCCCTTGCGGCGGGCCTCCTGGGCGAGCAGGACACCGGCGCGGCGGGCCAGTTCCGGGTCCCAGGTGGCGGCGAGCGCGCTCGGGGAGGGCAGGGCGACGGACGGGTCCTCGGCGGTCCAGCGCACGCCCCGGACGCCGATCGGGCCGTCGGACATGACGAGGGACTTCAGGCCGATCTCGGGAAGGGCGGGCAGGGTCCACATGTCCTGGCCCGCCAGGAGGCGGGTCTTGGCGTCCAGGTCGAGCCGCCGGAGGGCGGCCTCCACGACGGCCTCACGGGCCGCGTCCGCTCGGGCATTGCCGGTCTCCGCCACGGTGGTACCTCCTCGTCGAAGTCCGCTGGGTACCTCCCATCGTGTCCATCACCGGGTCACTGCCGCCAGACGACCGCCAGCGCCTTGCTGACCGCGCAGACCAGCGCGAAGGCGATCCCCCAGCCCACCGCCCCGGCGGCGAACAGCGCGAGCACCCCGGCCCCGAACCACAGCAGTTCGAAGCCGACACGGACCGCTCCGCGCGTCTTGTACGACGCCTTCTGCGAGCCGAACAGCGCCCAGAGCACGACGAGTACGGCGGGCGCGGCGAGTCCGAGCAGCCACCGCACGGGGGTGGCCGTGTCCAGGGTGAAGCCCCAGTGGGCGGCGGCCGCGAGGGCGCCGAGTTCTATCAGGAACAGGACGCCCAGGTTCACGGCCTTCGCTGTCTTCATGCGCGGCAGTATGACCTGCCCCCGGGCACCGCCGCCACGATTTCGATCTCGACCAGGGCCTCCGGGCGGAACAGCCGGGGCACCTCGAAGGTCATGCTCGTGGGCGCGGTCCCGGTGAGGAACTCCCTTCGTACGGCTCCGTATTCGTCGAGCCGGGAGATGTCCGTCAGATACGTGCGGATGTTGATGACGTCCGCCAGGGTCGCGCCGTGCGCCTTCAGCAGGGCCTCGATCGTCTCGAAGACCCCCCGGGTCTGCTCGGCGAGGGTCGTGCCCTCGGCGATCTGCCCGGAGAGGAACAACAGGGCGCTGCCGTCGGCGTGTTCGACTCGGGCGACCTGGGAGTAGTAGGCGTTGAGGGGCTGGGGTGCGGAGGCGGGACTGCCCAGGGTGATCTGCATGCCGTCGACGCTAGGTGTGTCCCTGTGATGCGACAAGCGAGTGTCTAGCATGGCCGGCATGCCGAATGCGCATCACGATCCGGACCTCTCCACCGTCTGGCTGCGGGTGTTCCTGGCGGTCGCCCGGCACGGCTCGTTCACCACGGCCGCGCGGACGCTCGGCTGGACGCAGTCCGCGGTGTCCCGGCAGATCTCCTCGCTGGAAGCGGCGCTGGGCGGCGGTCCGCTCTTCGACCGGCTGCCGCGCGGGGTGCGGCTGACGGAGGCCGGGCGGATCCTGGTGCCGTACGCCGAGACCGTGGCCGGGGCGCTGTACGGCGCCGGGCGCGAGCTGGCCGCGCTGCGCGAAGGGGCTGCCGGACGGCTGCGGTTCGGCGCCTTCCCCTCCGCCGACGCGGCGCTGGTGCCGCATGCCCTCGCCGCCTTCCGGGCCCGGCACCCCGGTGTCCGGGTCACCCGCGAGGAGGGGCTGACGCCGGGGCTGCTGGACCGGCTGGCGGACGGGCACCTGGAGGCGGCCGTGGTCTCCACGACCGGCCGGGCGCCGCTGGAGGCGTACGAACTCCACCATCTCCTCGACGAGTCGCTGTACGTCGCCGTCCCGGCCGGCCATCCGCTGGCTCGCGAGGACGCGCCGGTGCGGCTGGGCCTGCTCGCCGACGCCGACTGGATATCCGGCGGCCCCCGCCCCGAGGGCACCCTGCTGGACGCGGCCCTGCGACAGGGCTTCCGGCCGCGCGTGGCGCATGTCGTCGCCGAGTGGACGGCCAAGCAGGGGTATGTCGCCGCGGGTCTGGGCGTCGCCCTGGTCCCGGCGCTGGCCGCCGCCTCCGTACGGCCGGACGTGGCCCTGTTGCCCGTCCTCGACGAGGGCGCCCCCGCGCGGGCGGTGTACGCGGCGACGGTACGGGGGCGGACGCCGACGCCGGCCACGGAGGCGTTCCTCACGGCCCTGCGGGAGGCGGCGGCGAAAATCCCAGGCATCCCGGGCCTCCCGGGCACCATGGCGTAGACCACACCCGTCACGCGATACTTCCGCCGTCCCGCACCAAGCGCCCGTACAGCGATGGAAGGACTCGAACTCCTTTGAATTCTTTACGTGTTCGCATCGGCGTCCTCGGACTGGCCCTGACGGCGGGGCTGGCGGCCCCCACGACGACGGCGTCCGCCGGCACGGCCCCGGCGCCGACCGTCGAGGAACAGCGGCTCGACCGGGCCGTGCCCCAGGAGATCCTGCGGCGCTCGGGATTCGACACCGTGGCCCCGGAGCTGGCCCGCGCCCTCGATTCCGCTCACTCCTACGCCCAGGCCCGGCGCCTCGTCGTACGGGAGGGATCGGCGCTGTGGCGGCGGGCGGTCGAGCGGGCGCAGGGGCGGGGGCCCACGGGCGGTGACCTCAGCCGGGACGACGACCGGCCGCTGTACTGGGCCCGGCTGGGGATGACCCGGGAAGTGCGCACGTGGGAGCCGGGGTTCGGGCTGTCGGAGGCACAACGGTCGGCGTTGCTCTCGGAGTTGGAGCGGACCTCACGCGGTCAGACCGACATCCGCTATCCGCACGGCAAGGGCGTCCGGCGGATTCTGGTCACCGGCTTCGACCCGTTCACCCTCGACCGGGACGTCCGTATCTCCAACCCGTCCGGGGCCACCGCGCTCGCGCTCGACGGCACGGTGATCGAGACGGCGGACGGTCCGGCGCGCGTGGAGACGGCCGTGTTCCCGGTGCGCTGGCAGGACTTCACTGGCGGCACCTCCCAGGCTTTCGGCTCTGGGGGAGGGGCGGTGGAGCGGACGCTGCGGCCGTACCTGCCGAAGGTCGACCTCTTCACGACCGTGAGCCAGGGCCGGGTCGGGCGCTTCGACATCGAGCGCACCAACGGGGCCTGGCGGGGCGGCTTCCCCGACAACGACAACGTCGGCCGGACGGAGACGGTCCCGGTCGCCGACCCGGCCTCGCAGCCGCAGTGGACGACCACGACGCTGCCCTACGCGGCGATCGTGGCCGCGCGCACCGGGCGCTTCCCCGTGTACGACCACACGGAGGTGACCGAGATCCCGGCGGGCGGCACCAGTCCCGTCGTACGGGCCGACGGCCCGACTCCCGGCTCGGTGGCCCGGGCCGGCGGCGGTGGCGACTACCTCTCCAACGAGATCGCCTACCGCGCGACGCTGTTGAGGGACCGTCTGGGCCTGCACGACACCCTGCCCGGCGGCCATGTCCACACCCCCGTGCTCCAGTTCGGTTCCGGAAACACGGATCCGGCGTCCGGCACGGTCACGGACCCGGAGTTCGTGCGGAACCGGCTCGACATCATCGACCAGGTGCGGTCGATCGTGACCGTGGCGGCGGACGCCGCGTTCAGGAGGTGACCTGCTCCCCCTCGGTGTCGTCCGTGTCCTGGTCCGCGTCCTCGTCGGTCTCCTCGCCCAGCAGGTCCCGTGCCAGCAGCGTCGCCCCGGCGACCGCGCCCGGCATCAGGAAGACCGCGACGAACGGGACCAGGAAGGCCAGGCCGAGGGGGGTGCCGAAGCCCCAGACCAGGGTCTTGCGGGAGCGGAGCAGGGTGAGGCGGGCGCGCAGCTCGACGCCCCGGCGCTGCAGGGCCACGGCGGCGAGTTCCTCGGTGAGGAAGAAGCCGGTGACGAAGAACCCGAGCACCGGTACGGCCGTCTGGCCGACGAACGGCAGGAATCCGAGGGCGAACAGCAGCACGCCCCAGACGGCGGCGCGGATCAGGACGCGGAGGCTGTCGCGGGCCGAGATCCACAGTTCGCGCCACAGGGGGAGACCCGACTCGGGTGCCGTGCCGTCGGGCGACACGTCCCGGTCGACCTTCTCGGAGAGGTTCTCGTAGAAGGGCTGGCCGATCAGCAGGGTGATCGCGGTGAAGGCGAGGACGGCCATCAGGAGGCCCAGGGCGAAGAGCACCGCCGTGAGGAAGCCCCGGAACAGCCCCTGCCAGGGGCTCGACCAGTCGTCGGCGAAGGGCGTGGCCCAGCCGACGACGTCCTCGCCCCAGACGGCCAGCGCGACGAGCGCCGCCGCGTAGAGGACCAGGGTGATCAGGCCGGGCACCAGGCCGAAGCCGTACTGCTTGCCGTGCCGGGCCACCCAGCGATGGCCCTTCAGGAGATAACCGAACCCCGCCCCGAGATCGCGCATGGCGAAAACTTTACCTATCCGTCCAGCATGCGCCGCAGCAGGTCCCGCAGGGACTGCCGCTCCTCGTCGGAGAGTCCGGCCAGGGGCTCGCGGGCGAAGCGCAGGCCGTCGCGCAGGTCCTGGGCGACCTGCCGGCCCTCGTCCGTGGCGGCGGCAAGCTTCACCCGGCGATCGGCCGGGTCGGGACGCCGCTCGACCAGGCCGCGGGACTCCAGACGGTCCACGATCCCGGTCACGTTCGACGGCTCGCACTTCAGCTTCTGCGCGAGCTTGCGCATCGGCAGCGGCTCCAGGGAAAGGAGGCTGAGCAGGCGGGCCTGCGCCCCGGTCAGCGCGTGCTCACCCGCCGCTTCCTCGTAGTCCGCGTAGAACCGGGCCACGACGTCCCCGATCAGCTCGACGACCTCCATGGTCAGCCGGTCGGGGCGGTAGGTCTTCTGTGGGGTGGACATGCCCTCAAGAGTACCCGGTTACTTGACATCATGAAATATTCAGGCGCATGGTTGTTTCAGGTTCTGAAACAAATCCGAAAGGCACCGTCATGATCAACCGCGAATGGCACCTCCTCAGCCGTCCCGTCGGCTGGCCGAAGCCCGAGGACTTCGCCCTGGTCGAGACGGAGGTCCCGACGCCGGGCGAGGGCCAGGTGCTGGTACGGAACAAGTACCTCTCGGTCGACCCGTACATGCGCGGCCGGATGAGTGCCGCCAAGTCGTACGCGGCCCCCTTCGAGCTGGGCAAGGTCATGCAGGGCGGCGCGGTCGGCGAGGTCGTGGCCTCCAACGCCGAGGGGATCTCGGTCGGCGACCACGTCCTGCACTTCTTCGGCTGGCGCGAGTACGCGGCCATGGACGCGAAGAACGCCGTCAAGGTCGACCCCGCGGCCGCGCCCCTGTCGACGTATCTCGGCGTCCTCGGCATGACCGGCCTCACCGCCTACGCCGGTCTGCTGCGCACCGCGTCCTTCAAGGAGGGCGACAGCGTCTTCGTCTCCGGCGCCGCGGGTGCCGTGGGCAGCCAGGTCGGCCAGATCGCCAAGCTCAAGGGCGCCTCGCGGGTCATCGGCTCCGCCGGGTCCGACGAGAAGGTCAAGCTGCTGGTGGAGGAGTACGGCTTCGACGCCGCCTTCAACTACAAGAACGGCCCGGTGGCCGAGCAGCTGCGCGAGGCCGCTCCGGACGGCATCGACGTCTACTTCGACAACGTCGGCGGCGACCATCTGGAGGCGGCCATCGGGTCGCTGAACCAGGACGGCCGGATCGCCGTCTGCGGAATGATCTCCGTCTACAACAACACCGAGCCGGCCCCCGGCCCGAGGAACCTCGCCCGGCTCATCCAGACCCGTGGCCGCATCGAGGGCTTCCTGGTCGGCGACCACTACGACCTGCAGCCGCAGTTCGTGGCCGAGGTCGGCCCGTGGGTGGCGTCGGGGCAGCTGAAGTACCGCGAGACCGTCGTCGAGGGCATCGAGAACAACCTGGAGGCGTTCCTCGGGGTCCTGCGCGGCGACAACACCGGGAAGATGATCGTCAAGCTGTAGGGCCTTCCCAGCCGTTTTCGGCATGCGGTAACTTCTTTCCGAAATCCATGGGGATCGTGGGCGCGAGTCGCCATGGACCGAGGAGAGAGACAACCGCATGCCCATTCAGCAGTCCGACGTCCTGTACACCGCCGTCGCCACCGCCGAGAACGGCCGCGACGGGCGGGTCGCCACCGACGACGGCAGGCTCGACGTGGTCGTGAACCCGCCCAAGGAGATGGGCGGCAGCGGCGCGGGCACCAACCCGGAGCAGCTGTTCGCCGCCGGCTACAGCTCCTGCTTCCAGGGCGCCCTCGGTGTCGTCGCCCGCCAGGAGGGCGCCGACGTCTCCGGTTCGACGGTCACCGCCAGGGTCGGCATCGGCAGGAACGACGACGGCTTCGGGATCATCGTCGAGATATCGGCGGTGATCCCGAACCTCGATGCGGACACGGCGCGGAGCCTGGTCGAGAAGGCTCACCAGGTGTGCCCGTATTCGAAGGCCACACGGGGGAACATCACGGTCACGCTCGCCTAGTCCGGCGGGAACGTGACCGTGCTCGGCCCTGCGGACCTCCGTCAGATGTCGAGTGCCGCTCTGTGTACCGCCCTTGCCAGGTGGTCGTTCTCCGGGGCCGCGCCGCCCGGGAAGGCGAAGCGGCGGCGGGTGTAGCCGTAGGCCAGGCCGGTGCGGGGGTCGGCGAAGGACTGGGAGCCCGCCGCGCCACTGTGGCCGATCGCGCCGGCGCCCAGGAACGGGTGCCAGGTGTCGGCGGTCGCCTGGAAGCCGAGGCCGAACGATTTGTGCGCCCGCGCCACCAGGTCGTAGCCGACGGAGTGGAACTGGCCGAACTCCGCCACCGTGTCCGGTTTCAGCAGCGGTGCCTTCCCGTCGACCTCGCTGATCATCGCCGCGTACAGCCCGGCGAGCCCGCGTGCCGAGGCGACCCCGCCGACCGATGCCGGGCCCTTGGCGCGGATCAGGCGATCGTTGGGGAGGGACTCCAGGTCGGTCGACTCGGGAGCGTGGCCGTTGAACGCGATGGACGTGAGGGTGTGCGGTCCGCTCGGCTGCGCGTCGAGCAGGGACTGCTGCTCGGCGGTCGGCAGCATCGGCTGGGCGGTGCGGAAGCGCGGCTCGCGGGAGGCGGGCAGGCCCAGGTAGAAGTCCAGGCCGTAGGGGGCGCGGACCCGCTCCTCGTGCAGCTCCTGGATCGTACGGCCGGTGGCGCGCCGTACGACCTCGCCGGTGAGCGCGCCGATGACCAGGGCGTGGTGGCCGAAGGCCGTGCCGGGCCGCCAGAACGGCCGCTGGTCGGCGAGGCGTTCGGCGATCGCGCGGTCGTCGGCCAGCTCCGCCGGTGTGAAGCCGGAGTCGGTGCCGACCAGGCCCGCCCGGTGCGCCAGCAGGTCGCGCAGGGTCAGTGAGCCCTTGCCCTCCGCCGCGAACTCCGGCCAGTAGTAGGTGACTTTGCGGTCCAGTTCCAGTGTGCCGTCCTGCACGAGCATCGCCACCACGAGATGGGCAGCGCCCTTGGTGGAGGAGAACACGCCGTAGAGGGAGTCCCCGTCGGCATCCCGCCCCGCCCACAGGTCGACGACCCTCCGCCCGTTGACGTACGCGCACAACTGACCTTCGTAGTCTGCTCGTTCACCGGCGACGAACGCGGCGAACTCCTCGCGCACCTGCTCGAAGCCATCGGCGACCGTGCCGTGGACGGTGATCTCCTGTGTCATCCGCTCTCCTCAACCGAGCCGCTGCTCACTGCTCCCACCGTGCAGAGTTCGGTACGGCGAGACGTACCTGTTCGACTCAACAGCAACAAGGGGGTCTCGGTGTCACCGATGCCCCGGATGGCCGATGGCGCAGGGGGCGCACGGGGCATGCTGGGGTCGGGTGCACGCAAGACGCGGGCCGAGGAGAGGCGGGGGCCCATGGCGACGATTCCTTCACTCCCCAGCAAGGACGACATGCTGCGCATGGCACGCAGCACCACCGACATCACCGGCCAACTCCTGGACATGGCCGGGAACATCACCAGAATCACGATCAACACCCTGGAACCACGGGACGGTTCGGGCACCGAGCTGTTGCGGGTGTTACGGCAGACCACGGCGGAGCTGGCGGAGGCGAGTGCGTCACCGCAGGCGCAGGAGGCGTTCTACCGGATCGTCGACACGCTGACCCGGCTGGGTACGAGCGGCGCGCCGCTGGCGGTGCATCCGGTGAGCGAACCGGCCCAGGCCCTGCTCGCCGCCCTCGGCGACAGCCTGCTGCCGGTGCTGGACGCGGTGGAGCCGGCCGTGGAGGAGGTGGCCGCGGCGGTCGGAGAGCTGGCCGAGGGGATGTCCCCGCTGCTGCCCGCGGCGGCGGGCCTGGGGGCGGGGGTGCTCCTGGCCCTCACCCCGGTGCTCCGTGCGGCGGCCGAGGTCCTGCGGGACTCCTCCCCCGAACTGCGCCGCATCGCGGACGCCCTCACCGGGGCGGTGGCTCCCCTGATGCCCCTCCAGGTGGCCCTGGCGGAGCGGGCGGCCAAGGCGGGCGTGAGCGTCGTCCGCGCCACGCTGCCACCCCTGGCCGACCTGACCGAGGCGGCAGCGGCAACGACGAAGGCGGCCAGCCCGCTGCTGATAGCGGGCGAGGAACTGTTGGTCGCCGCCCTGGAACACCTCCAGCCCCTCCTCCTGTCAACGGCAACCCACACGGGCCGCGTGGCCCGCGCGGCAGCGGTACGGGTCTCGGCGGCGGCGAACCCGGCGGCGGACCGGGGGGTGGTCGTGGCGGTCACCCCTGCGTAGTCGCTCCGCTCGATTCGCAGAACGGAACACCGCGGGCAACGCCGAGGGATCTGCGGTCGGGGCGGATGTCGCCGGGGCCGCGCTCGGGACGGGTGTCGTCAGCCGCGGCTGGGGCGGGTGTCGTCGGAGCCGCGGCTCAGGTGGTCGTCGACCCGGGCGGTCGCCGGGCCCGGCGGTGCCGAAGCCCGCTCGCCTGCGGCAGCAGCGCCCGACCGACCGGCGGTCGAAGCAGGCGTCGTCGGGTCCGCGGCGGAGTGGTCACCGACCACACGATCGCCCTACCCGACGACGCCGAACCCCGCTCGCCCGCGGCAGCAGCAGCCGACCGACCCGCACTCGAAGCAGACGCCGACAGGACCCCGGCGGAGTGGTCACCGACCACACGAACGCCATACCCAGCGGCGCCGAACCCCGCTCGCCTGCGGCAGCAGCGGCCAACCGGCCCGCGCTGGAAGCACACATCGTCAGGACCGCGGCGGAGTGGTCACCGACCACCCGGATCGCCCTGGCCGACGGCGCCGGAGGCCGCTTGTCCGTGGCAGTGGTGGCCGATCGGCCAGTGGTCGGAGCAGGCGTCGTCGGGACCCCGGCGGAGTGGTCACCGACCACACGATCGCCATGCCCAGCGGCGCCGAAGCCCGCTCGCCCGCGGCAGCAGCCCGCGCTCGGAGCACACACCGTCAAGATCGCGGGCGGAGTGGTCGCCGACCGTGCGCCCCCGTGCCCATGGCGGTCCCCCGGCTACCTCACGTGCACCACCACAAGAACCGCTTGCATGTCTGGGTCGGGGCTGGGGGGGTGGTCGGGGCTGAGGTCGGCTGGGCCGTGGTCGGGGCGGGGGCCGGCTGGGCCGTGGTCGTGGCGGTCGGGCGGGATGTCGTCGTGCCCGAGCCGGTGGCCGACGAGTCGTCGGACTTGTCCGTCGCCTTGCCGGTCGGGGACTTGGATGCGGTGTCCTTGTCGGACTTCGAGGCCGACGGGGAGGCGGAGGTGGTCGGGGAGGTGCCCGCTCCCGACGAGCCGCCGGACGCGTCGTCCAGGGGCTTGGCGGTCTTGCCGGCCTTCGCGGACGAGGAGCCGCCGTCCGTCGTCTCGCCTCCGGCCGTGGCCGGTTTCGGGCTGGAGAACGGGGCGTCGATGCCCAGTTCGGCAAGGCTCAGGCCACCCGCCGCCAGAACGAACCCCGCGGTGATCAGAATCGTGCGGCGCCGCCGTCGGCGGTGGGCCGCGGCCTTGCGGTCGCGACGGCTCGCGTCGGCGCCGGCCGGGCCCTCGGCGGCGCCTCCGCGCGCCCGTCCGCGGCCTCGGCCACGGCTCTGCTCGCGGCGCCGGGCCGCGCGTCCCCGCTGCTCGTTCTCATCGCTGCCACCGTCACCGTCACCGTCACCGTCGCCGTCGTCGCCCTCGTCGTCGTAACCGTCGTACGGGGACTCGTCCTTGTACTCGTACGGATCCTGAGGGAGCGCGTCCGTTTCCTGCTGATACGCGCGTAGCTTTTCGACGGGTGTGCCGCACCCCGGGCAGGCAAGGGCGCCGTTGAGGTGCCGTCGGCACGGGTGGCAGTAGTCCATGACGCCGGAAGACTAAGTTCCGCACCGGTCACGTTCCTAGGCACCACTGTGAAGGTTCTGTGGGAGATCGAAAAAGCTCTCGAAAGCCTTGTCGAAACCGTTACCTGTTCGCCCCATTGACACCCCCGCCGCCCCGTCCTTACTGTCACGCCAGCATTTCGAACGTGTGACGAAATCTCGAACAGCTGAGAGGCAACTGCCGTGCGCATCACCGGAATCAGCACACACGTGGTGGGGACGCCGTGGCGCAACCTGACCTACGTACAGGTGCACACCGACGAAGGGATCACGGGAGTCGGCGAGACCCGGATGCTCGGTCACACCGACGCGCTGATCGGCTATCTGCGGGAGGCCGAGGCCAACCACATTCTCGGTTCGGACCCGTTCGCTGTCGAGGACCTCGTGCGCCGTATGAAGTACGGCGACTTCGGCCGGGCGGGTGAAATCGTGATGTCCGGCATCGCGGTCGTGGAGATGGCCTGCTGGGACATCAAGGGCAAGGCGCTGGGTGTCCCGGTCTGGCAGCTGCTCGGCGGCAAGGTGACCGACAAGGTCAAGGCGTACGCCAACGGCTGGTACACGACGGAGCGGTCCCCGGAGGCCTACCACAAGGCCGCCCAGGAGGTCATGGCCCGCGGCTACAAGGCCCTCAAGATCGACCCGTTCGGCACCGGGCACTTCGAGCTCGACCACGCGCAGACCCTCTACTCCGTCTCCCTCATCGAGGCGGTGCGCGACGCCATCGGCCCGGACGCCGAGCTGATGCTGGAGATGCACGGCCGCTTCTCCCCCGCCACCGCGGTCCGGCTGGCCAGGGAGCTGGCCCCGTTCAAGCCCGCCTGGCTGGAGGAGCCGGTGCCGCCGGAGAACCTCAAGGCGCTGGAGAAGGTGGCCGCCAAGGTGGACCTGCCGGTCGCGACCGGTGAGCGGATCCACGACCGGATCGAGTTCCGTGAGCTCTTCGAGAGCCAGGCCGTCGACATCATCCAGCCGGACGTCGGCCACATCGGCGGCATCTGGGAGACCCGGAAGCTGGCCGCCACCGCCGAGACCCACTACATGCTCGTCGCCCCCCACAACGTGGGCGGCTCCGTGCTCACCGCGGCCTCCCTCCAGGTCGGGTTCACCTCCCCGAACTTCAAGATCCTGGAGCACTTCAACGACTTCGCCGACGCGGAGATCAAGAAGGTCGTCAGGGGCGCCCCGGAGGTCGTCGACGGGTACTTCCAGCTGTCCGACGCGCCCGGTCTCGGCGTCGAGTTCGACGCGGACGCGGCCGCCGAGTTCCCCCAGCAGCAGGCCCGGTTCGACCTGTGGGCCGACGGCTGGGAGCAGCGCAAGCCGAAGGGCGTCCAGAAGTGAACACCGCCGTCGTCGTCGAAGCGCCGGGCGAGCACCGCGTCGTCCCGCACGAACCGCGCGATCCGGGTCCGGGCGAGGCGCTGGTCGCCGTGCACGCCGTCGGCATCTGCGGCAGCGACCGCGAGGTGTACCAGGGCAACCGGCCCGAGGGGTACGTCCGTTACCCGCTGACGCCCGGACACGAGTGGTCCGGCACGGTGTGGTCGGTGGGTGCCGGGGTGCCGGACTCCCTGGTCGGCCGCAAGGTGGTCGGCGAGGGCTTCCGCAACTGCCAGGTGTGCGACCGCTGCCACGCGGGCGAGACCACCCTGTGCACCGCGGGGTACGAGGAGACCGGCTTCACCCAGCCGGGCGCCATGGCCACCACGCTCACCCTCCCGGCCCGGCTGCTGCACGTCCTGCCGGACGAGGCGGACCTCACCGCCGCCGCCCTCCTGGAGCCGGCCGCCTGTATCGCGGCCGCCGCGCTCAAGGGGAACGCCAAGCCGGGCGAGCGGGTCGCGGTGGTCGGCACCGGGACGCTGGGGATGTTCGCGGTGCAGTTCCTGAAGGCCGTCTCGCCGTCGGAGCTGCTGGTCGTGGGCACCCGCAACGACCGGCAGGCGCTGTCCAGGCGGTTCGGGGCCAGTGACTTCCGTACGAAGGACCAGGAGCTCCCGGACGACTTCGACGTCGTCATCGAGACCGCCGGGTCCGCGTCCGCCGCGCGCACCGCCGCCTCCCTGCTCAGGCGCGGCGGACGCCTGGTCCTGACGGGCATCCCGGCACCGGGTGCCGAGGGTCTCGACCCGACCGATCTGGTCGTACGGCAGCTGGAGGTGCACACCGTCTTCGGGGCGCCGCCGGACGCCTGGGCGCACGCGGTACGGGTGTTCGGCGCCGGGTTGCTCGACCCGCTGCCCCTGGTCACGCACGAGCTGCCGCTGACCGAGTTCTCGCAGGCCATCGAGCTGGTGGGAGCCGGCGATCCGAAGGTCGGCAAGGTGCTGCTCCGCCCCTAGCCGTACGCCGGTCACGGCGTTACCTGACGGCGCCGTGACCGGCGTACCACCAAGCCTTTTTCATACCCAGAGCCGCGAACCTTGTCCGAAATATCGAACACGAAGGACAGCTTGTGACCGACGCATCCGCCACGGCAGCCCGCCGGCCCGGTGAGCAGGCGCTCACCACCCTGGGCCTGGGCGCGCCCGCCCTCGACCCCGCCGACACCTCCGCGCACACCTTCCCGGGCGGCGGCCGCTGGCGCACCGAGATCCCCTCGTGCGAGGGTCCCGAGGCGCTGGCGGTCGTCCTCAAGGAGTCCTCCCGGCTCGACGTGCCGATCCACCGGATCAGCCAGGGCAGCGGCGTGTGGATGCTCACCGACGCCGAGATCACCGAGATGGTCGAGGCCACCGACGAACGCGACATAGAACTCTGCCTGTTCACCGGCCCGCGCGGCACCTGGGACATCGGCGGCTCGGTGCGCACCGACTCACGCGGCGGCGGCCTGCGCGCCCGGGGCCACGACGCGGTCGCCGGATGCGTCGAAGACGCCGTCCGGGCAACCGAGTTGGGCGTCGAGTGCCTGCTGGTCGCCGACGAGGGCGTGCTGTGGACCCTGCACCGGGCACGCGAGAGCGGCATCATCCCGGCCGACACCACGCTCAAGGTCTCGGCACTGATCGGACCCGTCAACCCGGCGTCGTACGCGGTGTACGAGCGCCTCGGCGCCGACTCCCTCAATGTGCCCAGCGATCTGACGCTCGATCATCTGACCGAGATCCGCCGGGTGTCCGCCGCCCCCATGGACATGTACATCGAGGCCCCCGACGACCTCGGCGGATACATCCGGATGTACGAGGTCGCCGAGCTGATCCGGCGCGGCGCACCGCTCTATCTGAAGTTCGGCCTGTCCAAGGCTCCCGGCATCTACCCGTGGGGCACCCATCTGCGGGACGTGACCCTGGACACCGCCCGGGAGCGGGTGCGGCGCGGCCGCCTCGCCCTGGACCTGCTCGCCCGGCACGGCGCGGACGGCGACATGGCGCCGCTCGGCTCCCGGTTGCCCGGACCGCTCAACCGCTTTCCCACCGGCGCCTGAACGGCCGCCGGGGGCACCGCCCGCAATCCCGCCCGCACCGACTCTCCACGTCGAGAAGAACAAGGACTGATCACATGCGCAACCGCAGAACCGCCCTCGCCGTCATGGCCTCGGCCGCCTCCCTCGCCCTCACCCTGTCCGCCTGCGGCCAGAACAGCGAGGGCGGCAGCAAGGACAAGGGCGGCAGCGTCAAGGGGGCCACCATCGGCATCGCGATGCCGACCAAGTCCTCCGAGCGCTGGATATCCGACGGCAAGAACGTCGTCAAGAACCTGGAGTCCAAGGGCTACAAGACCAAGCTGGTCTTCGGCGAGGACGACCCCGACCAGCAGGTCTCGCAGATCGAGAACCTCATCACCCAGGGCGTCAAGGGCCTGATCGTCGCGGCGATCGACAACAAGTCCCTGAACAACGTGCTCCAGGAGGCCGCGGACGCCAACATCCCGGTCATCGCCTACGACCGGCTGATCCTCGGCACCAAGAACGTCGACTACTACGCCTCCTTCGACAACAGCAAGGTCGGCGAGCTCCAGGCCAACTACATCGTCGACAAGCTGGGCCTGAAGAGCGGCAAGGGCCCCTTCAACATCGAGCTGTTCGCCGGCTCCAACGACGACAACAACACCAAGTACTTCTTCAACGGCGCGATGAGCGTCCTGAAGCCGTACATCGACAGCAAGAAGCTGGTCGTCCGCTCCGGCCAGACCGAGCTCACCAAGGTCACCACCCTGCGCTGGGACGGCGCCACCGCCCAGAAGCGCATGGACGACATCCTGACCTCGTCCTACAAGAGCCAGCGGGTCGACGCGGTCCTCTCCCCGTACGACGGCATCTCCATCGGCATCCTGTCCTCGCTGAAGTCCGACGGCTACGGCTCCAAGAGCAAGCCGCTGCCGGTCATCACCGGCCAGGACGCCGAGCTGGCCTCGGTGAAGTCGATCATCGCCGGTGAGCAGACGCAGACCGTCTACAAGGACACCCGCAAGCTCGCCGATGTCGCCGCGACCATGGTCGACGACACCCTCAAGGGCAAGAAGCCCGAGGTCAACGACACCAAGACCTATGACAACGGCACCAAGGTCGTGCCCTCCTACCTGCTCCAGCCGGTCAGCGTCGACAAGACCAACTACGAGGACGTGCTGGTCAAGGGCGGCTACTACACCGACGCCGAGCTCAAGTAGTCCGGACGCACCCGACCCCGACAACACTGATTGGAAGGCACGACCATGGCGGGACCCGTCCTGGAAATGCGCTCGATCGTCAAGACCTTTCCCGGTGTCAAAGCGCTCTCGGACGTCACGCTGACCGTCCGCCAGGGCGAGGTCCACGCCATCTGCGGTGAGAACGGCGCCGGGAAGTCCACCTTGATGAAGGTGCTCTCCGGCGTCCATCCGCACGGCACGTACGAGGGCGAGATCCTCTTCGAGGGAGAGCTCTGCCGCTTCAAGGACATCCGGGCGAGCGAGCACCACGGCATCGTCATCATCCACCAGGAGCTGGCGCTGGTGCCGTACCTCTCCGTCGCGGAGAACATCTTCCTCGGCAACGAGCACGCCAGGCGCGGGCTCATCAACTGGAACGAGACCCTCAGGCACGCCACCGAACTGCTGCGCCGGGTCGGTCTCGACGAGCATCCGGAGACCCGGGTCGCCGACATCGGCGTCGGCAAGCAGCAGCTCGTGGAGATCGCCAAGGCGCTGTCGAAGTCGGTCAAGCTGCTCATCCTCGACGAGCCGACGGCGGCCCTGAACGACGAGGACAGCGGCAAGCTCCTGGACCTCATCCTGGAGCTGAAGAACCAGGGCATCACCTCGATCATCATCTCCCACAAGCTCAACGAGATCCGCAAGGTCGCCGACTCGGTGACGATCATCCGCGACGGGAGGTCCATCGAGACGCTGGACGTCAAGGCCGCGGAGACCACCGAGGAGCGGATCATCGCCGGCATGGTGGGCCGCGACCTGGACCACCGCTTCCCCGAGCGCACCCCGCACGAGGCGGAGGAGGGCGCGGCCCCGGCGCTGGAGATCCGCAACTGGACCGTGCACCATCCGATCGACCAGCAGCGCAAGGTGGTCGACGACGTGTCGATCCAGGTGCGCCGCGGGGAGATCGTCGGCATCGCGGGCCTGATGGGCGCCGGCCGCACCGAGCTCGCGATGAGCGTCTTCGGGCGGACGTACGGCCGGTACGCGGGCGGCACGGTCCTCAAGGACGGCAAGGAGATCCGTACGAAGTCGGTCGCCGAGGCGGTGGACCACGGGATTGCGTACGTCACCGAGGACCGCAAGCACTACGGCCTCAACCTCATCGACACCATCAACCGCAACATCTCGCTGACCGCGCTGGGCAAGGTCGCCAGACGGGGGATCGTCGACGAGCACGAGGAGCGGCAGGTCTCCGAGGGCTACCGCAAGTCCATGAACATCAAGGCGCCGACCGTCTTCGAGCCGGTGGGCAAGCTGTCCGGCGGCAACCAGCAGAAGGTCGTCCTGAGCAAGTGGATCTTCGCAGGGCCGGACGTGCTGATCCTGGACGAGCCCACGCGCGGCATCGACGTGGGCGCCAAGTACGAGATCTACACGGTCATCGATCAGCTGGCCGCCCAGGGCAAGGCGGTCGTCTTCATCTCCTCCGAGCTGCCCGAGCTGCTCGGTATGTGCGACCGCATCTACACGATGGCCGCGGGACGGCTGACCGGTGAGGTGCCACGGGCCGAGGCCACGCAGGAAGTGCTGATGCGTCATATGACGAAGGACAAAGAGGTAACGCGATGAGCACGGATGTCACCGCCAAGAGCCCGGCCCCCGCGCCGCCGAGCAAGAGCGGGCCGGCCACGGGCGGGGGTCTGCTCGGGCTGATGCTGGACGGCCTGCGCCGCAACATGCGGCAGTACGGCATGCTGATCGCCCTCGGCCTGATCGTCGTGCTCTTCGCGATCTGGACCGACGGGGACCTGCTGCTGCCGCGCAACGTCTCCAACCTGGTGCTGCAGAACAGCTACATCCTGATCCTCGCGATCGGCATGATGCTGGTGATCATCGCGGGCCACATCGATCTGTCGGTCGGCTCACTGACCGCGTTCGTGGGTGCCTTCGCGGCCGTGCTGACGGTGCAGCACGGCATGGCCTGGCCGCTCGCCCTGGTGCTGTGTCTGCTGGTGGGCGCGGTCGCGGGCTCGGCCCAGGGGTTCCTGATCGCGTATCTCGGCATACCGTCCTTCATCGTCACCCTCGCCGGGATGCTGCTCTTCCGGGGTCTGACCGAGATCCTGCTCCAGGGCCAGACCCTCGGCCCGTTCCCCGACGGTCTGCAGAAGATGGGCAACGGCTTCCTGCCCGAGGCCGGCCCGAACACCAACTACCACAACCTCACGCTGCTCCTCGGCCTCGTGCTGATCGGCGCCGTGGTGTGGCAGGAGGTGCGGGACCGCGGCCGTCAGCAGGAGTTCGCGCTGGAGGTGCTGCCCGGCCGTCTCTTCCTGCTGAAGCTGGTCGCCCTGGTCGCCGCGATCCTCACCCTGACGATGCTGCTCGCCAGCTACAAGGGCGCGCCGATCGTGCTGATCATCCTCGGTGCGCTGGTGGTCGGCTACGGCTACATCATGCGCAACGCCGTCTTCGGCCGCCACATCTACGCGATCGGCGGCAACCTGCCGGCGGCCAAGCTGTCCGGCGTCAAGGACAAGAAGGTCACCTTCTATGTCTTCCTGAACATGGGCGTGCTCGCGGCCCTGGCGGGTCTGGTGGTCGCCGCCCGTCTGAACGCGGCCTCGCCGAAGGCGGGCGTCAACTTCGAACTGGAGGCGATCGCCTCCTCGTTCATCGGTGGCGCGTCCATGAGCGGCGGTGTCGGCACCGTCCTCGGCGCCATCATCGGCGGTCTCGTCCTCGGCGTGCTGAACAACGGCATGAACCTCCTCAGCGTCGGCACCGACTGGCAACAGGTCATCAAGGGCCTCGCCCTTCTGGTGGCGGTCGGCTTCGATGTGTGGAACAAGCGCAAGTCCGGTTCGTAAGTAGCTCGGGCCCCGCCGGAAACGGCGGGGCCCCTCCCTTTACAGGAGCCGCATATGGAACTGAACAGACGTACGGTCATAGCAGGCGCCGCGGCCGCGGGTCTCGCCGCGACCACCCTCGGGGGCACCGCCGAGGCCGCCGGCGGCAGGCTGCCGAAGAAGTCGCTCTTCGGGAAGCTCGCCGACGGCACCAAGGTGTACCGCTGGTCGCTGGAGAACGGCGGCACCCGGCTGAAGGTCCTCAACTGGGGCGGTGTCGTCCAGGGCCTGGAACTGCCCGACCGGCACGGCCACTACGCCAACGTCTCGCTGGGCTTCGACAACATCGACGACTACGTGGCGAAGACCCCGTACTTCGGCGCCCTGATCGGCCGCTACGGCAACCGCATCGGCAAGGGACAGTTCACCCTGGACGGCAAGTCCTACCAGCTGTCCGTGAACGACGGTGTGAACAGCCTGCACGGCGGGACCAAGGGCTTCGACAAGCACATCTGGGACGTCGAGCCGTTCACCAAGGGCTCCGACGTGGGCCTGCATCTGTACTACACCAGCGTCGACGGCGAGATGGGCTACCCGGGCACGCTCCGGACGAAGGTGACGTACACCCTCACCCGGCACGGCGACTGGCGCATCGACTACGAGGCCACCACCGACAAGGCCACCGTCGTCAACCTCACCAGCCATGTCTACTGGAACCTGGCCGGCGAGGGCAGCGGCACGATCGAGAACCACGAGCTCACGATCGCCGCCTCCCGCTACACCCCCACCGACACGGGCCTGATCCCCACCGGCGAACTCGCCAGGGTCCACGGCACCCCCTTCGACTTCCGCAAGGGCAAGACGATCGGCCGCGACATCCGCGCCGGCCACGTCCAGCAGGTGCAGGCCAAGGGCTACGACCACAACTGGGCCCTGGACAAGGGCAGCACCGCCAGGCCCGAGCACGTCGCCACCCTGCGCGACCCGCACTCCGGCCGCACCCTGCGGATCGCCACCGACCAGCCGGGCCTGCAGTTCTACTCCGGCAACTTCCTCGACGGCACCCTGACCGGCACCGGCGGCCGCACCTACCGTCAGGGCGACGCGCTCTGCCTGGAGACACAGCACTTCCCGGACTCGCCGAACAAGCCCGCGTTCCCGTCGACCGTGCTGCGCCCGGGGCAGACGTACCGGACGACGACGATCCACTCCTTCAACGCCTGAGTGACCTGAGCCACGGGGCCCGTAACGCGGCGCACGGGCCCCGGGTTCCCGGGCACACACTTCTTTCACACGCGTTGAACAGCCAACCAGCCGTCTCCGTATAGAGAGGTGGCCCGCGCTCCCCCGCGCGGGCCACCCATAGACGACGAGCCCAGCCGTTCCCGTCGGGCTCGCCTCATACGGAGGTTCCATGGCCGAAAACGTCACCTCGCTGTTCCGCAACACCGCGGCACACAGCCCGTCGATGGCGGCGCTGACGCGGCAGGGCGGCGACGGGGCCGGGCCGGTGGACTTCTGTATCCCCTGTAATCCGTACTTCCCCACCCCGGCGATGTTCGAGGAGATGTCGGCCCGGCTGCGGGACATCATCACGTACTACCCGAGCGGCGCCGACACCATCGCGGCGGAGCTGTGCAGCCTCCTGCAACTGCCGCCGCAGTGCGTGGCGATGGGCAACGGCTCCACGGAGCTGATCACCTGGATCGACCACCTGCTGGTCCGTGAGTCCCTGGCCGTCCCGGTGCCCACCTTCGGCCGCTGGACGGACCAGCCGATGGAGACCGGCAAGCGCGTCGACATGTTCCCGCTCCAGGAGTCCAGCGGCTTCGCCCTGGACCTGGCCCAGTACGCGGAGTTCATCCGCAAGCGCGGCACCCGCGTGGCCGTCGTCTGCAACCCGAACAACCCCGACGGCGGATTCATCCACCGCCAGGCGCTGGTGCAGTTCATGGACGCGATGGCGGACCTGGACCTGGTGGTGATCGACGAGTCCTTCCTGGAGTTCGCCGACGCCGAGGCCGAGCCGAGCGTCGTGCAGGAGGCGATGCTGCGCCCGAACGTGGTCGTGCTGCGCAGCCTCGGCAAGAACTTCGGACTGCACGGCATACGCTTCGGCTATCTGGTCGCCAACCCGTCCCTGGCGGGCAAGGTCCGCTCCATGCTTCCCAAGTGGAACCTCAACTCCTTTGCCGAGCACGTGGTGTTCATGCTGAAGGAGCACGGCGCGGAGTATGCGCAGAGCCTGCTGCAGGTGCGTCGCGACCGGCTGGAGATGGCCAGCCAGCTCTCCGCCCTGCCCGGCCTGACGGTCTACCCCTCGCAGGGCAACTTCCTCTTCGTGCGCCTGCCCGTCGGCGCCGAGGGCACCGTGGTCCGGGACCGGATGCTCACCGAGCACCGGATCCTGGTCCGTGAGTGCGGCAACAAGATCGGTTCTTCCAGCCGCTTCCTGAGGCTCGTGGTGCGCCCCCAGGTCGACGTGCGTCGCCTGGTGTCCGGCCTGGAGCAGGTGCTCTACGGGTCCAGGAGGGGAGCCGCCGTACCCGAGCTGAGTACAGGGACCAGCTACAGCTCGGGTACGGCGGCGGTGGACCGGCTGGTGAGCGAGACCAACGGCGCCGGGATGCTGGGGCTTGCCGCGCAGGCCATCGGTGCCGGCGCCGCCCCGGGACCGGTCGCCGCCCCGGCCGCCGGCACCGGCATGCCGCTCCCCGACGCCGTCCAGCCGGCCGGCGTCGGGATGCCGATGCCGGCGGCAGCCCAGGCCATGCAGCAGCCCATGGCCGCCCCGGCCGCCCCTCCGGCGCCGACCCCGATGCCAACCTCGATGCCAACCTCGATGCCAACCCCGATGCCAACCCCGATGCCGGTCCCCACGCCGGTCCCCACACCGGTCCCGGCACCGGTCCCCACGCCGGTGCCGGCGTCGTTCCCCACGCCGGTGCCGGCACCCGCCGCCGCGGTCGCCGGGCCCACCCCTCCCGGGGTCCCGGCCCGCGGCGGCCTCACCGCGGCCCAGGTCCGCGGTATGACGGCCCCGGCCCCGGGGCTGACCCCGGCTCCGGCGACCGGCTGGCCGAACGCCCAGAGCTGGCCGAACGCGGCAGGCATGGGACAGGCGGGCTAGGGCCGGCCTTCGCACGGCTGTCTCAACGGCACCTTGACGGTCCGTCACTTTGCCGAACTGACAGCCCTTCAACAGCATCCGTTTCTACGGTGCCGTGTTCATGACAGACACATCGGATGCCCGCTCGGTCGGGCGACGCACCGTACTGATCGCCACCGGCACCACGGCCGCCGCCCTGGCCGTGGGAGCCGCCGCGGCACCTGACGCCCCCACCACCGTGCAGACGCCGGACACCGCGCCGGTCGCCGCCGCGGCCGTCTGCACCCTCACGAAGGAGATGACCGAAGGCCCCTACTACCTCGACGGAGCGCTCGTACGCTCCGACGTCACCGAAGGCAAGCCGGGCGCCCCGCTCAAGCTCGCCCTCACCGTCGTGAACTCCGCCTGCACCCCCCTCGGCAACGCCCTGGTGGAGATCTGGCACGCGGACGCGCTCGGCGAGTACTCCGGCTACGTCGGCAACAACGGCCACAACGAGTCGGACGACGGCACCTTCCTGCGCGGCGGCGCGCTCACCAACGCCGCCGGCGTCGCCAACCTCACCACGATCTACCCCGGCTGGTACCGGGGCCGCTGTATACACATCCATGTGAAGGTCCACACGGGCGTCACGCTCACCTCGGACGGCTCCTTCACCGGCGGCTCGACCCTGCACACGGGCCAGCTGTTCTTCAGCGAGACGATCACCACGGCGGTCGCCAGGATCTCGCCGTACTCGACCAACACGGTCACCCGTACGACCCTCACCCAGGACTCGATCTACGACGGCGGAGGCGCCTCGTCCGGGCTCCTGACCCTCACCGCCCTGGGCAGCTCGGCCTCCTCCGGCTACAGCGGCACGCTCACCCTGGGCGTCGACGACTAGTCGGCGCGGCACGAGGACCACGGGCCCGCGCCCTGCCTCACAGGGCGCGGGCCCGTGTGCGTCCCCGGGTGCGGTCGGGGTACGCGTCCCCGGGTGCGGTCGGGGCCGGGCCGTCAGGCCATCAGGCCGTCAGGACTTCGCCGGGCATGTCTTCCATGCCATGTGGTACACGGTGCTGATGTCCCCGTCCGTCGAGTCCATCGTCATGAAGCTGACCTTGCCGGGGTTGGCACTGCCGGCGTTGACCCGGAGCTCGGTGTTGATGTTGAAGTTGCGCAGCACCCCGCAGGGCGCCCAGACCAGCTGCGCCCAGTCGGTGCTGTCGGTGGCCTGCCAGTCGTCGTTGTAGGGACCGCTGAACGGGTGGTTCTTGGCCGCGGTGTTCGAGGAGCCCTGGAAGTAGTAGGAGGCTCTCTGGACGCCGCTCGCGCCGGACTGGAGCGAGGCGAAGCCGCGGTAGTCGGCGCTGGCGATGGCGTAGGTGAAGCCCTGCGGGACGTGCACGATCAGGTTGAGCTGGCAGTTCTTGCGGAAGGCCGTGGGGTCGGAGTTGCCGCCGGCCTGGGCGAGGTACTGGCTGTAGGTGACCGTGAAGGCGGTGTTGTCGGGCGAGACGGCGACGGCGGCGGTGCCCTGCGGACAGCCCGAGCCGTTCACTGTGGCGACGTCGATGACGATCTTGTCCGGGGGCGGGTTGTCGATCACGGAGGACGGGCTCTGGCCCGGCAGCGCGGTGGTGAGGAGAGCGGCGACCGCACCGCTCAGAAGGAGTCCACCAGTCATGGTTTCTCCAGTCGTGGAGTGGGGGGTTGAACGCCTCCGGCCCATGAAGAAACTGTGTGGCACCTGTGAAGGCCGGGGCGGCGCTCGCATCGTAGAAAGCCGCACGAGAGCAGGGCAGGTCGAACTCAGGCCATTCACACCAGCGGATTTCACACTCCACCGGCGACGACCGCGCGCCGTTCACCGCAGAGGTTCAGGGGTTCTCCCAGGACGCCGGTTCCGCCGCGAGGCGGCGTACCGGCTCGGGGAGAGTGTTCGTCGTGATGTCGGCGATCGTGACGCCCTCCAGGATCTTGCGCACGTTGGCGCGGAGCGCGATCCACACGGGGAGCAGCGGCTGGGCGGTTCCCGTGTAGGTGAGGCCCGTCGGGCGCTCGCCCCGTACCGAGACGATCGGGCCGTCCACCGCGCGGATGACATCGGCCACCGTGATCTTCGACGCCTCCCGGGCCAGCCGGTAGCCGCCGCCCCCGCCGCGCCGGCTGTCCACGATTCCGGCGCGCCTCAGATCCCCCAGGATCCCCTCCAGGAACTTGTGCGGGATGGCCTGTTCGGTGGCGATTTCCTCCGCCTTAACCGGGCCTTCACCCTGCCGTACGGCTACCTCCAGTACCGCCCGTACCGCGTAATCCGCCCGTGCCGAGATCCTCATGGGTCCATTGTGGGGCGTACCTCCATGGAGAATGGCCGGACCCGCACCCCGTAAGATCGCCCGGGAGGATCCCTTGGCGCTCAGCAGACGTTCATTCAGTGCCCTCGCCGGCTCGGCCGCGCTCGGGTTCGCCCTGGGCGGCAGCGGCGGCCCCGGGGCGCCCTCGGCGTATGCCGCGCGCAGCGTGCCGACCGGCCCGGCCCCCGCCCCTCCGAGCGCCGACGGACGACGGCACACGATCGGGTACGACCATTACTCGCTCGTCGTGGACGGCAGACGGCTGGTCGTCTGGTCCGGCGAGCTGCATCCCTTCCGGCTGCCCAGCCCGTCCCTGTGGCGGGACGTGCTGCAGAAGATGCGGGCGCACGGCTACAACGCGGTCAGCATCTATGTGTCGTGGAACTACCACTCCCCCGCTCCCGGTCACTACGACTTCACGGGTGTGCGGGATCTCGATCTGTTCCTGCGCATGGCGGCCGAGACCGGGCTGTATGTGATCCTGCGCCCGGGTCCCTACATCAACGCCGAGATCGACGGCGGCGGCTTCCCGGGCTGGCTCACGGCCACACCGGGGACGGCGAGGACGGCCGACCCCACGTATCTGAAGTACGCCGACGAGTGGCTCACCGCGGTGAACCGGATCGCCCGCCGGCATCTGTTCACCGAGGGCACCGGCACGATCCTGCTGTACCAGATCGAGAACGAGTACGACGCCCATGTGAGCGAGCCGACCGGCCGCGACTACATGTCCCATCTGTACCGGAAGGTACGGCGGGACGGGATCGACGTCCCCCTCTTCCACAACGACAAGGGCAGGAACGGCTACTGGATCCCCGGCACCCTCGACACCGGTGGTGAGAAGGGGAACTGGCTGTACGGCTTCGACGGCTATCCGTCGCCCGCCCAGCCGCCGCCGGACTGGGGGCACTTCGGGCCCGGCGGGCTCAAGGGCGGTGCCACGGCCAGTCCGCGCACGCCCGGGTTCGTGCCCGAGTTCGGGGGCGGCTGGTTCGACCCGTGGGGCGGCGCGTGGTTCCAGGGGAAGGGGTACGCCGAGTCGCGGCGCACCCGGGACGCGGCCTACGAGCGGCGTTTCTACCTGACCAACCTGGCCAACGGCATCACGCTGCACAACGTCTACATGACCTTCGGCGGCACCTCGTGGGGCTGGCTGCCCGCGCCGGTCGTCTACACGTCGTACGACTACGGCGCGGCCATCGACGAGGCGCGCAACGTCACCGAGAAGATCGCCCCGATGCACCAGCTCGGGCATCTGCTGCAACGTGTGCCCGACTTCGCCAAGCTGGACCGGGCCGAGGACGTGCGGGCCGACGGGCTCAAGGTGTACCACCTCACCAACCCGGACACCGAGGCTCATGTGTACGTCGTGCGCAACGACGGGACGAAGGAGGTCACCTCCAGTCTGCCGACCGCCGAGGGCGACGTCCCGGTCACCGTCCCGGCCCGGGACGCCAAGCTGCTGACGACCGGGCTCTCCCTCGGCAAGCGCAGGCTGAGGTACTGCACCGCACAGCCCATGATGGTCATCAACGCGGGACGCCAGGACATCGCGCTGTTCACCGGGCGGTACGGCGAGATGGCGCGCCTGGTCCTGGAGTGCCCGGTCGAGCCCGTCGTCAACCGGCTGGACCCCGAGGCCGGCTGGGTGTACGACCGCAACGCCCTGTATGTGAACGTGCCCCTCGGCCAGGGCGGGCTCACCCGTGTGCTGGTCGAGCGCGGCGAGAGCGAGACACCGCTGCTGCTCCTGTTCGCCGACGACGCGACCGCCGTGCACCTGTGGCCGTACGACACCCCGTCCGGCACGGTGTTCGTCTACGGCCCGGCGCTGCTGCGCCATGTCGCGCTGAACGGCTCCACGGTCGAGCTCACCGGCGACACGATCGAGGAGACCGGTCTGGAGGTGTGGGGGCCGCGCGGGATCGAGAGCGTGACGTGGAACGGGCGTCCGGTGCCGACTCGGCTCACCACCTCCAAGAGCCTGTACGCCGAGACGCTGGTGCCGGGCGTGCCCGAGGTGCGGCTGCCCGAGCTGGGCGGCTGGCGCATGCGCACCGAGAACCCGGAGGCCTGGCCGAACTTCGACGACTCCGCGTGGCGGGCCGCCGACCGGACGTCGTCGTACAGCACCACACCGGTGCCGAAGGGACAGCCGGTGCTGTTCGCCGACGACTACGGCTTCCACTACGGCGACGTGTGGTACCGCGGCACGTTCACGGACTCGACCGGCATCGAGGAGGTCTCGCTCGGCTACAGCACCGGTACCCAGGGTCTGCTGATGGCATGGCTGGACGGGGAGCCGCTGGGCACGCACCGGATGCCGGTCCCGGACAACAGCACGGTCCGCAAGGGCAGTTGGGCGGCCACGGCCGCCTTCCCGGTGCGCGAGGAGCTGCGTGGTCCCGGTCGGCATGTGCTGTCCGTGCTGGTCCGGCGCATGCAGCACGACCAGGACGGCAAGGCGCTCGACACGCACAAGGTGGCCCGCGGGCTGACCGAGGTCTCCTTCAAAGGGGCTTCGCCGAAGGTCGGTTGGCGTCTGCAGGGCGAGGCGGCCGTCGATCCCGTGCGCGGGCCGCAGAACAACGGCGGGCTGTACGGCGAACGGGAGGGCTGGCACCTGCCGGGTCTCGCGGACCGGGACTGGCAGGCCGTGGCCTTCCCGCGTGCTGAGCGGCGGCAGGGCGTGACCTGGTACCGGACCGAGTTCAAACTGGCCGTGCCCGCCGGCATCGACGCCTCGGTCGGGCTCATTCTGGAGGACGACCCGTACCGCTCCTACCGGGCGCAGATCTTCCTCAACGGCTGGAACATGGGCCAGTACATCAACGACGTCGGCCCGCAGCACACCTTCGTCCTGCCGAACGGCATCCTGCGCACCCGGGGCACCAACACCCTGGCTCTGGCGGTGCTGTCCGAGCTGACCACGCAGTCGGGCCCGGGCCGGGTGCGGCTGACGCTGCTGGGCAGCGCGGCCGGAGGAGTGCCGGTGACACCGGTGGCCTCCCCCGGCCGCTGAGGCCCAGGGCCTAAGGGGTGCCGTTCGGATCATCCCGGCGCCGCGGGCCCTAGGCCAGCCGGATCACGTTCCAGGACAGCGGCTCCAGTACGGCGGTGAGCCTGCCGTCCTTGAGGGTGGTGCCCTCGGCCGGGTGCGGGGCGACCCGCTCCGGGTCGTCGAGGGTGTTGCGGGCGTCGGGGTCGGCGTCCGCGAGGGCGCTGTGCTCGACGACGGAGGTCAGGCCGAGCCCGTTCAGGGCGATCTCCAGCGGGAGCGGTTCGGTGCGGCCGCGGTTGACGGCGAACACGGTGACCGTGCCGTCGTCGGCGCGGACCGCCGTGGCGTGCAGCAGGTCGGCCTCGCCGTACCTCTTCGTCTCGTAGGTCGGCGAGTCCACCCGGACGTCGAGGACCGTGCCGCGCCCGTACCGGGAGGCCTGCGCGAACGGGAAGAAGGTCGTCTGCCGCCACGCCGGTCCGCCGGGCTCGGTCAGGATCGGCGCGATGACATTGACCAGCTGGGCGAGGCAGGCGACGGCGACACGGTCGGCGTGCCGGAGCAGAGCGATGAGCAGCGAGCCGAAGACCACGGCGTCCAGGACGCTGTAGTTGTCCTCCAGCAGGCGGGGGGCCTTGGGCCAGTCCGCGGGGTCCTGCGCCTTGGCGTGCGCCTCCCAGCGGGACAGGTACCAGACGTTCCACTCGTCGAAGGAGAGGCTGATCCTCTTGCGGGACTTGAGCCGGGCGCCGATGTGGTCGCAGGTGGCGACGACGTTCTCGATGAAGGACTCCATGTCGACGGCGGAGGCGAGGAAGGAGTCGAGGTCGCCGTCGACGGGCTCGTAGTAGGCGTGCAGGGAGATGTGGTCGACGACGTCGTAGGCCTCCGCCAGGACGGTTGCCTCCCACTCGGCGAAGGCGGGCATGGACTGGTTGGAGGAGCCGCAGGCGACGAGTTCGACGTCCGGGTCGAGCTGCCGCATGGCGCGGGCGGTCTCGGCGGCGAGACGGCCGTACTCCCGGGCGGTCTTGTGGCCGGTCTGCCAGGGGCCGTCCATCTCATTGCCCAGGCACCACAGCCGGATGCCGAAGGGGTCCTTGTCGCCGTGGGCGGCGCGCAGGTCGGACAGAGCGGTGCCGGAGGGGTGGTTGGCGTACTCCTGGAGTTCCACCGCCTCGGCGACGCCGCGGGTGCCGAGGTTGAGGGCCAGCATGGGCTCGGCTCCGGGGCCGATCTTCCGGAGGAAGGCGATGTACTCGGAGAGGCCGAAGCGGTTGGTCTCCGTGGAGTGCCAGGCGAGGTCGAGCCTGCAGGGGCGGTCCTCGACGGGGCCGACGGAGTCCTCCCACTTGTAGCCGGAGACGAAGTTGCCGCCGGGGTAGCGGACGGTGGTGACACCGAGTTCGCGGATCAGCTCCAGCACGTCCGTGCGCAGGCCGGCGGCGTCGGCGCTGGGGTGGCCGGGTTCGAAGATGCCGGTGTAGACACAACGGCCGAGGTGTTCGACGAAGGATCCGAAGAGACGGGGGTCGACCTCTCCGACCGTGAAGGCCGGGTCGAGGGTGAAGCGGGCGGTGCTGCGCTTGCTCATGGAGTCCGTTTCCCTGCCCTGTTGTTCGACATCTCGACTTATGCTCGCAACCTCGAACCGGACCGTAAGATCCGGGCGTTGGCGCGTCAATGGGGCCGGCGTGACTTTCGGGCGGCTCCCGCCACCGAAGTGATCATTTCCGGTTGAACCACGGTCGTCGGATCGCATGACGCGAACACGTCCGGGCGCGTAATCTCGGACAAGCCGTCGACCGGCGGTGAGAAGGGGGAGCGATGGACATCGCGGGCGCGCGGCAGCGGGCTGCCCGGATCGCCGCGAGGCTGTGGCGCACCCGTCCCGCATCGGGCAAGCGCGGACTCGCCGCCGACCTCGCCCGTGCGGTGCGTGCAAGACCCCATCCCCCCGCCGATGTACGCGAGTTGTGCCGGGCACTGTGCGCGGCCATGGGCGAGCGGCGAGCCGGACGGCCGGTCGAGCTGCGCTTCGAACGCTTCCCCGACGAGATCGAAGTCACCGGTCTGTGGGTGGAGTTCCAGGACTTCGACCTGGTCATCGTGGAGGAACGGGCCGAGGCCCTGCAGCAACTCGTCATACTCGGACATGAGTTGTGGCACCTGCACGCGGGGCACCGGCACCATCACGGCGTCGGCGCGGCCACCGTCCACGCGCTGGCGGGCCTGGACGACGTCGCCCTGACCGTCGCCGCCCGCAACGGCTCGCGCGAGGCCGACGAGGCCGCGGCCGACGACTTCGGGCACCGGCTCGCCGCGGCCTTCCGGCCCCTGCTGTCCGGGCGGGGGGCCCACGCGCGCCTCGACCCGGTCCAGCGCTCCATGGGCTACCGCGGAGGTGCGGCGCGGTGACGAACGCCTTCGGCCTGCCGGGGCCCGACCTGTCCCGCGGTCTGTACATCTCCTTCTGGCTGCCGACGGTGGTCCTCACCGTCGCGCTGGCCATCAAACTGCCCAGCATCATCAAGATGTGGCGCGACCCACTGCTGCGCGCCGTCGGCGGACTGCTGCTGTTCGCCTGCGCGGTGTTCGTGTTCGCGGCCCCGAAGACCATCTCCTGGACCAACCGGGTCGCCGGGGTGCCGAACATCTCGGCGCCCTGGGTGTATTCGCTGCTGACCGCGCTCTGCGCGTCCTGGCTGCTGCTGATCATCGCCTGGCGCAACGGCATCTCCGACCGCTCGGCCGCGACCCGTCGCGCGACCCGGTGGGTCGTCTCCCTCTACGCCGGTGTGGTGGTCGCCCTGTGGGTGCTGTTCGCGCTCGCGGACGTCCCCGTGGAACGCCTCCAGGACCTGGACACCTACTACGCCAACACGCCGTTCATGCGCGAGGAGATCCTCCTCTATCTGATCGCGCACACCGTGGCCTGCACGATCACCGCCCGGCTGATCTGGAACTGGATCCGCACCGACGGCCTCGACGCCTGGCTGCGCTGGGGGCTCAGGTTCCTGGGCGTCGGCTACGCGACGAACCTGCTCTTCGACGCGTCCAAGCTCACCGCCGTCGTCGCCCGCTGGACCGGCCACGACCTGGACTGGCTGAGCACGTATCTGGCACCGTCGGCCGCCTGTGTCTCCGCCACCCTGGTCGCCGTGGGCTTCATCATCCCGCACGCGGGGCAGTACCTGGCCGAGCGCTGGCACGTGCGCCTCAGCCACTGGCAACTGCGGCCCCTCTACCAGCTGATGCGGACCGTCACCGGCAACCGCGAGCCCTTCACTCCCCGCGCCACCGGGGAACTGCGCCTCATCCGCCGCGAGACGTTCATCCGCGACGCGCTCCTCCAGCTCTCCCGGCACCTCGACGAGGGCCTGCGCACCCGGTCGTACGAGGCCGCCCGCGCCCTCGGCGCCGAGCCCGGCCGGGCGGAGGCACTCGCCGCCGCCGTGACGATCCTGGACGCCGTCGAGACCCGCAGGCGCTCGGCGGAGACCGACGGCACCGCCGCCTCGTCCGGCCCGGACACCACCTATCTGCTCCAGAAGATCCAGGCCGTGTCCCGGGCCCTGAGTCACCCCGACGACATCGAGGCGGTGCGCGCCCGGGCGACCGCCCCGGCAGAGAGTGCCCGCGCATGAGTGAACGCCCCACCCCCGCCGCCAGAACCGCCGTCGTGCTGGGGGGATCCCATACCGGCATGCTCGCGGCGCGGGCCCTGGCCGGCTTCGCCGACCGTGTCGTGGTCGTCGACCGCGACGTCCTGCCCGAGGGGCCCGAGCCGCGCCGCGGGCTGCCGCAGGCGCGACACGCCCACATGCTGTGGTCGGGCGGCGTACGGGCCGTGGAGGACCTGCTGCCGGGCATCACCGAGGCGCTGCGGGGCGCGGGCGCCCACCGGCTGCCGGTCACCACGGAAGTGGTCGCCCTGTCCTCGCAGGGCTGGTTCCGCCGCTGGCCGGAGTCCCACCATGTGATCCTGGCCGGCCGCGACCTGCTGGACGCCACGATCCGCGCGAAGGTCCTCGCCGACGAGCGGATCGAACTCCTCGGCGGAGCCGAGGTGCTGGGGCTCACCGGGACGGACCTGGAGGTCACCGGCGTACGGATCCGGACGCCTGACGACGAGGAGCGCACCCTCGCCGCCGCCCTGGTCGTGGATGCCACCGGGCGCGGCTCCGGGACACCCCGGTGGCTGGCCGCGCTCGGGCTGCCCGCCCCGGAGCGGCGCGAGGTGGACTCCGGGCTGGTGTACGCGAGCCGCCTCTTCCTCGCCCCCGACCAGGCCCGGGACGGCTTCCCGGTCGTCAATGTGCAGGCCGACCCGCGCGCCGGGGTCCCGGGCCGGTCGGGCTGGCTGGTGCCCATCGAGAACGGCCGGTGGATCGCCACCCTGTCCGGCACCCGCGGCGGCGAACCGTCCGCGGGGAACGACGACTTCCTCCCCTTCGCCCGCGCGCTGCCGCACCCGGTGATCGGCGAACTCCTCGGCAACGCGGAACCGCAGTCCGACGTGTCGGTCACCCGCGCCACCGTCAACCGCCGTCACTTCTACGAGCGGATGCCGGCCTGGCCCGAGAACTTCGCCGTCGTCGGCGACGCGCTCGCCGCGTTCAACCCGATCTACGGGCAGGGCCTGGCGGCGGCCGCCCAGAGCGTGCGGATCATGCGGGACGTGATACGGCGTCAGGGGTGGGCCGCGCCGGGGCTGTCGCGCCGTGTCCAGAAGGCGGTGGCCCGACCGGTCCGGGCCGCCTGGGACCTGGCGATAGGCCAGGACGTGTTCTACCCGGGGGCGACGGAGAACGGCCCCACGCTCAGGGACCGGCTCGTGGCCGCGTACGTCGACCGGCTCATGCTCACGGCCACTGGTAACGGCCGGGTCGCCCGCAGGGTCACCGACGTGACGTCCCTGGAGCGGGGCGCCGAGGTGCTGCTCGCCCCCGACGTGCTCCTGGCGGCGGCGATCGGCCCGCTCAAGCCGCAGCTGAGCGGGCCGCCGCTGACCGCCGAGGAGCGGAAGGCGGGCGGGCTGTTGTGAGTCCGGGGGCGGTCAGCCCGCGAACGCCGGCTGGGGCAGGCCCCTGCCCGCTCCCGGGACCACCAGGAGCGACCCGGCCACCGGATGCGGTGCCGTCAGTCCCACCCGTGCCGTGGTGATGTACAGGTCCGTCAGTTCCGGGCCCCCGAAGGCGCACGCCGTGACCCGCGGGGTCGGCAGTTCGATCACGCGGTCCAGCTCGCCGTCCGGGGTGTACCGGCGCACCGAGCCGCCGTCCCAGAGCGCCACCCACACACAGCCGTCGGCGTCGACCGTCAGCCCGTCGGGGAAGCCCGCGCCGTCCTCGATCTCCGCCAGCCGGCGCCGGTCCACGGCCCGTCCGTCCTCGTGGTGGAAGACGTCGATCCGCCGCGTGGGCGAGTCGACGTAGTACATCAGGCGGCCGTCGGGGCTCCACCCGGTGCCGTTGCTGACCGCCACGTCGTCGAGGACCGTCCCGGCCGAGCCGTCGCCGGTGATCCGGAAGAGCGTGCCGCCCCCGGGCGCCTCGTCGTAGCGCATCGTGCCCGCCCACAGCGAGCCGTCCGGGGCGACCGCGGCGTCGTTCGCGCGGCGGCCGGGGACGGGCTCGTGGTGCAGCCAGCGGAAGGTGTCGTCCGGGTCCAGGAGGCCCACGCCGTCCCTGAGGTTCAGGACCAGGCCGCCGCCCGCCCTGGGCTTGGCGGCGCCGACGTGCTGGTGCGTCGTACGGACCGTACGGCGGCCGATCGACGGGTCGTAGGTGTGGACCCGTGAGCCCAGGACGTCCACCCAGAGCAGCCGCCCCGCCGCCGGATCCCAGGTCGGGCCCTCGCCGAGCGTCGCGTGTGCGGCCACCGCCACCTCGTACGCCGTCATGCGGCGCCCCGGTGGCCGAGGCGCTCCGACAGCTCGGCCGCGCCCTTGGCGGCGAGCTGCTCCAGCTCGCCGCGACGTTCGTCGCTCCAGCGGATCATGGGGACGGAGATGGACAGGGCGGCGACCACCTGGCCCGTGCGGTCCCGCACCGGTGCGGCCACGCAGCTCACGTCCGGGTTGGACTCGCGGCTCTCGACCGCGATGCCGCGCTGCCGGATCTCCGCCAGGGCCTCGCGCAGGACTCCCGGGTCGGTGATGCTGTTGGGGGTCATCGCGGCCAGCTCGGCGTCGTCCGGGATGCGCGAGGCCAGCTCCGGCTCGGGCAGCGAGGCCAGCAGCATCTTGCCGACCGAGGTGCAGTGGGCGGGCAGCCGGCGGCCGGCCGCCGACACCATGCGCACCGCGTGCGTGGAGTCGACCTTGGCGATGTAGATGACGTCGGTGCCCTCCAGGATCGCCACATGGACCGTCTCGTCGCAGGTCTCGGCGACGGACCGGGCCACCTGCTGGCCCTCGGCGGCGAGGTCGAGCTGCTCGGCGTAGCGGCTGCCGAGCTGGTACGGGCGCACACCGAGCCGGTACCGTCCGGGCTGGCCCGGTACGGGCACGATGTACGACCGGGCGGCGAGCGTGGTGACCAGTTCGTGCACGGTGGTGCGCGGCAGCTGTAGCTTGCGCACGATGTCGGGGGCGGAGAGCGTCCCGTCCCCGTCGAGGAAGAGCTCAAGAATGTCGAGAGCCCGGGTCACGGCAGGTACGAGGCGTCCCACGTCCGGCCCCCTCCCTTGGGTCTAAGCGTCTGTGTTCGAAATTTCAACAGACGATCGGCATGACGAACGAACACAGGCTAGTCATGGTGGGTTGTACGGGCAATGGTTCTGTACGCGGGTGATGATTGTGCGTTCGGCCACGGCCCCGCGCCACTACCGGTGCGCCCTCGGATCGCCCAGCTCTCCGCGCAACCGCTGGGCGCGCAGCACCAGCTCCAGCTCGAAGCGGCGGTCCGGGTCGTCGATCCCGTCGCCCCACAGCTCACGGATCTGCCGCAGGCGGTAGCGGACGGTCTGTGGATGGACGCCGAGACGCGCGGCCACCTCCGGGGCGCCTCCCCGCGTCTCCAGCCACGCCAGTAACGTTTCCGCAAGCCTTCTCCCATGCGTCGGCCCGCAGTGCGCCAGCGGTGCCAGGCAGCGCAGGGCCAGGTCGTCGATCAGCTCCTCGGGCTGCAGCAGCACCAGGGCCTCCGTGTGCTCGGTGCAGTGCAGCACCTCTCCGGCCGGAAGCAGCCCCCGCTCCATCAGGTGTACGGCGGCCTCGGCCCAGCGCAGCGACTTGCCGGCGTCGGGCAGCGGCACCGGCGGGCCGATCGCCCCCGCCCAGCCGGTCAGCGCCCGGTGCAGCAGCTCGGGGCGGCCCCCGGCATCGGGGTCGGGGACGACCATCCGCGGCTGCTCGTACTCCATGTCGAGCAGCACCCCCTGCCCCACCGCCGGGGCCATCGCCTCCCGCGCCGGGCGCAGCAGCACCCCCACCGCGACCTTTCCGGGCAGCGGCCAGCCGATCCGGGCGGCCCGTTCGGCCAGCGCGTCGGCCGGGTCGCCCCGGTGGCGCTCGGCGAGGAGCAGTTCCATCAGCCGGCGCTGCAGGCGCAGCCGTTCCCCGGCCTGGCGGGCGGCGGCCTCGGCATAGCCGCGCACCGACTGGTCGACCAAGCCGTCCAGATACTCGTAACCCGCGTCGACCAGTTCGTACATGGCCGGTGGCGGGATGTCGAGGCGCTGGCCGATCTCGGCGAAGCGGCGCCAGGCCAGCCGTACTCCCAGGCGGTAGATCGCCTGGAGGGAGTCGAGGCTGCGGCCGCCCAGGCCCTCGCCCCGGCCGAACTCCTGGAACACGCCGGGCGGTACGGTCGGGCGGCCCTCGGAGCTCTCCAGGTGCTGGACGAAGACCTCGATGGCCCGGCGGATGCCGATCAGCGCCATCGGCTCACCGCTCTCGTCGAGCACGACGGGCAGGCCGGGGTACTCGCGGCGGATCTCGCCCAGGATCTCCTCGGCCAGCGCGGGCGCCTCGGCCATGGCGAGCGCGGCGAACTGCCGGACCTGGAGGCGGGGCACGTCGTGCCAGGCCGAGCGGGCGGACACGGCGGGCGGCATCCTCCGGTTCGTCTCCGGCGCGCCGCTCCGGGTCACGGGGGTCAACTCCCCTGGCCGGCTTGCTCGTAGCTGATCAAGGGGGTGTTCGGCTGGTCGGGCCGGGCGTCGAGCAGCGCTACGACACCGAGCGCGGCACCCACGGCGAGGGCGGCGGCGGCCACGACGGTGAGCGCGGCGGCGAGCAGTCTGGACATCGCAGGGTCAGCCTCTCTGTCCGAGTCGGCCCCGGGAACATTTCCCGGAGTCGGTCCCCATCCGGCGTCCCACCCCTGCCTGTCCGGCCCAGTGTCGACAGTCATTGACACCGAGTCAAGGGGCGCCTACGGTTCCCGGCCCAGAGGGGTGGGTCAACTCGCACGCGCACTGTTCCTTCTCGGACCTGGAGTGCCGGATGCGCCGTAAAGCCTCACCCTTTTCCCTGATCACCCTGGGTCTCGGCACGTTCCTGCTGGTGCTGGCGCCCCTGCTGGCGTGGTACGTCGAGCCGCGTGCCGCCGTGAATCCGATCGACATCGACACCACCGCCGTCTACACCGGCAAGGGCAGCTATTTCGACACCGGGCAGGTCAGGACCGTGACCGACCGGCGGATCACGATCACCCAGGTGGTGCGCGGGGACGTCGAGGACAGCGAGCGCAGTGGGCGGGCGGTGTGGGACGTGACGACGACCGTCGACACGGACCGGACCCTGCCGGCCGCCGATCCGCACGACGCGCTGGAGTTCTTCCTGAACCGCTGGGTCACCGACCGCTCCACCAACAAGCCCGTGCACTGCTGCCAGGAGAACCCCTACTTCGAGGGCGACGCCTATCTGAAGTTCCCCTTCGACCTGCGCAAACACTCCTACCAGTGGTGGGACAACTCCCTCGGCTCCACGGTGACCCTGCACTACGCGGGCACCAAGAAGGTGCAGGGCTACCGCGGTTACCGGTTCACCGGGACGGTGGCCCCCACGAAGATCGGCACCCGGCTGGTGCCCGGGAGCACCGTCGGGCTGCCGAAGCGTCCGCAGGTGCAGGCCGAGGAGTGGTACGCCAACCACGGCATCGAGCTGATCGCCGACCGGCGCACCGGCCGGGTGATCTACGCCCAGGTCGGGCCGCGGCGGACGCTGCGCGCCCCGGGGTCGAGGAAGGACGCGGTGGTGCTGCTGGACAGCCGGAAGATCGGGTTCACCACCGGGACGCAGAAGGAACAGGTGAGCCTGGCGAAGAAGGAGAGCGGCCAACTGCGCATGGTGGGGCAAACCCTGCCGCTCGGTGCCGGTGTGGCCGGATTCGTCCTCGCGGCAGCAGGGGCTGTTTTGGTGGCACGAGGACGGAAACGTCCTGAAACAGACGCTATATCACAGCCCCCGCTCACGATGTGACGTGACGTCAGCTCTAATAGGGCCCGAAATTGTCATCCCGGTGAGTAGCCGTGGGGAACGGCTGGGCGAAAACTGTCCACCCCACCCCGAGCACAGTCCATCCACAGAATCGCCCCCCACCGTGAGTTCCGCACCCTGAGACGAGTTGGAGCACCCATGCCCCAGCACGTGCCGTCCTCGATGCGCGCCGCGTTCCCCCAGGGCACGCGGCACCTCCCGGCGCTCCCCCCACATCCGCGCCGGATCGTCTTCCTCGCCCACCGGGACCTCGGCAACCCCTCCGCCGGCGGCTCCGAACTGCTCGTCGACCGGCTCGCGGACGGACTGACCCGTCTCGGCCACCAGGTCACCCTCCTGTGCGGCGGCCCCGCCGCCTTCCGGGACTACCGGGTCGTGTCCGCGGGCGGCACCTACGCCCACTACCTGCGCGCCCGCTCGGCCTTCGCCCGCCAGGTCGGCGACTGCGACCTGCTGGTCGAGGTGTGCAACGGCATGCCCTACTTCGCGCCCCTGTGGCACCACGGACCCACCCTGTGCCTGGTCAATCACGTCCACACCGACCTGTGGCGGATGCGGCTGAGCGGACCGCTGGCGCCCGCCGCGCGGATCGGCCGAAGACTGGAGCACTGGGCGCTGACCGGTGCGCAGCAGCGGAGTCTGATGGTCGCCGTCTCCCCGTCGACTGCGCACGCCCTGCGCGCGATCGGGGTGCAACGGGACCGCATCCGGATCGTCCACAACGGCGTGGAAGAGCCCGGTCCGCGGGCCGACCGCTCTGCCGAACCGCTGTTCGTGGCGGTGGGGCGGCTGGTCGAGTACAAGCGGATCGACCTGCTGCTCAGACTCTGGGAGCGGGTACGGCCGGTCACCGGCGGCCGGCTGCTGATCGTCGGCGACGGTCCGGAACGCGAACGGCTGGAACGACTCGGCGGACCCGGCGTGGAGTTCACCGGGCATGTCTCGGAGGCCGAGAAGCACCGGCTGCTGTGCGCTGCCTGGCTGCTGGTGCACCCCTCGGCCGTCGAGGGCTGGGGCCTGGTGGTGACCGAGGCGGCGGCACGCGAGACACCGGCGGTCGCCTTCGACGTGCCCGGCCTCAGGGACTCCGTGGTGGACGGCGAGACCGGAGTGCTGGCGCGCGGCGAATCGTCGTTCGCGGCGGCCTGGTGCACGCTTGCGCTGTCCGCGCACCGCCGCGAGCTGATGGGCAAGGCGGCCCGCGACCGGGCGGCGCGCTACCGCTGGCACGGCACGGTACGGCAGTTCGGCGCCGTGGCGACGGAGGCGGTGCGGAGCTGGGAGCCATGACCGGCACGGGTCTCAAGGACCCCTCGATACGCCGCTCCCTGGCCCTCTTCCGTGCCTTCCGGCATGAGCAGGACGATCCCGAGGCCTGTTACTCCCTGCTCGCCCGGGACGCCGCCGACCAGGTCGAGGCCTACGACGGGCCGGTGGCCGGGCGGATCGTCGTGGACGTCGGCGGGGGCGGCGGGTACTTCACCGAGGAGTTCCGGCGCCGGGGCGCCCAGGCCCATCTGTTCGAGCCGGACGTGACCGAGCTGGGCGAGCGGCCGCCCGCCGGGACGGTGATCGCCGACGGCTATCTGCTGCCGCTGTCCGACGGGGTCGCCGACGTCACGTTCTCGTCCAACGTCCTCGAACACGTGGCGGATCCGCAGACGTTCCTCAGCGAACTGGCGCGGGTCACCCGGCCCGGCGGGCTGATCTATGTGTCCTTCACCAACTGGCTCTCCCCGTGGGGCGGTCACGAGTGGGCGCCCTGGCACTATCTCGGCGCCGAACGGGCCCGCGCCCGCTACCGCCGCCGTACCGGACGGCCGGCCAAGCACACCCTGGGCGAGAACCTGTTCGCCGTGCACATCGGAGCCACCCTGCGGCAGGTGCGCGCCCGCGACGACGTCACGGTCGTCTCGGCGCGCTCCCGCTACTGGCCGTTCCTCGCGGAAACCGTCGTGAAGGCGCCCGGCATCCGTGAACTGGCCACCTGGAACCTCCTCCTCATCCTCCGGCGGTGTCCCCCATGACAACCACGGTCCAGGCTCCTCCCCCGGCAGCCGTCCCCACCACCGCGGCCACCTCGGGCCCGCCGGAGGGCCCGCGGTCGCGGCGCTGGCTGCTGGGGTTCTGGGCCGTGGTGTTGGTACTGCTGCTCGCGGTGCACCCGGGGCGGCAGACCTTCGACACCAAACTGGGTGTCACCGTCGCCCCGGGCCGGTTCCTGTCGGATCTCGGGCAGTTGTGGCACGACCAGGGATCCTTCGGTGGGATCCAGGACCAGTACGCCGGCTATCTGTGGCCGATGCTGCCCTTCTACTGGCTGTGCCACGCCGTGTCCCTGCCCGTGTGGCTCGCGGAGCGGCTGTGGCTGTCGCTGATCGTGTCGGTGGCGTTCTGGGGTGCGCTGCGGCTGGCCGAGCGGCTGCGCGTCGGGACCTCCGCGTCCCGGCTGCTCGGGGCGGTGGCCTATGCGCTGTGGCCGGTGTTCACCGTGGTCGTCGGCTCCACCTCGGCGGCCGCGCTGCCCGGCGCCTTCCTGCCGTGGGTGCTGCTGCCGCTGGCAGACGAGCGGTACACCGCCCGGGTCGCGGCCCTGCGCTCGGCACTGGTCGTGCCGTTCATGGGCGGCGTCAACGCGGCCGCGACCCTGGCCTCCCTGCTGCCTGCCGGGCTGTATCTGCTCTCCCGCCCGCCCGGACCACGGCAGCGCAAGCTGATCTCCTGGTGGGTGCCCGGAGTGCTCGTGGCAACGGCCTGGTGGTGGATCCCGCTGCTGCTGCTCGGCGTCTACGGGGAGAACTTCCTTCCCTATGTGGAGACTTCCCAGACGACGACGGCGACCATGTCGGCCACGGAGGCGCTGCGCGGCGGCGGGAACTGGGTCGCCTATCTGCATCTCGGCGAGGCCTGGCTGCCCGCGGGCTGGGCCGTGGCCTCCTCGGTCGTCGTGATCGTCTGCTCGGCGCTCGCCGCCGGGCTCGGGCTGGCCGGGCTGGCCCGGCGCGACCTGCCGGAGCGGCGCTGGCTGGTGCTGACGGTGCTCAGCACCGCGCTGATCACGCTCGCCGGGTACGGCGGCGCGTTCGGGGCGCCCTTCCACGGGGTCGTACAGGACTGGCTGAACGGCCCGCTGGTGCCGTTCCGCAACATCTACAAGTTCCAGGCGGGCATGGCGCTGGCGCTCGTGCTCGGGCTGGCCCATCTGGTGGGCGTGGCCGCCGAGCCGCGCGGGGCCCGCCCGGTGCGCGGGCGCCGCTTCGCCCCGCTGGTCGCGGCGGTCCTGGTGCTGCCGGGGCTGCTGTGGCCGTATCTCAACGGGTCGATCCTGAACCCCGGTTCGTTCCAGCAACTGCCCAAGTACTGGCAGACCACGGCCGACTGGCTGAAGAAGTACTCCCCCGACTCCCGCGCCCTGGTCGTCCCGGCCACCGCGCACGGCCTCTACACCTGGGGCTCCCCCGTCGACCACCCCCTGGACGTGCTGGCCGACAGCCGCTGGGCGCAGCGGGACTTCGTGCCCTTCGGCACCCCGGGCAACCGGCGGGCGATGGACGCGGTCGAGCAGGCGCTGCTGAGCGGCGGCGAAGTCCCGGGCCTGGCCGACTACTTGAGCCGTGCCGGGATCTACTACGTGGTCGTCCGCAACGACCTGGACCCCGACCAGATCGGTTACGTCCCGACGACCACGGTCAAGCGCACCCTGGAGCAGTCCGGGTACCGGCGGGTGACCGGCTACGGGCCGGTGATGACCGGCGGCCGGATCGCCCACGGCACCCCGCTCCAGGTGGAGGGGCTGTACCCGAGGCAGCGGGCGGTGGAGATCTACGAGCCGGTGGACCAGGACGTGCCGCGGCCCGGCCAGGCCCGGCTGCTGTCGGCCGCGGACACGGCCGTCGTCTCCGGCGGCCCCGAGGCGCTGCTGCCGCTCGCCGCCCGGCTGCGCGACCGGGCCACCGTGCTCACCGGCGACAACCACCCGGGGGTCGGCTCGCCCGGCCTCCAGGTGGTCGGCGACGGGCTGCGCCGGGCGGACACCCGGTTCGGTCTGGTCGACGCCAACACCTCGTACACGTACACCCGCGACGAACGCAACGCGCCGGACGCCGTGCAGGACGCGGGTGACAAGCCGCGCCAGATCCTGCCCACCGACGGCATCGGCCACCAGACCGTGGCCCGACTGCGCGGCGCCCGCTCGGTGACGGCGTCGTCGTACGGCAACTGGCTCTTCCACCTCCCGCAGTACGACCCTGTGAACGCCTTCGACGGCGACCCGGCCACGGCCTGGGCGGAGGGCGCGCCCGGCTCGGCGAAGGGGCAGTGGCTGCGCATCGGCTTCGACGAGTCGTACGACATGCCGTCGTCCGTGAAGGTGACGCCGTTGCCGCAGCAGAGCGTGCGGGCGGCCGCGACCCGGGTGCGGGTGACGACGGAGAAGGGCTCGGTGACCAGCTTCCTGCGGCCCGACGGCATGACGCAGAACGTCAAGGCCCCGGCCGGCGCGACGCGTTGGATGAAGCTGACGATCGTCGACTCGGTGGCCCGGCGCTCCGGCCTGACCGGCGCGGGCTTCGCCGAGATCGCCCTGCCCCACGTCCAGGTGACCCGGATGCTGCGGCTGCCCACCGACGCCGACGGCTCCGACGCTGCGGCCGAGGTCGTCTCGCTGCACCGCGCGGCCGACCCGACGGGGCTGTCGGCGACCGGCACCGAGGCGGGGCTGCACCGCGCCTTCGCCACGGGGACGGCGGGGTCGTACCAGGTGGCGGCGAGCGCGGTGCCGGTGCCGGGCGAGGCGCTCGACAAGCTGCTGTACCGGGTCGCGCCGGACCAGAAGAACCGGATCACGGCGACCGCGGACTCCACCGCGGCCCTGGGCGCGGGCCTGTCCGCGCGCAACCTCACCGACGGCGACCTGACTACGGCGTGGATCGCGGGCGACCGTGCCACGATCCATCTGAGCTGGAAGGGCAAACAGCCCGTGGGCGAGATCGTGCTCGCCCCCGCGGGCGGCCTGTCGACCCGCCCGACCGAGGTGGACATCAGCTCCCCGGAGGGTGCGACGACCGCGGGCGTCGACGAGAACGGCATGGTCCGCTTCGACCCGATCACCACGGACCGGCTCGACATCACGATCACGAAGACGGCGCCGCTGACCCTGCACAACCCCGTCGCCGACGAGGACCTGCAACTCCCCGTCGGTCTCACCGAGGCGTACCTCCCGGCGCTCGACGGCTACCGCACCCGGCAGCCGGCCCCCACCCGGACGTTCTCCCTGCCGTGCGGGCAGGGCCCGGTGCTGGCGGTGGACGGCGAGCTGTACCCGACGAGGGTGAAGGGGACCGTACGGGACCTGGTGGAGCGCCGGCGGGTGGAGGTGACGCCCTGTCAGGAAGGCACGGAGGATGTGGCGTTGGAGCTGACCGCGGGCAGCCACCGGGTCGAGGCGGGGGACACCGGTCCCCTGGTCCTGACGGACGTGACGCTGACCCGCGGGGCGGTGAACGAGGCCGCCGGTCCGGGGCGTGAGCTGCGGATACGGGACTGGCTGGGCGACCGCCGCGAGGTGACGGTCGGCTCGGGGGCGGCCACCTACCTGACGACGTACGAGAACTACAACGACGGCTGGCGGGCCACCCTGAACGGCAAGGAGCTGACCCCTGTCCGGCTCGACGGCTGGCAGCAGGGCTGGCGTGTCCCGGCCGGGGCGGGTGGCAACGTCAAGCTGTCGTACGCACCGGCGACGGCCTACGAGGCCGGTCTGATCGGTGGTGCGGTGGGGCTCGCGGCCCTGCTGGGCCTGGTGGTGTGGCGGCGCCGCGCACCCAACCCGGACGAGCCGCAGCCGGAGTCTCCGGCGCCCGGCGTGTGGCTGGGCACGGTGGCGCTGACGCTGGTCGCCGTGGTGATCGCGGGCTGGTTCGCCCTGCTGGTGCCACCCCTGGCACTGTTCGCCCGTCGACGGCACGCGCTGCTGGTGCCGCTCGCCCTCGTGGCGCTCGCCGGGGCCGGGATCGCGGCGGCGACCGGCGCCGGGGAACCGGTGGCCGCCGGGCACGGCGCCTTCGGCCACCCGGCCCAACTGCTCGCGCTGATCGGGCTGTTCGCGGGGCTGGTGAGCGTCCGGGAGATCCCGCCCGGGGAGGAGGGTGGCACACCTCCGGACGCGGAGGCACCGACCGCACAACTGCCGCAGCGGATACGTGGATCCAGTCCCCTGGGCGCGCAGCCGCCGGGGCCCGCCCCCGCGACACCGGAGGAGAAGTCGCCGCCACCGGAGGTGAAGTCCCCGCCGAGTGCCGCCGGTCCGACCGTCTCCGCCCGTGGCCCCGGACAGCCCGACGGAGGTGCCCCCGCATGACCGCGCTCCAGCAGCGGCCGGACGGTCCGACGCGGCCCCCGTCCCGTGTCCCGTTCCCGGTCGTCGACGAGGTCGCCCGGCACTGTCTTCAGGACGCGGAACCGGAGACCGTGCACATCGAGGTCCAGCTGCCCGGCCGGCTGGATCCCGCGCGGCTGCGCAAGGCCTTCGTAGAGGCGCTGCGCCGGCATCCGCGCAGCCTGATGCGGGAGGCCCCCCGGCCCTGGTACCGGGCCCGGTACGAGTGGGAGCTGACGGCGGAACCGGACGTGGAGGTGATCCGTTTCCCGCCGCCGGACCCGGACGCCCGCAGGCAGGCCCGACAGCGCGCCCTGGACTGCGCTCCCCCGCTCTCCGCCGCCCCGCCGATCCGCCTGGAGGCCGTGTCCGAGGTCGACGGCACCGTGCTGATCCTCACCGTCAACCACACCGCCCTGGACGGCCCGGCCTGCCTGCGCGTCGTGGCCACGGCGGCCGAGCTGTACGGCGGCCGGGACAACTCGCCCACCGCACCCCCCGTCCGCACGCCGGACGCCGAGCGGGAGTCCGTGGCCGTACCGTCCAACTGGACCCCGCCCGCCCGTGTGGCCCCCGGCAGCCCCGGCCCCTCCCGCTCCTCCCCCTCCCCCGGCAACGGCCTGATCGTGACCGAACTGCCGCTCCCGCAACGCCCGGGGGGCTCCCCGTACACGGTGAACGACCAGCTCATGGTCACCACCGCGCTGCTGATCGCCCACTGGAACCGGGACCACGGCGCCCGGCCCCGCCCGATCCGCATCACCATGCCCGTCGACGACCGTCCCAGGGACGCGGGCATGCCCATCGGAAACGGCACCCGGCTCGTCGAGGTCCCCTTCGCTCCCGAGGAACTGGATGCGACGGACATGGCCGGGCTGCTGCGCCGCACGGCCGTCCGCACCCGGTTCCTCAAGTCCCTGCCCCGGCCCCAACTCGGCCACGGCGCCGCCCTGCTGACCGCCCCCTGGGCCCCGGTGGCCGTGCGCGCCGCGCTCACCCGGGGGCTGCGCAGGGCCGTCGCGCCCTGGACGTCGACCACCCTGCTCAGCAACATCGGCCGCATCCCCTACCCGCTGGACTTCGGCGAGGAGGCGGGCCGCGCGGACGCGGTCTGGTTCTCCGCACCGGCGCGCATGCCGCGCGGCCTCACCTTCACCACCGCGTCCACCGCGGGCCGCCTCCACCTCTCCGTGCGCTGGTCCCGCTCCCTGCTCGGCCCCGCCGACGGCGCCCAGCTGCGCGATCTGTTCGAGCACTATCTGCACACCACGGAGGTGACCGCCCCGTGACGACCACCGCCACCTTGCCCGGGGAGCTACGCGACTTCTACGAGGACCCCGCCGTGCCGGTCGCCTCCGGCGCCGCGCGCAGCATCCGCCAGGCCCGGCTGCTGGCCGCCGCCCTCGGCCCGGCCGGCGCGGGGGCACGCACGGTCCTCGACATCGGCTGCGGCGACGGCACCGCGGCCGCCACCGCCGCACCGTTCCTCGCCGGTCACCGCATCGTCGGCGTCGACTGGTCCCAGGACGCCCTGCGCCGCGCCCACGCCCGGCTGCCGTATGCCGTCCGGGGTGAACTCACCGGCAGCGGGCTGCCGTTGCGGACCGGCTGCGCCGACGCCGTGCTGTTCAGCGAGGTGATCGAGCACCTCGTCGACCCCGACGCGGCCCTGGACGAGATCCGCCGCGTGCTGCGCCCAGGAGGCCACCTCATGCTCTCCACGCCGAACCTGGCCGCCTGGTACAACCGTGCTCTGCTGCTGGCCGGCGTGCAGCCCGTGTTCTCCGAGGTCAGCCTGCGCGCGATCCACGGCCGCCCCGGCAAGGAGGTCGTCGGACACCTGCGGCTGTACACGGCCCGCGCGCTGCGGGAGTTCGTGACCGCAGCCGGCTTCGAGGTCGTCCGCGTGCACGGCGCCCCCTTCCACGGCGTACCGCGTCCGCTGCGTCCGCTGGACCGGCTGGCCTGTGCCAGACCCTCGCTCGCCTCGATCCTGCTGCTGCATGCGCGACGGACGTAGGGGCGGCCATGTGGTGGGGAGTGGTCGCGGCCCTGCTGGCGAACGTCCTGTACAGCACCGGGTTCGTGCTGGAGAAACGGGCCCTGTCCGCGCTGCCCGAGGTGACCGTGCGCAGGCCCGCCCGGCTACTGCGGCTGGTGCTCGGCAGCCCGCTGTGGATCGGCGGGTCGCTGGCGCTCGCGGCCGGGTTCGGCGCGCAGCTCGTCGTCTACCGCACGCTGCCGATCGCCGCGGCGCAGGGCATCTTCGTGTCCGGGCTCGTGCTGCTCGTGCTGCTCTCGGCACGGCTGCTCGGCGAAGAGACCAGCGGCCGGGAGCGGTATGCGCTCGGCGCGATCCTGGCCGCGCTGCTCATGGTCGTACTGTCCCTGCGGGAGGGGTCGGACACGGTCAGCCGAGCCGCTCCGTACCCGCTGGTGCTGCTCGTGTGCGTGCCCTCGCTCGCCGCGGGCGTGTGGCTGTACCGGGCCACCGAGCGCCGCGCCCGCCGTCGGCACCGGCTGCCCACGACGGGGGTGGAGTACGGGGTCGCGGTGGGCCTGCTGTACGGGGTCAGCTCGCTCGCCATCAAGGGTGTGTCGGGCTATGTGACCAGCGGCCCGGCCGGACTGCTGCGCTCCCCCTACCCGTACCTCCTCCTCTTCACGGGAGCGTTCGGCCTCGTCATGTCCCAGGCGGCGCTGCAACGCTGCCGGGCCTCCCTGATCGTTCCGGTGTGCACGACGGTGACCTGCCTGTTCACCGCGGTGCTCGGCACGCTGTCCTTCGGCGAGGCGCTGCCGCACGACCCGCTGCGGCTCGCCCTGCGGCTGGCGGGCACGGCGCTCGCGGTCACCGTGCTGCTGGCCATGCCGAAGCACGACCGAGCCCCCGAACCCTCCCTCGGCGCCAAGGAGTTGACACCCCCATGAAATCCGACGACCCGCTGCTGAGGATCCTTGCGTGCCCGCTGGACAAGGGGCCGTTGCACCTGCTGCCCGAGGAGGCCCTCTACAACCCGCGGCTGCGCCGCCGCTATCCGATCGTGGACGGCATCCCGCAGCTGCTGCCGTCGTCCGGGGAGCAGGTGTCGGACGACGAGCACGAGGAGCTGCTGAGGCGGATGACACCGTGAGCGGACCGACCCTGGCCGCCCGGCTGGCCCCCCGACTCCCCACCCGGCTCGTCGCCGCCACCGCCCGCGCGCTCTACCCGCGCTTCGAACCCGAGCTGGCGCGCCTGGGCGAACTCTGCCCGGCCGGCTGCGGCACGGCGGTGGACGTGGGCGGCTGGTACGGCCCGTGGACGCGCCGGCTGTCGGCACACGCACGCCAGGTGGTCACCGTCGAACCGGTCCCCCATCTGGCCCGGCTGCTGGCCTCGGCGTTCCCGGCGAACGTACGGGTGATCCAGGCCGCCGCCGCGGACCGCCCCGGCATCGCCCGGCTCTGGCTGCCGCCGGACGACGCGGGCGACCGGGGCGTGTCGTCCCTGCTGCGCCGGGACATCCACGGCCGGGCCCTGGAAGTGCCCTGTGTGACGCTCGACGACCTGGGGCTGCGGGACGTCGGCTTCATCAAGATCGACGTGGACGGCAGCGAGCTGGCGGTGCTGCGCGGCGCCACGGCCCTGCTCGCGCGCGACCGCCCGGCGCTGTTCGTGGAACTGGAGTCACGGATCCAGCCGATCGCGCCGGTGCTGACGTATCTGCGGCTGCTGGGCTACGAGGGCTGGGTGCTGCCGGGGACGAGCTGGATCCCACTGGCCTCCTTCCCGCTGGAGGCCCACCAGGCCGGTACCGCGCACGTCGTCTCGCGAGGCCTGCTGCGCCGCGTCCTGCCCTTCCGCGCGGTCAGGGGTCCGCGCTACGTCAACTCGGTGCTGTTCCTCCCGGACGGCCGCCGCCCGGGTACGACCGCGATGGGCGACGATGGTCCCCATGCCGCCCTCCGGAAAGCGCCCCGCTAGCCCCTTCACCGCGCTCGACTTCCAGCTGGTGCTGCTGCGCCGCATGGCCGATCACAACCCCGGACTGGTCGAGGACGCCCGCCATGAGCTGGGGGTCTCCATCGCGGACATGCGGGAGGCCAACAAGCGTTGGCAGGCGATGGTCCGCTCCCCGCGCACCCGTACGTCCGCATCGCGCTACCGCTCGGTTCTCGGCCCGCCCGAGTACGAGACCAAGCGCACCGTCGGCGACCTGGAGTGCCGGGTCTGGCAGTGGCCGCTCCCCCTGTGGCCCGCGCTGCGCTTCGAAGCGCTGGTCGGTCCCGACGGCGCGGTCTGGAACGAATGGCTGGTCCGCGCCCCCGGCGCCCCTGCCCCGGACCTGCGCACCCTCGAAGACCTCACCCCCTGGTGCTGCACGGTCGACGAGGTGGCCCGCGCCTTCGCCCCCGCCCGCCCCCTGGAGGGCACGGCGCCGACCCGCTGGGGTCTGGCGTTCACGGCGCCCGACGCGCGGGGCGTACGGCGGGAGGTGTCCGCCGAGTTCACCTGGGGGCTGCTGCAGCGGACGGCGGTCGGCGAGTAGCGGCCGCCGCGAGGATCCCGGCGACAACCTCGTCCACCGAGCCGGGGTGCAGGAAGAGGAACAGGTTCGGCTCGACGAGCTCCAGCTCCATGACCCGGGGTTCCCCGTCCTCCCCGTCGACGAGGTCCACGCGCGCGTACAGCAGCTCGGGGGCGTCCGGTACGGCGGCCAGGGCGCGCTCGGCGACGGAGAGTTCGGCCGGGGTCGGGGTCCACGGCTCCAGGTCGGGATGGGCCACCTTGTCCGCGTCGTAGGCGGCGCCGGGTGACAGGACGGCGCGCTTGCGGCTGGCGTGCAGCAGACGGCCGCCGAAGAACTGCAGGGCGCGCTCGCCGCTGACGTCTATGCCCTCGACGTACGGCTGCACCATCGCGGTGAGCCCTTCACCATGCATCCGCGCCAGATGCCCCACGGCCCGGTCCCGCTCGCCGGGGGTGTAGCGCGCGGCGAACCGGGCGCCCGCGCCGAAGGTGGGCTTGACCACGAACTCGCGGTCGTCCGGCAGGTCGGGGGCGTCGCCGGGGGCGAGGTAGCTGGTCGGCACGACGGGCACACCGGCCGCCGCGAGGTCGCCGAGGTACCGCTTGTCCGTGTTCCAGCGCACGACGGCCGCCGGATTGGCAAGGCGCGTCACCTTCCCGACCCGCTCCGCCCACGCCACGAACTCACGCGCGCGCCAGCTGTAGTCCCAGGTCGACCGGATGACAACAAGATCGAACCCGCCCCAGTCGACGCCGAGATCGTCCCAGTGCACGGCGACCGCCTCGGCTCCGGCCCCGGCGTCCGTGAGGGCCGCCACCAGCGCGGGCAGATCACGGTCATGGTGGGGCTCGTCGCCCGGGTCATAGGTGGCGAGTGCGATACGGGACATGCGCCGCAGGCTAACAACCGCTGCCGCAACCGATCCAACGGGTTTGACCTTCACCTTTGGTGAGGCCCCAGCATCGGTGGCGGAACGACGAGCGGACGTACGGGGGTGGCGGCGCATGGAGCTGCTGACGATCGGGGCCTTCTCGAAGGCGTGCCGGCTGTCGCCGAAGGCGCTCAGGCTGTACGACGAGCTGGAGCTGCTGCGGCCCACGCGGGTCGACCCGGACACCGGGTACCGCTACTACGCGGTGGAGCAGTTGGAGCGGGCGCGGCTGGTGGCGTGGCTGCGGCGGCTGGGGATGCCGCTGGCCTCGATCCGGCAGGTGTGCGCGCTGCCGCCCGCGGCGGCCGCCCGGGAGATCCGTGCCTACTGGGCGCGGGTCGAGCGGGAGACGGCCGTGCGCCGCGATCTGGCCGGGTTCCTCGTCGACCACCTGACCGCAGAGCCGAGGAAGGACACCGCGATGCTGGAACTGCGCTATTGCGCCCACTCCGACACCGGGCGCGTACGGCCCGCCAACCAGGACACGGCCTACGCGGGCACCCGGCTGCTCGCCGTGGCCGACGGGTTCGGGCCCGCCGGGGCGCCCGCGAGCAGCGCCGCCGTGGAGGCGCTGAAGTTCCTGGAGAACGAGGAGCTGCCAGCGGGCAGCGTGCTCAACCTGCTGGAGGAAGCAGTGCGGGGCGCGACCGAGGCGGTCCGGGACGTGGCCGGCGGCAGCGACACCGTCGGCACCACGCTGACCGCCCTGCTGTGGACGGGGTCCCGGCTGGCCCTGGTCCACATAGGCGACTCCCGCGGGTATCTACTCCGCGACGGCGGCCTGTTCCGGATCACCCACGACCACACGGTCGTCCAGTCGATGATCGACGAGGGCCGGCTGACCCCGGAGGAGGCCACCACCCATCCACAGCCCGCCCTGCTCCTCAAGGCACTCTCGGGTCGCACCCCCGCCGTCCCGGACCTGAAACTGCATGACGCCCTGCCCGGCGACCGCTACCTCCTCTGCTCCGACGGCCTGTCCGGCGCCGTACCCGACGCCCGGATCACCCACCTCCTGTCCACCGCCCCGACCGCGGACACCGCGGTACACACCCTGATCACCGAAGCAAACACGGCCGGCGGCCCGGACAACGTGAGCTGCGTGGTGGCGGACGTGGTGGAGGCGGCGGCCTGAACCCTTCAGTGCAGGCCGAGCCACCCAACCCAAGGGGCGCGGGGAACTGCGCGACCAGCCACACACAACCGGTAGACCGCATCGAACCCGCACCCCACGGCGCGGCGGGCAGGGGAGGGCGCCCGGGGATGCTCACCCGACTGGAGTATCCGGTGCTGCGCTCAGCGGAGCGACTCGCTTCGGATCTGAGCGCGGTCGTGGGGACGCGGTGCCTGGTGTAGGAAGGGTGCTGTCGTCCTCTGCAGCGTCCCGACAGGCAAGGAGTGCTCCGCGTGTCCTCCCTCTTTCCGGCCCTGGTGGGCGGTTCTGGCGAGCGAGCCGCCCTGCGGTTCGGCGAACGATCGCTGACGTACGGGCAACTGGGTGCCGCCGCGGGGGCCGTGGCCGCCCGGATTCATGGCGTGGGCCGGGTGGCCGTGTGGGCGACCCCGGAGCTGGAGACGGCCGTCGGGGTGGTGGGTGTGCTGCTCGCCGGGGCGGCCGCGGTGCCGCTCAACCCCAAGTCGGGGGAGAAGGAACTCGCGCACATCCTCTCCGACAGTGCACCGGAGTTGGTGCTGGCCGCGCCGGGGGACGAACTCCCGGCGCCGCTGGCCGACTTGGAGCGTGTCGACGTCGACGCGTACGGCACCGGCACCGTCCCCGAGGACCATACGTCCGAAAGCGACCCCGCGCTGATCGTCTACACCTCCGGCACCACCGGCCCGCCCAAGGGCGCCGTCATCCCCCGCCGGGCGCTCGCCACGACCCTGGACGCGCTCGCCGACGCCTGGCAGTGGACCGGCGACGACGTCCTGGTGCACGGGCTGCCGCTGTTCCATGTGCATGGGCTGGTGCTCGGCGTGCTCGGCCCGCTCCGGCGCGGCGGATCCGTGCGGCACCTCGGCCGCTTCGGCACCGAGGGCGTGACCCGGGAGCTGAACGACGGCGCCACCATGCTGTTCGGGGTGCCGACGATGTACCACCGCATCGCCGAGGCCCTGCCCGGCGACCCGGAGCTGGCCAAGGCGCTCGGCCGGGCCCGGCTGCTCGTCTCCGGCTCGGCCGCGCTGCCCGTGCACGACCACGAGCGGATCACGGCGGCGACCGGGCAGCGGGTGATCGAGCGGTACGGCATGACGGAGACGCTCATGAACACCAGCGTGCGGGCCGACGGCGAGCCGCGCGCGGGCACGGTCGGGGTGCCGCTGCCGGGCGTGGAGCTGCGGCTGGTGGAGGAGGACGGGACGCCGGTCGCGGCGTACGACGGGGAGACCGTCGGCGAGATCCAGGTGCGGGGCCCGAACCTGTTCACCGAGTACCTCAACCGGCCCGACGCCACCGCCGCCGCCTTCACCGAGGACGGCTGGTTCCGGACGGGCGACATGGCGGTACGCGAGCCGGACGGCTATGTGCGCATCGTCGGACGCAAGGCCACCGACCTGATCAAGAGCGGCGGTTACAAGATCGGAGCCGGGGAGATCGAGAACGCCCTCCTGGAGCATCCGGGGGTGCGGGAGGCGGCCGTCACCGGGGAGCCGGACGCGGATCTGGGCGAGCGGATCGTGGCGTGGATCGTCCCGGCGGATCCCCAGTCCCCGCCGTCGGACCAGGAGTTGGCCGACCATGTGGCCCGCCGGCTGGCGCCGCACAAGCGCCCGCGTGTCGTCCATCACCTGGACGTCCTCCCCCGCAACGACATGGGGAAGATCATGAAGCGGGAGCTGCGCGATGCCTGAACGGCTGTCGGCGCGCGACGTCCTCGCGCTGGTCTGCGACGCCTCCACCTTCACCGAACTCCCTTACCGGGAAGGGAGGTCCGCGCCGGACGGGCCGATCTCCTGGCAGGGGTACGACGCCTCGCGCGCCCGCGCCGCCCGCCGCACCGGCGAGGAGGAGTCCGTCGTCTGCGGCACCGCGCGCGTCGAGGGCACGCCCGCCGTACTGATCGCCTTCGAGTTCGGCTTCCTCGGCGGCTCCCTGGGCCGGCGCACCGGCGACCGCCTGGAGGCGGCGTACACCCACGCCCGCGCACACCGCCTCCCGGTCGTCCCGCTGGTCGCCACCGGCGGCAGCCGGATGCAGGAGGGCATGCTCGCGCTGACCCAACTCCAGCGTGTGGCGCGCCAGTCGGCGCTCACCCGGGAGGCGGGCCTGCCCCAGATCGCCGTGCTGCGCGACCCGACGACGGGCGGCGGCTGGGCCACCCTGGGCGCCGGTGCCGACATCACCCTCGCCCTCCCCGGCGCCCAGGTCGGCTTCGCGGGCTCCCGGGTCCGCCCGCCGGACGCCGACCCCGCCGCCTACACGGCGGAGGCGCAGGTGACGGCGGGCTCGGCGGACGCGGTGGTACGGCCGGAGGAACTGCGGGAGACGCTGGGGCTGTGGCTGCGGCTGCTGACCACACCGGCGGCCGAGGCCCCGCCCCCGTCCGCCCTCGGCTCCACGCCCCTCCCGGCCACCGGCTGGGAGGCCGTCCTCCGCGCCCGCTCCCCCGAACGCCCCCGGGCGCAGGCCTACTTGGACGCCTACTTCACCCGCCGTGCCGCACTCGTCGGCGACCGCTGCGGAGGCGCCGACCCGGACGGGATGCTGTGCGGCTTCGGCGAGCGGGACGGACGTACCGTCGCCTACGCCGCCCAGACCGGGACGAAGACCCGCCCCGCCGGATACCGCACCGCCGCCCGGCTGATCCGGCTGGCGGACCGGCTCGGAATACCGGTGCTGACCCTGGTGGACACGCCGGGCGCGGCGAACGACGCCGAGGCGGAGCGGGAAGGGGCGGGTGCGGCGATCGCGGACGTGTTCGGGGCCGTGGCCGCCGCCCGTACCCCGGTCACCACGCTCGTCATCGGCGAGGGCGGCTCGGGCGGCGCGCTGGCCCTGGCGGCGCCCGGCAACACCTGGGCCACACCGGACAGCTACTTCTCGGTCATCGCCCCGGAACTGGCGGCCGCCATCCTGAAGCGCCCCCCTGAGGAGACGGAGGCGACGGCCGACCAGCTCCGCATCCGGCCGCAGGACCTGGTGGAGCTGGGGGTGATCCGCGGCATCGTGGACCATCCCCAGCCGTGAGCCACGCCGGCCCTGGGCCATCCGGGCCTTGGGCTATCGCACTCCCACCGCCCGGATGACCTCCTGCGTCACCTTGCCGCCCCGGTCGTCGCCGGCCGAGGCCCGCAGGGACACATGCTCGGCGGCGCCCGGCACGGTCAGCGTCCCGTGCCAGGAGGCCGCCCCGCCGGTGAGCCGTACGGTCTGCCACGTCGTGCCGTCGTCGTACGACACTTCGAGCCGCCCGCCGCCGAGGGTCCCGGTGCCGGACGCGTTCGCCACGTACTGCGCGGACAGTCCGATCGGGACCCGGCTCCCGCCCCGTACGTCGCCCGCGAGGTCGGTGTCGACGTCGAAGGCGAGGTTGATGAGCGGGAGGTAGGTCCAGCGGTCCTCCGGGGTGGCGGCCGACCTGAAGGTCCACTCGGCGTGGCCCCGGGTGGCGAGGCCCCAGCGGTCCGCGTCCAGCGTGGTGTCGGTGACGACCTTGTAGGTGTGCTCGTCGGCGGGCGCGTCCCACACGTACGCACCGGAGCTCCTGCGCCGGTCGACCAGCGTGCGGTCCAGGTACACCTCCGTGTACTGGGTCATCCCGGTGTCGTCGCTCCACACGTCGCCGAACCCGGTGTGGTCGGGCCCCGAGTCGCCCCAGCCCGGGGTGTTGAGCTGGATCTGGTTCCCGGCGCGCTGCTGCCCCCAGCCGAGCCCGGTGCCCAGCCACGGGTGCCAGACCGGCCGGAACCAGTTGAGCATGGGATGTGACCCGCCGGTGTAGCGCACCAGCCCGCTGCGTTCCTCCAGCGTGCCGTCGCCGACCGCCACGGACTCGTGCCACAGCTGGCCGGGGCCGGTGGAGACGTAGTCGGTGCGCTCGGCCGGGTAGTCGACGCGCTCCTGGAAGCCGAGTCCGATGGGGAAGGAGTCGGTGATCGAGTACCGGAACTCGCCTCCGCTCATCGGCCGCACCGCGTGGAACTTGACGTCCAGGGCGGCTAGTTGGCGCCCGGAGGGCCGGTAGGTGAGGTCCCGGTCCGGGACGGCGCCCCGGTGGCCCTCGGAAAGGTCGTACATGTAGGGCGAGTTGCGCGTCCCGGTCATGTCCACCGTCCCGGCGGCCCGCAGCCGTGCCGCGTCGGCCGCGTTCACCGTGGCGATCTGCAGCGGCCGGTCGGCGTTGTCGTCCGTGCCCCACCAGGCCATGAGCCGTCCGGGCGCGTCGTCCGTCACGAACAGGGCCTCGGCGCCCGCGTCCTGGGCGGCCCGGGCGAGGGCGGCCGGGTCGGCGCCGTCGGCGAGGTGGGCGAGCACGGCCTTGCCCGCGACTCCGGTGAAGGGTCCGTCCCCGACGTCCACCAGCGGCAGTCGCCGACGCCCCTCGATCAGCGTGCCGCCGGGCTGGACGACGGCCTCGCCGATCCCCTCGACCTCCAGGAGCGGCTTGCCGAGCCGCCACACGGTCCGGTACTCGAAGCTGCCCTGGGTGACCTTCTCGGTGGGGGCGGCGAAGACGCCGTCGTAGGTCATCGGCACCATGACCGCGCCGAACAGATCGGCGCCGTTCGCCTTCCGGTCGTACTCCATGATCAGTTGCCGGGTCTCGGTGCGCCGCTTCACCGCGGCCTTCACCTCGCGCAACGTGCGTCCGTCCAGGGTGACTTCGCGGTCGCGGTCGAGGATGGTCTCGGGTGCCGCGAGGAAGCCGAGGCCGAGCGAGTCGGCGCCGTGGCTGCCGCGCACGTCGAGGAAGGAGGCCAGGGTGTACGTGCCCGGCCGGAGCCGCAGTTTCAGGGTGCCGGAGTCGCCGACGTGGGCGGGGAAGGGGTCGTCGCCCTCGGCGAGCCGCTGCACGGTGAGGTCGGCGGGGGCGGGCGTGCCGTCCCGGTCCTTGACGTGGACGGTGAGCGTGTACCGCTCCTCCTCCTTGACCAGCCCGATCACGGTGTGGGCGACCGGCGTTCCGGCGACGGCAGCCACGATCTGCCCGCTGGTGGTGCCGACCGGCGCCTTGGATCCGTCGCCGGTGACCGTCGTCGACGCGGTGCCGTGCGCGGGGACGGTGAGGGTGGTGTCGGCGAGGGTGGCGACCCCGTCGGGTGCGCCTTGCACGGAGAGCGACAACTCGACGTCCGCGCCGGATGAGTTGGCGTAGGTGACGGTCCTGGTGACCGGCTTGTTCGCGTCGTACGGCCAGCTGTAGAAGCCGAGGTCGGCGCTGCCGGTGGCGGTGACGTCCGCCTCGACCGCGTCCGGCACGCTGACCCGGCCCGCCCCCAGCACATAGGCGGACTCGTCGAGCCGCTTCGACGTCGACATCAGCGCGTCCTTGAGGCGGGCGCCGGTCCAGTCGGGGTGTTCCTCGGCGAGCAGGGCGGCGACCCCGGCGATGTGCGGGGTCGCCATCGACGTACCGCTCATGGAGGTGTAGTAGCCGCTGCCTGCGGCGAGTTGGGAGCGGGCGGCGAGGATGTCTACGCCGGGGGCGGAGATGTCGGGCTTCAGGGCGTTGTCGCCGTACCGGGGTCCGGCGCTGGTGAAGTAGGCGGCCCGGTCGTCCGCGTCCACGGCGCCGACGGTGAGGGCCGCGTCGGCGGCGCCGGGCGAGCCGATGGAGGAGGGGGCGCCGGTGTTCCCGGCGGCGACGACGAAGAGGGCGCCGGTCTCCCGGGAGAGGGTGTTCACCGCCTGGGCCATGGGATCGGTGCCGTCACTGGCCTCGGTGGAGCCGAGGCTCATCGAGACGATCCGGGCGTGTACGTCCCGCGCGGCCCACTCCATGCCGGCGATGATCTGGGACTCGCTGCCCGACCCCTGGTCGCTGAGCACCTTCCCGACCGCGAGCGTGGCCCCGGGCGCGACGCCCTTCTCCTTGCCGTCCGAGGCGGCGCCGCTGCCGCCGACGGTGGAGGTGACGTGCGTGCCGTGGCCGTTGCGGTCGGCGACCTCCTGCCCGTCGACGAAGCTCTTGGTGGCGCCGACCCGGCCCGCGAGGTCGGGATGGCCTGCGTCCACCCCGGTGTCGAGGACGGCGACGGTGACACCCTTGCCGGTCAGCCCGGCGTCCCAGGCGGCCGGCGTGCCGATCTGTGCGTTGCTCTCGGCCATGTCGGCCTTGACGCGCCCGTCCAGCCAGACCTTGTCGAGGCCGCCGTGCCCGGTGAACGACCGCCAGAAGGTCCGCCCCTTGTCGGCGGCCAGGGCGGCCCCGCGCAGGCTGACCAGCGACCGCGTCCGCTCGGCACCGCGCGGGGTGACGGCCCGCGCGCCCTTGCCGTACGTCACGATCAGCGGCAGCTCGTCCGTCTTCCCGTCGGCGAGCCCCTGTCGTATCAGCCCGCTGACGTCGAACAGCCGCCGGTCCAGGGTGCCGGCCCGCAGATACGGCAGCGCCTCGTCCGGTACGACGGTGATGTCGCCGTCGGCGGTCTGGGTGCGCACGGCCCCGGTGGCGCCGGGCGGCCGTGCGACGGTCACCGTCCGCTTCCCCTGCCCGAGGTCGGTGACGGTCACCTTGTCGCCGGTGACGAGGGTGACGGTGGTGCCTGCGCCGGTGGGGCGGGTGCCCGCGCCGACGGGTTGTCGTGCGGCCGCCGGGGCCGCCGGCAGCAGGGCGATCACGAGCCCGGCCGACAGGAGGGTCGCCCCACGTCCGACTGGTCCTCTGGTCATCCACGCCTCTTCTCGTGTCGAGTGCGTCGGGTGCGTCGAGTGCTGCGAAGAGTGTCACGGGGCTTGTGCGGCAGGGGTGTTGAGCGGAACTGGCGGAAAGGTGCCCCGGCGGGTTCCCGCCAGCGAGGGCAGGCGCGACCGGCGGAACGGGGGACATCGCCGGTCGCCTTCGGGAACAATGGAGCCGGCAGTGGATCAAGAACGCGGGGGAGCGTGCGGAGCCATGGGCAAGCTGGTGGAGTTCACGACCGAGGACGGCGCGATCGTGGTCGTGGAGACCGCGGACCCCGCGACCGGGACCCGCCTCGTCTCACGCGGCGAAGGCCCCGGCAACGGGGCGGCGGACCGGACCGCCCGTACCTTCGAGGGCGCCCTGGACTCGGTCCGCTCGGCGGCGCAGTCCGCGCTGCGGGTCTTCCGGGAGGGCGCGTTGCGGCCCGACTCCGTGGAGCTGGAGTTCGGGGTGAAGCTGAGCGCGGAGGCCGGGGCGGTGATCGCCAAGGGTGCGGCCGAGGGGCAACTGGTCGTCCGGCTCAGCTGGTCGTCGGGACAGGGGGCAGCGGCCCCGTCGAGCACGCCACGCGAGGAGCCGCCGCAGTCGCCGGCCGTCCCGCCCGCGGCCGGTCCCACCACCGGATCCTGAGCGGCGCGCCGCCCGTGCCCCCCGCCCGGCCCCTTTGAACCCCCCATTCAGCGGCACCCCGCCCGGCCCCCTCCAGAAGGCGCGCCTTCCCCCCGCCCGCGCAGGATGCAGGAAGAGGCCCGCCACCCGGCGGCACCCCCATGGCCTGCGCACCCGGGAGGATCTGCCGTGACCGTCAGTCTGGAGCAGTTGCGCCGCTGCCACTTCGCCGTCGACCTGGGGGCGGCCCGCACCCGGGTGTATGTGAAGGGCGCCGGTCTGGTCGTCGACCAGCCCTCCGTCGCTGCCGTGAACATCCGGACCGGCGCGCTCATCGCGGTGGGCGAGTTCGCGGAGCGGATGACGGGGCGGACTCCGAGCTACATCCGCGTGGTGCGGCCGGTCTCCGGCGGCACGGTCGTCGACATCGAGATGGCCCAGCGCATGCTGCGCCATCTGCTCGGCGACAAGGTCCGTCGCACCCTGCGCCGCAAGACCCGCCTCCGGGCCGCCGCCTGCACCCCGCACGACGCCGATCCGCTGGCCCAGCGGGCGACCATCGAGACCCTGGTCGGCCTGGGCGCCCGGCGTGTCGAGCTCGTCGACACCCTCATCGCCGCCGCCGTGGGCTGCGGGCTCCCGGTGGAACAGCCCCAGGGCATGATGATCGTTGTGTGCGGGGCCGCCGCCACCCAGGTCGCCGTCCTCTCGCTCGGCTCGATCGTCACCGCCGAGCGGATCAACGTGGGCGGGGAGGCCGTCGACCACGCGATCGTGCAACTCCTGCGGCACGAGCACGAACTGGTGCTGCCGAGCCAGTCCGTGCGGCCGTTGCAGCTCGCCCTGTCCAGCAACGGTCTCAACACGCAGGGGCCGACGACCACGGAGATCCACGGGCGGGACGTGGCCACCGGCCTCGCCCGGTCCGTGCGGGTCGACACCGCGGCCGTACGGGACGCCATCCACACGCCGTTGACGGCCGTGCTGGACGGCATCGGCAAGGTGCTGCGGGTCTGCCCGCCCGATCTGGTGGCCGACCTCGCCGACGTCGGGATGACGATGGTCGGGGGGTCCGCGCTGATCCCCGGGTTCGACGAGATGCTCAGACGGGCCACCGGCATGCCGGTGCACATCGCCGAGCGGCCCGACGTGTGTGCCGTACAGGGCATCGGCGCCATGCTGGAGGGCAGGATCGAGCCGATGCTGCTGGATCCACTGGCGGCCTGAACCCCCAGTGACTTACGTCAGTAGGGCAGGATCCGCCCCGAGGGCGTCCTGCGGTCGATCTCCTGCCCGCGGGGTGCGGCGGGCCGACGGCTGACACGAACACGGATCCGGCGGTCCATGACGCCTCCTCAGGCCTCGTACTGTCGGGTCTTCCTGGCACTGGTCGGTACCGCTCTTTCGGTACGAGGTCAGTGCCCCGCAGTTGATACGCCCAAGCCTCGCCCGCGACCCGGTCTGGCACATCGTGCCCACGGAGAGACCTCCCATGCCTCCGCGGCAGGAGACAAAGGGGTCCGCCTACTCCCGGGGGAGGAGACGGACCCCTGAGCCGCGTCAGCCGAGGCCGAGGCTGGAGAGCGCGGTGGTCCAGTCGGTGACGATCGCGTCCTGGGCATCGGCCAGGCTGACCTGACCGGCACAGACGGCCTTCTTGAGCTTGTTCTCGACGGTGTCCTTGTTCGCGGCGGTCCTGGTGCCGTACTCGGGCTCCGGCCAGAGGTTGAGCGCGCTCTTGGGGGCGCCGCCGAGTTCGAGCGGGACGAAGTGGTCCTCCTCATAGTCGGAGGTGCTGGTGTCGGTGTAGCCGTACTCGACGATCTGCTTCTTCTTCAACGCGGTGGTGTAGGAGCTGGACGGCCGTACGGTCGCGGTCCAGCCGGAGACGCAGATCGTGGAGTCGATGGTGTTCTGAGTGACGTCGGGGTTGAAGGCGCCGGGCTGGCAGTCGGGGTCGGGCAGGGGGAGGTAGTCCTGGCTGCAGCCGGCGGCGTGGGCGCTGCCGGTGGTGACGGTGAGGCCCGCGGCGGCGAGGGCGAGGGCGGACAGGGTGGTCACGAGGGGGCGCGGTATTCGGGACATGTGGGGGGTCTCCCGGTGCGGTGCCCGGCACGATTTCCGGGCGGTCGTGCGCATGACAGCACCGGCTGTTCTATGCGGGTAGACCCCTTTGCCGGACCCAGGGAGGCTTGATTGAAGATTTGACCGCACCATGACAGTCGCAGATCAAGTCATGGGCCGGGCTTGGTTGTTGGACCGGGCCGTCACAACTGCCGTACGCGAACGCTGGGGAGGCCGTCGGTGCGTGCGCCCGGGTCACCCCGCGTCCGGCATTGCCTGCGGCCCCGCCTCCCCCCGCAACTCCGGTGTCGTCGCCAGCTCCGCGAGGAAGTCCAGCGGCTTCTGGTAGCGCAGATCGGGGTCGCGGGCCAGGCAGGTGCGCAGGACGTTGCGCAGGGCAGGCGAGACCGGGAGGCCGTCCACCGAGATGTCCTCATGCGCGATGGTGTAGAAAATGCTGGCGTGGCTGGCGTTGTCGTGGGGCAGCCGGCCGGACACGCACCGGTAGAGCAGTGCGCCTAGGGCAAACAGGTCCGATCTGATGTCCGCCTCACGGCCGAGGATCTGCTCCGGCGCCATGAAGCTCGGTGTCCCGATCAGAACGCCGGTCTGCGTCAACTGCCTGCCCGCTTCCTCCAGGGCCCGGGCGAGACCGAGGTCGACGATCACAGCACCGCGGGTCGGGTGACGGACGACGTTCGACGGTTTGATGTCGATGCGGTACAGGCTCATGGAATCCATGTAGCGCAGAGCCTCACCGAGGTCCTTTCCGATCCGGGCGGCCTCCTCGGGAGGCAGCGCACCCTGCTCGGCGAGGACGTCGGCAAGTACGGGCCCCTCGATCAGCTCCATGATCAGTGCGTGCTCCGGAGATTCGACGATCTCGATCGTGTGCGTGATGTTGGGGTGCCGCATCCGCATCCCGATCCTGGCCTCGCGGTGGAACCTGGCCAGCATGGTCTCGTCCATCGTCAGTTCGCGGCGCAGCAGCTTGATCGCCACGGCCTCGCCGGTCCGCAGATCGCGCCCCCGGTAGACGACGCCCATCCCGCCCGACCCGATCGGAACGAGCGCCTCGTAGCGGTCGCCCAGCCGCGTGACCGGCGGCACCGCGGCGCTCGGCACAAGTGGTGAGCCGCCCGCTCCCGTCGCGCCCGCGGCCGCGGGAGTGCGCAGGTTCGCGGCCGTGGTGTCCCAGGGAGTGGTCAGTGGCGGTGCCGGCAGCCGCAGGTCCGCGCGCTCGCTCTCGCTGTGCCACGCGAAGCCGGCCAGCCGCCGGCAGTAGGCGTCGGTGAGCCGGTAGTACGTGACGCGGGTATCCGCCGGATTGCCGTACTCGGTGGCGTCGGGCCGGTCGCCCTCGCTCGCCACTTCGAGAACTCCGCTGCGCACCAGGTGTCGTAGCAGCCGCGTCACCGTCGGGCCGTCCACCCGCAGTAACGGGTCCAGTTGCCCGTCGCTGGTGATCTCCGCCATTGTGAACACCCGGCCCCGGCTCCGCAGGGCCCAGTCCACCACGTGATAACCGCAAAGACGCCACCGGTCGTTGTCGATCGGCAACGGGGCCAGTGCGTTCGTCGGGTCCGTGGACACCGCCCCGGACACGACCGACTCCAGGTGGCCGTAGAACAGCATCCGCTGCCAGTCCTCGTCCGGCACCTGGAGCATGGGGTCGCCCGAACTGTCCCATTCGACCAGGGCGTTGAGCTCCTGCAGGAGTCTGCGCGGTACGCCCCTCGACTTGAACCGCAGATACTCGATCAGCGTGCCGAGTCCCTCCGGCTCGTGGTGCAGCTCGTCCGAGGAGATGTTCCCGAGCCAGGTCTCGCCCACTTGCCAGTTCCTCGGCATGGGGCGCGCCGGTCCGTGCATACGCGCGATCTCCGCTCGCCGGGCCGCGACGAGCCCTTGTATCAGCCGCTCGGGTGCCGTCCACAGGCAGGGCACATACATCCGCCAGCTGAAGACACTCTCGTACACGCCGTTGCCCCGGTCCGCGTCCCTGAGTGCCTGGTCGTGCAGATCGGGGCCGGCCACCAGGATGAAGTGGGCGCCGCGTGCGGTCAGTACGTTCTTGAGCGTGCCGAGGAGTGTCTCAAGGTGACCGAGTGCTTCCTCGGAGTTGTCGGTCAGTTTGTCGACCTCGTCGAGCACGATCACGGGGTGCACCAGCAGCCGGCGCCGCTCTCGGCGGCGGAGGCGTCGCCGGCGCGTGGTCGTACGGCCCTGGACGCCGCCGAGCAGCTGGATGATCCGAACGAGGTCGTGCTCGACGTCCGTCTCGGAGTAGGCCAGGAACGAGGCCTCCGTCGCACGGGCACTCGTCCGCCGGCCCGTCAGGCTCAGCGTGGGTGACACGGACGCGAGCGGGCCCTTCTGGAGGCCGAAGCCCATGGTGCCGCCGTGCTCGTTGCCCTCCGACTGCGTCTGCTTGAAGGACAGCGAGGTACGGGTGTAGGCGAGCAGCAGGGCCTCCTGGACATCGTGCGGCAGCTGCTTGAGCAGGCCCTTGTCGTCCAGCGTCTCGAAGATGCGCCGGACGACGGCGAAGAGCAGTTGGTCGCCCTCCATCCTCCGCGCGATGTTCAGGTGCACGCTCAACAGCTCGTGCTTGCCGGTCCGTCGATAGTGGGATGCCGCGGCGGAGAGCGCCTGCAGTACGAGCGTCGACTTGCCGACTCCCCGGAATCCGCTGACCAGGAAGGTGCCGCCGTGTGAGTAGACCAGCCGCTCTCGCAGCGTCGCGACGAGTTCTTCGTGACCGAGGACGGGAATCGCGTCGTCGTCGACGGGCAGGGGCTCGTGGATGTAGCGGAATTGCCGGTGCAGCCGCATGTTCAGCACTGCGCTCCCCCTCCGTCACAGGCAAGGCCAGCGTAGATGCTCCGGTCTGCGAGAGTGAGAGGCGAGGCCCTGGTCTGACTGAGTGAAGCGGGGCCGCCACGCTGGTCATGAGTCCTTCAGGGGGCTTGGCGGTCCTTGCCGATCAACGTCCATCTCTGACGTTTTCGCCGGTCAGGCGAGGGGCGCCGGGTGGACGCGCAACGGTCTTTGTCGCACGCCGCAGCCCAGCGATCAACTGGAGTGTCAGTCACCTTCTTCGAAAGTCAGCTGTCGGTGGTGAAAGTCGAAGTGCTGGGTCGGATAGCGGTAGATGTCCGCGAGCGTCATGAAGTCACGGAAGAACGGATCCCACCGGACGGGATAGTGCATGCCGCGGGCCAGGTCAGCCTCGGATTCCGCGGCGAGTCGGCGGCTGAGGGAACGGACGACTCGGTCGAACATGGCAGCCATCCAGCGAGGCCCGCAGACCTTCACCGCTCCTACCGGACCCAGGTAGTTGATGAAGTGGAACGGCACGGTGGCGGCATCCAGCAGGTGAGCGAACGCCCTGCCAACGCCGCTGGGAAGCCATCCGAAGACGCGTACCAGGACCAGCAGTACGCGGACCAGCATGTAGCCGAAGAGCATGTGCCAGAGCAGCTGCTCGTTGGTCCACCGGGTTCCGCGAGTCGGTCTGCCCAGGTCCGCTTCACCGGCCGTCTCCAGCAGACGATGGAAGGTCTGCCGGGCACGCTCGTAGTCGTCGTACACGGCGTTCCGGTCCATCGGATGCGCGCTCGCCATGGTTTGCCGCTCCCGCTCGACGCTGTGAGGCTGCGATGATGCTCCGGCCACAGGGCCGGGGCAACAGCAAAGCTCACCTCCGACCAGTTCGGCGGGAAGATACACATGGCCCCCTGTGTCAGGCGGACTGCTTGGCGGCCACGCGGCGCGCCGACGATCTGAGCCGGGTTGAAGTGGACGCCGGGGACCGGGCCGAGCAGCGCGCTGAGGACACGGGCGCCGAAGACGGTGGCGATCGAGTTGGCCGGCGGTTGCAGTCCGACGTCTTGAACGCGAAGCGGGCCCCGGCGTGCGGCCGGGGGCGCGTTTCGTGCTGGTGGACGGTCAGTTGCAGCACGCGCAGCCGGGGCGGCAGCCGCATGCGTCCGTCTCCGGGCCGGCGGCCGGGGCCGCGCAGCAGCCCTTGCCCTGCCAGGCGTCTTGGCCTTCCTTCACGGCGAGCGCGGCGATGACGAGGGCGACATCCTGGAGGTGACGGTGCCGTCGTGGTGGTGCTCGGGGTGCTCGACGGTGACGGCGAGTCCCTTCGCGGCTGTCTTGACCTGTCCCAGGTCACCGGTCAGGCCGACGAAGCTGTTGTCGAAGGAGGCCAGCCACTGGTCCGGCACCTCGGGGGTGTCGCGTTCAGGGTCGGTGGAGACGAAGACCGCGCTGGTCTTGTCCCGGACTTTCCCGGGCCGGCTCGTGCCGTACTGGCTCCGTACCATCGCCGGCGTGAACTCCGGCGGCCGTGCAAGGCGGACGCAGGTCACGATCGACGCCCCCGGTCGACGGCTGTCCGCTCAGCGCTTGCGGATCACTGGCTGTCGGCTGGTTCTCGCATCTCGATGAAGCGGCCGTGCCAGGTGTGGTACCAGACATCCCCGGTCCGGTCGTTGACCGAGAGCATGCCGACGGTCTTCCCGTTGCGCTGGGTGTGCAGGGTGTAGTAGCCGGGGAAGTCCTCAGGCTCGGCGGCGCGCAGGCCCGGCCGGTGTTCTTCGAGCCAGCGGTCGGCGATGCGCGACGCCTGCTCCGGGCCGATCGTCGCCGCCCTGCTGCCGGTGCGGGCCGGCATCATGCCGTAGGCGGTGTTCCACATCATGGCGGGACCGAACTCCAGATTGACAGCGCCGCTGCGGGGGTCGATGAGCACCTCGGTGGCGCCCTTGCCGCGGGGGTCGAGGAGTTCGGCGTAGTAGCCGTTGGTGAACCGCATCACCTCACCGACGTGCAGGCCCCATCGGTTCCCGAAGCGGTCTGCCGCGCGGCCGGCGTCCGCCAGGCTGCGCACCGGACCGTCACGGGACGCGATTCCCGTCATCGGTCCGTGGCGGGACGGCCCGCCGGAGGCGCCCGAGACCCACACGAGGGAGACGATGAGGGCAGCGAGCGCGCCCACCAGCACCGTCAGCGGCACCCAGCGCCCCCGCAGCCAGGTCACCGCGGCCTCGCACGGTGAGCCGCCAGCCGCTGCCGCGCCTCGGCATAGGTGTCCGCGTCAATCTCGCCGGAGGCGAAGCGGCGGTCGAGGATCTCCTCCGGGGTCTCCCGCTGCGGCCACGTGCGCTCGGGGCCGTCCCCGTGGCCGGCCGGGTGGTGGGTGAGGCGTATGACCGCCCACACGACGAGACCGATCAGGACGATCCACAGAAGCGGCATGAACATCATCCAGGCCCAGCCGCCGCCGTTCCAGTACATCATTCTCCCCACCTCCAAAGGGCTCGTACTCTGGGGAGTCCCGTATGTGTCCACACTGATCCGGACCCGTTTACGGAACAAGGGCCGTTCGGTCCCGCCTGTGGGTCGCTCGGGCGACGGCTCCGGCGAGCAGCGCACCGCCGTGAGGCCGCGGTCGCGTAGACACCGCCGTGATCCGTCTTCCGGAGCCGGTTGCGAATCAGGCCCTCGGGCGGGGATGCGCGGCATGGGCATGCGGGTCGGCGATCGCCTGCTTGTAGAGGCCGTGGGCCCATACCTGCAGGCCGAGCGATGCCTCGATGTACTCACGTGCGGCGGCCACACCGTCACTGGCATGTTCCTTGAGCGCCATGGCGTGTCCGTGCCGTGCATCCACCTGCTCACGGACCATCCCGCACAGCAGTTGGGTCAGCTCGTCCGCGGAGCCGGCATCGAGAGCGCGTTCGGCAGCCGGGATCACCGGCCCGACGTCCAGCCCGGCCGGTTTCAGCCCGGTGAAGGGCGCGCCTTCCCCGGCACGGTGCACGCGGACAACCGTCTCGAAGAACCAGCGGTCGGCCACTTCCTCGGCCGTCGGGCCGAGCGCCCGCGCCTCGCCGGCGAGGCCGAATGCCTCGCGCACTTCCTGCTCCCCTTCCTCAGAGACGTAGGGCAGGACGTAGGTGACATCTCCCTTCTGCAAGGCCACACGGGCAGCCTCAACAACGGGACCGTCGAGGGAGTCACAATGCGGTGGCATGACCGGTCACCTCTTCCGAGTCTCACCTCCAGCATCACACCGAGCCGGAACGCGGGCAGCGTGATCATGATGCGCCTACCGGTTCACGCTGAGCAGTGTCGAGGATGTGCGTGTGGCGGGCGCCGATCAGGGCGCAACGGCGGCGATGAACCCGGCAGCTCAACCTGCGGTGGCGGTCTGCGCCGCAGGTCCGCCGGGGCCACCGAGCAGGTCGGCGGTGTCGGCCAGAGGGCGGGAGGCGACCACGACGGACGACCACCATCGAGCACCGGCAAACCGAAAACGGCACCTACTACGTCTGCTCACCGACGCCGCCCGCACCGACCCCGCCCAGGCCGACGAGAAGCCCGCCGAGCTCACCCACGCCTTGCGCCGCAGACCGCGCCTGTAAAGGCTGCCGACACAACCAGAATTACCCCTGGGGGCGTGACTGCGACGGGTCGATGCGTGGCCGCACGCAGGACGGAGCCATCACCTCCGGCACGTCCCCCCGGGCAGTGGAATAGTGGGAGGGAAGAAGGGACCTGCTGAGGGAGGTCTTCGGTGCTGGTGCAACGGCTCGACACCGAGGCCGTGACGGCGCTCGTGAAGGACGCCACAGCCGCTCCGTCCATGTACAACGCGCAGCCGTGGCGGTTCCGGTTCCTTCGTGCCAGCGGCGTGTTCCATCTGTGTGCGGATCTCACGCGTACGATGCCGCGCTCCGATCCGGACAACCGCGCACTGTGTCTGGGCTGTGGCGCTGCCCTGTTCAACCTGCGGGTCGCCGCCGTACACGCAGGCTGGCAGCCGACTGTCGAACTGCTGCCGGATCCCAAAGATCCGCGCCAGCTCGCAACGGTGCGGCTGACGGACCCGGTCCGCTCCGACAGCGGTCTGGCCGAGCTGTATCCCGCCATCCACCGCCGCCACACCAACCGTGAGCCGTTCACCGAGACGGAGATACCCCCCGAGGTGCAGGCCGCTCTCCGCCACGGCGCGGAGCTGGAAGGAGCCCACCTGGTCTTCCCGGGGCCCTGGCATGTGCAGACGCTGCTGGAACTGGTCCACGACGCCGAGGGGCACGATGCCGTCGATGCCGGACGCACTGAGGAACTGGCCCGCTGGACCCGCATCGGAGCCGAGGAAGCCGGTGCGGCCACGGACGGGATCCCGGAGTACGCATTCGGGCCCCGCAAACGGGACGGCGAGGCTCCGGTACGCGATTTCGCAGGCCGCCGCCCCGTGCCCGGACGCAGGGCGGCCACATTCGAACGGACCCCTCAGCTGGCCCTGCTGAGCACGGCGGGCGACGGGATGGAGGACTGGCTGCGCGCGGGGCAGGCGCTGGAGCGCGTCCTGCTCCTTGCCACCGTGCACGGGATATCCACCTCCCTCACCTCCCACTCCCTGGAGTGGACCGATCTGCGCTGGCTCGCGCGCGACCCCACCACGGCCATGGGTTGTGTGCAGATGGTGCTGCGCCTCGGATACGGCCCCCCAGTCCGTGGGACCCCTCGCCGACGAGTGGAAGAAGTGCTCGACATCGCGTGAACGAGGACAGGTGACCACCCCGCAGTCCCCACGCGAAAGCCGTCACCGTCTCCCCGTCCGGCGCAGGCCCGAGAGGTCGTCTTCCTGCCCCGGTGGCCGAGGCTGCGGCCGCCCTCCATGGGGGTGAACCGAGCTGTCGGCCCAGCGGGTCAGTGACCAGGAATACTCGTGGGTCGTCTCATACTCGGCATGTGTTGGTCAAAGCGGTGCCACGTCCTCAGGAGCCATGGAGGGCGATCGCCCTGCGCAGGTACTCCTCCGGCCCACGGGTACTGGCACGCGTCGCTGCCCGGACTCCTGCGGCACTTCCGGCCGCGGCCCTCGTCCCGCCGCTCCTTCCGGGCGTGGCCCAAGCGCATGACGGGGAGAGCGATGAGTCGGCGGTGCTGGTCGAGCAGGCCATCGCGCTGATCGCCAACCACGCCCACAAGGAGCAGGTGGCCGAGCGCGTCGAAGACGCCCTGGAGGCCCCGCACAAGGAGGGCGTCGACCTGAACCTCGTCCGCCAGGCCCTCGACGTGGTCGAGCGTCCGGGCCCCGAAAAGGCCTCCCTCGGGGAGGCCAACGGGCTTCTGCTGCGTGCGCTGGGCGGCAAGCTGCCGTCCGCTCCGAAAGGCGGGCACCTGGTCACGGGTACCGAGACCGGGACGAGCGTGGTGCTGGATGAGTTCCGGCCGGCCCGCGGCATCGCCGATTCGGGCGACGCCGCCCTGTTCGCGTTGTCCCTCCTCGCCATCGTGGTCGGGCTGTGGCTGTCCGTGCGGCTGCGCCCCCGCTACAGCATCCGGGAACTGAAGCACCGTACTGCCGCGGAGGAAAACGGGGAGGGCAGGAAACGATGACCTCCACCTCACCGACCCCAGCGCCCCCGGCCGGGGCGGAGCCGGGCCGCCGCAGGTGGTTCCATCGCGCCGTCGACGCGGTCGACGAACGCATGGGCATCAAGGCGCTGACCTATCCGGTGCCCGAGCACGCGAACAACCTGGCGTGGAGCCTGGGCGGCATCACAGCGGTGGCCTTCGTGATCCTTCTGGTCACCGGGATCTACATCACGCAGTTCTACACACCGATCCCGGAGGACGCGAACCAGTCCGTACGCGGCCTGGTGGCCGATGTGTGGCTGGGCAGCTTCGCCCGTGGCCTGCACTTCTGGGCGGCGCAGGCCATGTTCGTCCTCGCCCTGCTCCACCTGCTGCGCGTGTTCTTCCACGCCTCGTACAAGAAACCCCGCGAGGGCAACTGGGTCGTCGGTGCGGCGATGCTCCTGCTCACGTTCCTCGCGGTGTTCACCGGCACGGTCCTGAAATGGGACCAGGAGGGGTACGAGGCCATGGTCCACAATCTTGAGGTGGCCGAACTCCTCGGCGGGGCCGGCATCTGGTTCACCGACGAACTGACGAACCGGGTGTCCATCCTGCTGCGCCTGTTCAACGCCCATGTGGTGATCGTCCCCGGCCTGATCCTGCTGCTCTTCGTGTGGCACGCCCTGCTGATCAAGCGGCACAGGATCTCATCGCATCCCGAGATCCCGGCATCCGCGCTCGAGCCGTCCGAGCCGTTCACCACCCACCTCAGGCGTGTGGCCGCCTTCGGGCTCGTCCTGCTCGGGGTGCTGTCGATGCTGGGCGTGCTGCTGCCGCCCGTGGTCGGGCCGACCCCCGTCGAGGGCATCGAGATCACCCGCCCGCTGTGGATGTTCTGGTGGTTCTTCCCGATGGAGGAATGGTTCGGAGTCGCCTCCATCGCATGGGTCATCGCGGGCGTCTTCGGACTGATCTTCCTCGTGCCATTCCTGGACCGCAGCCCGAGACGGCGATGGCGCGAGCGCAAACTCGCCCTCGGCGCGGCCACCGTCCTGCTGCTGGCGCTCGCCGCGATCACCGTCAAGGTCTGGATCGCCAACCCGAAGGGCCACTGATGAGCACCGCCGCCCCAAGGCGTGCCCAACGCTGGTTCTGGGCCCTCACCACCGTGGCGGTATGCGCGTCGGGCGTCCTGTACGAGGGCCTGCGCGCATCCCCGGGACCCTGCGCGGCTCTGCGCGTCCTGATCAGCGGCCTCGTGCTGGCCGCATCCGCCGTCCAGGCGGCGCGGATCTTTGCCGCGCTCGTCGGCCGACCCCGCCCTTCACGGTGGCTTCACACCCCGGGCAGACATGGGGGAAGCGCGGGAGGAAATGAACCCCGAAGGGGAGGTTCCTCTCCCACTTCCGATTCCCTGCGTCCCATCAGCGTCCCGAATACCGCCCTCGCCCGCCGATCAGACCGTCCGCTCACGCCGGAGTCGCCCTTCCGGGCGGCTGCACGTGAGAGTGAGCCAACCAACTATCCATGGTAGTGCGGCTGGTGCGGCTTGCACTTCTCCGCCTCTGTGCCCGCGCCCGTCAGCCGATCCAAGCCCTGCGACGCCGGGACCCGTCCGGCACCGAGTGACGCAGGACGCGGCCCCACATGGACGCGTACTGGCGCCACAGCGGCCCGCTCACGTACGTGATCCCGTGCCGGGCGCAGATCTCACGCACCCTTGGCGCGAGTTCGGCGTAGCGGTTGCTGGGCAGGTCGGGGAAGACGTGGTGCTCGATCTGGTGGCTCAGGTTGCCGGTGAGGACGTGGAGGAGGAAACCGCCCTCGATGTTCGCCGAGCCCTGGATCTGGCGCAGGTACCACTGGCCGCGGGTCTCGCCGTCCAGCAGCTCCTCCTCGTACGAGAAGGTCAGGACGTCGCTCGGGAAGTGGCCGCAGAAGATCACGGTGTGCGCCCAGATGTTGCGAAGCCCGTTCGCCGTGACGTTGCCGATCAGGCAGGGCAGCGCGGACGGGCCCGCGAGCAGGGGAAAGAGGACGTAGTCCTTGGCCGCCTGGCGCACGGCCTTGCCGGCCAGGCCGGCCAGGTCGCCGAGGAGGGCCCGCACGCTCTTGCGGCCGGACGGGACGGCGTCCGCCTCCAGGTCGTAGAGGGCGATGCCCCACTCGAAGACGGGGGCGAGCAGCGCGGTGTACAGCGGCTGGAGGAGGTGGACCGGATGCCAGGGCTGGTCCGGGCTCATGCGCAGGATCGTGTAGCCGAGGTCCCGGTCGAGGCCGACGACGTTGGTGTAGGTGTGGTGCAGGTGGTTGTGGGTGTGTTTCCAGGCGTCGGCGGGGGTGAGGAAGTCCCACTCCCAGGTGGTGGAGTGGATCGCCGGGTCGCCCATCCAGTCCCACTGGCCGTGCAGGATGTTGTGGCCCAGCTCCATGTTCTCCAGGATCTTGGCGGTGGTCAGCATCGCGGTGCCCGCGAGCCAGGCGGGCGGAAAGAGGGATACGGCGAGGGCGGCGCGGCCGCCGGTCTCCAGGCCGCGCTGGGCGGCGATCACCGTACGGATGTAGCGGGCGTCCTCCGCGCCGCGCGCCGCGACGACCTCGGCGCGGATCCGGTCGAGCTCCTCGCCGAGCAGCTCCGTGTGGTCTTCGAGCGGCTCAAAGGGTACGGCGGGTACGGCAGTTGTGGACATCGCAGGCCTCCTCGAGGGGCCTAGAAGGCGAGGGCGAGCGGACCTGCCGCTCCGTTGACGCAGGTCTGGATCAACTCACCCGGTTCACCGTGCAGTTCACCGGTCCGCAGATCGCGGACGCGGCCGTGGACCAGCGGAACGAGGCAGCCGAAGCAGATCCCCCGGCGGCAGCCGTACGGCATCGCCACACCCGCCGCCTCCCCGGTCTCCAGCAGGGGCATGGACGCGGACGCGTCGGCCTCGATGCCGCTGCGCTCGAACCGGATCCGGCCGCCCGAGGCGTCCGAGTCCTGCGGCCGTACGGGCGTCGGCCGGAATCGCTCCACACGCAGCCGCTCACCGGCGCCGGCCGCCGCGTAGTGCCTCTCCAGTGCGTCGAGCAGTCCGTCCGGACCGCAGGCCCAGGTCTCCCGGTCGTACCAGTCCGGGCAGAGCACGCCCATGTGCTCCGGGACCAGCCGGCCCGCGGTACGGGTGTACCGCGCGTGGACGCTCAGCCAGGGCAACCGGGCCGCCAGCCCGGCCAGTTCGGCACGGAAGAGGAACTCGTCCGGGCCGGGTGCGCTGTGCAGGAGTACGACGTCGGGGGCGGGCCCGGAGAAACCGCGGCGCGCGAGGGTGCGCAGCATCCCCGCCACCGGGGTGATGCCGCTGCCCGCCGTCACCATCAGCATCCGCGGCGGCAGCGGATCCTCCGGCAGCGTGAACTCGCCCTGCGCGGGGCCGAGTCGGAGCACGGTGCCGGGACGGGTCCGGTGCACGAGGTGCGGGGAGACCCGGCCGCCGGGTTGCTCCTTGACCGTGATGGTCAGTGTCCGGCCCGGCGCTTCGGGGGGTGAGGTGATCGAGTACGTACGCCAGTGCCGTACGCCGTCGATCTCCACCCCCACCGGCAGGTACTGTCCGGGCCGGTGTGCCGCCCAGCCGCGCCCGGGACGGATCTCCAGCGTGGCCGCCCCGGCGCACTCCGGCCGCACGGCGATCACCCGGCCCGAGGGGTGGCGGGCGGACAGCAGCGGGTCGATCAGGCCCAGGTAGTCGTCCGGAGCGAGGGGACTCGCAAGGGGGCTCACGAGAGCACCGGTGATCCGGCCCACCGCCGTCGGCACACGGCCGCCGCTCCACTCGGCGAGCCTGTCGGCGAGACCGACGAGAGCGGCGAAGAAGACGGCCGTCGTACCGGAAGCGGCCGACGGCATCGCCGGGATCGACGCGCGCGGAACCGGCATGGGGGAACCCTTCTCTCGCACAGGGCACGCGGGGGCAGGGCGCGTCGGACACGTCGGCTCGTCGGGCGCATCCCCGCATCATGTACTCGGGATCGCCTCGGTCACGTACGTCGGCCCCCGGGTGGCGGGCCTCAGCCGGCGTCCCGCCAGAGAACCACAACGACACGGCCCGTGGCGGACGCGGAACCAGATTCCGCCACCTCACCCGCCCCTCCTTCCACTCACGCGGGGCGACAGGGGCGATCCCGCCCGGCGCACGTGGAAGGACCTCGGAAGCAAGGCGTACACATTCCGCGCCCGTCCACCGCACCATGGCCGAATCCCGTTTGAGCGCACGCCGGGTCAGTGCACGTACGACCCGACACACCCCGGCTCCCCGGCGTTGGGCGCAACCTGGTACGCGCCGTGTCCGGCCGCTGCGGGCGGCTATACGGGCCGTTGGGTCCGGTCGTTGTGGGCGAGGCCGTCCGGATGGTCCTCCGTGCGCTCGCCAAGAAGAAGAACCAGTACGCTCAAAGCCGTTGGGCCAGGTGGGCGGTGGATCTGCCCCGCCTCCTGCCAGCCCCAGTCCCTGAAGGCGGCACAGGCCGAGCGGGCGGACCGATCCACCAAGGTGACACCGAGCGAGGACTGGTGGTCGGCGAGCAGCCGCTCCTGGAGCCGGCGGGCGAGCCCGTGGGCGTGCCGGTGCGGATGGACGACGGTTTCGAGAATCGCGAAGACATGCCCGGACGCGGTCAGTTGCTCCAGGTTCTGCGGCATCGGCCCGTCGAACCCCTCCCACCAGGAGCCGTCGCGCGGCACGGGGATCCCTGAGACACAGCCGGTCAAACCCTCTGCCTCGGCGACCAGCATGTCGAATCCAGGCCGTCGTACGTCGCGCTCCAGCCGGCGCAGGAACTCCTGCCGGCCGCGGAACTCCTCGCCGGGCGGGGTGACGGACGACTCCACGTACAGATCCGCCAGGTCCTCCCGCAGGCCCTCGGCCTGCCAGCGGTTCAGCCGGCGCAGCCGCACCGTGTCCAGGCCGGGAGGCTCTGAGCCTTCGGGGTCGTGCGGGTGCCGCGGGCTGCTCATGGGGCGCCTCGGTTCGGTTCAGAAGACCGGGAGATGTACGGGAGTGCCATCGTGGTCGATGGGCGGTGCGGCGCCTGGGTCCGGGACGTCTGTACGCCAGCATAGCCCCGGATCGGCGCCGCGCCGGGGCCCGTTGGGGGCACGGGGCCACTGTGGCCCAGGCAGCTGGCGGTGAGTGTGCCGACCGGGTGTCGCCGCTCGCGTCGCCTTCCCGGTACGCCCGCACGACCAGGTGATGGCCGACCCCCGTGTTCCGAGGAGGACCGCCTGACGACGTCCCGGGTACACGGGCGGCGCCTGCGAACGGCCCTGTTCCGCTTCGCCTGTATCTGCTCTAGGCTCCACGCAGGGAAGACGGGGCTGCGACCGTGTCGGTTGGCAGCAGGTCTCCCCATCCAGGCTCCCAGCCCCCGAGTCGGACCAGGCCCGGCCGGAGCCGCATCGCCGCAGTGCGCGGCTCCAGCCTCCGTCCTCCAGGCATTTCCAGACGGGGTGTTCCCACCAAGTCCCGCCGCCACGGAGGACAGCGCGCGAGGACACGGTGGAGGGGGGCCTCCCATCCTCGCGCCACGTACGGCCGCCGCCGCAGTGCGGCGGCGGCCGTACGGACCGCGAACCCGGGTGCAGGGGCCGCGTGCGGGCGCAGTGGGTCAGGATCCCAGACCGAGGAGGGGTTCGGAGTCGTCGATGAAGGCGCGGGCCAGGTCGGACAGGCGCCGGTTGTGCGCGCGGGCGTAACCACGCAGCGCGGTGAACGCCTGCTCCATGTCGATGCCCTGGCGTTCGGCGAGTTTGCCCTTGGCCTGTTCGATCAGTACGCGGCTGTTCAGCGCGGTCTGCAACTGCTCGTTGAGGACGCTGCTGCGCTGAGCGGTGCGTTGTTGCAGGAGGCTGATGGTGGCGACGTCGGCCAGGGCCTGGGCGATGTGCGTGGCGAGCGGGTCGAAGGGGCCGGGGGCGGCGCGGAAGAGGTTCAGGGCGCCCACGGTCTCCTCCCGCAGGCGCATGGGCAGCGCCTGGACCGCCCCGAAGCCGCTGCGGTGAGCCGCCGTGACGAAGCGCGGCCAGCGGTCGATCTCCCGGGTCAGGTCGGGGACGACCACGGGGGTGTCGGTGCGGAAGCACTCCAGGCAGGGGCCCTCGTCGTTCTGGAGCTGGAAGAGTTCCAGCAGCCGTACCTGTTCGTCGGAGGCGGCCATCAAGCGGAGTTCGCCGTCGCGGTCCGCGAGCAGCACCCCGGCGGCACTCACGCCGAGCAGCCCTACGCAGCGGTCGGTGAGCAGGCGCAGGAAGTCGATGAGGTCGAAGTCGGCGACCAGGTTGTCCGCCAGCTCGACGAAGGTCTTGGCCAGGAGCTGCTGATTCATGGTGTCACCCTCGATGGAGACTATTCCCGCCGGGCCCTGATGAGCGTACGGCCCGCACCCTGCTGCCCCGGCCCCGGGCCGCGTCCCGAGCCTCCGGCCATGTCGGCACACCAGGTGCCCGTCCGGCCTGACGAACCTCGGTTCCGTCGTGAGCGATCAGCTTCGGCTCCCTCTCATGGAGTTCCGCGAGCAGAGCGGTCACCCGTTCCTCCAGGCGGGGTCCGGTGGTGTCCCTGGGCACGGTCACCCAGACCGGGCCACCCTGCCGGGTGTCGCCGACCGCGGGCCCGCAGAACCCCTTCGGGGCCGACTCGCACTCGACGACGCGCACACCGCAGCAGTCGATCAGCTCCTGCAGCGATGCGACCGCCTCCGGCTGTACGTAATCACGCCCGGCCGCGATGAACTCGTTGAGCTTGGCCCGCAGCTCGTCGGCCTCTTCGAGGGTGAGAGCGACGTACTTCGAGCTTCGAGGCCGCCGACGGTGAGGTCGACCTGCGGCTGCCTGGCGTGCCCGACGGCTGCTGGTCGACCACTTCCATGCCTCCCAAGCGCACGAGATGGAGCCGACGCTTCAGCCCGTGACGCGGACCAAGGACGGCCCGCAGCCCGAGGCCCTCGTACACGCCGGGTAGTGGTCGATGACCTCGGGGGCACCGCCCCGGATGACGGTGTCGTAGCGGTGCCGCAGACCGCGCAGGCTGTGAGATGCCGGTGCCGTCGGTGACGGGGTCCCAGGAGGAAGGCGAGCTGACTGCCCGACAGCTGAGGGAGTCAGTGTGGGAGCAGGCGGACCGGCGTCGTGCCGAACCGGGGAGGCGGAGGCCGCCTGGCAGCACCACGTGATCGTACCCTGGCAACGACCGCCGTGATGGCTGCCGGGGTGGCGAACTACCCTATGGGGACGGCGAGTTCGGGCCCGCGGCGCCTCTGCCCTCGCGGCCGGATCACGCGCTCCGGCTGCCGTGAGGTCACGTGATCCAGTCGTGCTCCGTAACCGGCGGCTCCCATTGGCTGTTCGGCTGTTCGGGACCTCCTTGCCCGTCGTTCCTTCCTTGCCTTCCTACAACGCTGCCCAGCCAGCCGAACAGGAAGCCGACGGGAATCGACACGAGGACGACCGTCTCCAGCGGGAACCAGTCGATGTGCCACTGCGGGAAGAGCGCCAAGGGAGTACCGGAGAAGACGGGGCTGCCGATCTGCAGTCCAACGGCGCAGCCCAGGCCCCCGTACAGCGTCCAGAGCAGCCCGGCTCGGGTGTAGCCGCCCCAGAAGAGTGAGTACACCAGCGCCGGAAGCAGGCAGGAGGCCGCCACCGCCAGGGACATCGACGTCAGGAACAGGACGTTCCATCCCTGCACCCAGACCGCCAGCACGATGCTCAGGATTCCGACCCCGGCGGAGGACAGGCGGGCGGCGGACACCTCCCGGCCCTCGGTCGTGCGCCCCCGGCGCAGCGCCTGCGTGTACAGGTCGTGGGCGATGGTCCCCGCGGCCGCCAGGGTGATGCTCGCCACGGCGGCCAGCGTGGTGAGGAACACGGCACAAGAGACCAGCACGACGAGAAGCGCCCCGTTCGCGTGGGTGGACGAGCCGCCGGCCAGTTGGCCGGTGAGCAGCAGCAGGGTGCTGTTGCCGCCGCGGTCGGCGGCAACGATCGCCGGTGCACCGATCAATGCGGCGCCCGCGAAACCCATCAGAGCAGTGGTGAGGCAGAACACGCCGACGATGCCGATGGTGTGACGCACCGTACGGCGTGCGGAGGCTCCGTCGGGAGCGGTGCTGAGCTGCATGGTGACGTGTGGCAGACAGGCCACTCCCAGCACGATGGTGAGGAGCAGGCCGATGAAGTCGAGCGTGCCTTCGGGGTCGTTGCTCGCGGCATAGCGGAGGCCGGGACGCATGTAGGCGGCGGGCCGGCCGCTGCCCTGTCCGGCGGCGTCGATCAAGGAATCGGCGCTCCAGTGAAAGCGATGGAGCACCACCGCTGCCACCGTCAGGGCTGCGCCGAGCAGTACCACCGTTTTGATCACCTGAATGACGATCGTGCCCCGCATGCCGCTGAACGCCGTGGCGCAGACAACCAGTGCGCCGATCATGACGATGGCGGTCTTCTCGGCGCCGGGCCCGGTCATTCCCAGCAGCGCCGTGGTGGTCACGCCCGCGCCGGAGAGCTGCACCACCAGAACGGGGACGCACACGCTCAAGGTCACGACGGCGGTTGCGATCCTCACCCCCGGCCCTGGAGCCCGCCGGGCGAACGTGTCGCCCAGGGTGTAACCGGCGTGCTCGCGCAGGGGGCGTGCCAGCAGGAGGAGCACGCCGAGCGACAGTACGGTGCACAGGGTGATGAAGAGACCGTCGTAGCCGAACAGGGCGACATTTCCCGTGGTGCCGAGCACCGCGGCGGTGGGCAGATAGACGCCGGTAAGGACGAGGGCCCCGCGCAGGGGTTTCAGCCTGCGTCCGGCTGTGTAGAAGTCGTTGATCCGGTCCCTGTCGGGGCCGCTGAGGGCGCAGATCAGCAGGATGGGGACGATGAACGTCAGAAAGCCCACCAGGACGAAGCTCTGCGTGTCGCTGTCCAGGGCGCCGGGCGTGGCGAGCAGGATCCGCGGACTCATCTGCTTTCCTCCCCGTCCGCGTGGGGGGCCGGGCCTCGGTCCGCGCGGCGGTCGTACCGCACCGCCGTCCACACCAGCAGGGAGCCCTGGAGGAGCATGGCCAGTTCGCCGATGCTGGTCTCTCGCCAGACGCGGGTGGCCAACAAGTCGGCTGCGGAGCAGGCCAGCAGCACGTGTGCGACGAACGCCGATCCGTTGACCAGGGCGAAGGACACACCTGGGCGGTAAGGCCGTCGACGATGGTGAAGACGGGCGGAGTGCAGGTGGGTCATGGCGATCTCCGTACGGTGTTGGGCGGCGCAGGAAGGTCGGGCGTGGGGGATCACATGCGAGAGGACGTGACGGTGCGGCCGGAGATCAGTGGGTTTCCGGGAGGGTGATCTGCCTCTTGAGGATCTTGCCGGTGGGTCCCTTGGGCAGGGCGTCGACGATCCTGATCTCGCGGGGGTACTTGTACGGCGCGACGCGCCGGCGGACGAACTCCCGCAGCTCGTCGTCGCACGACTCGGTGCCGGGCCGCAGGGTGACCACCGCGGCGACCTCCTCGCCGAGGGTGGCGTGCGGGACGCCGATCACGGCAGCTTCGGCGACGCCGGGGTGCTCGTAGAGCACCTCCTCTATCTCGCGCGGGTAGACGTTGAAGCCACCGCGGATGATCAGGTCCTTCTTCCGGTCGACGAGGTAGTAGTAGCCGTCGTCGTCGACGCGGGCCAGGTCTCCCGTGTGCAGCCAGCCGTCCACGACGGTCTCCGCGGTCGCGTCGGGGCGCCCCCAGTAGCCGGCCATCACGTTGTGGCCGCGTACACACAGTTCGCCGACGCCGTCCTCCGGGCTGAGGACACACATCTCGACGCCCTCGATGGGGGTGCCGACGGAGCCGGGCTTGCGGGGCCGGTCCGGGTGGTTGAACGAGGCCACCGGGGAGGTCTCGGACATACCGAAGCCCTCCAGGACGATGCATGCGAAGACGGTCTCGAAGACGTGCAGGACCTCGACCGGGAGGGAAGCGCCACCGGAGACGCACAGGCGCAGTGAGCTCGTGTCGTGCTCGTGGGGGTCGTTCAGGCGCTCGGCGAGCATGGCGGAGTACATGGTCGGTACGCCCTCGAAGACCGTTACCCCTTGCTCCTCGATGGTGCGCAGCGCCTCGGCGGCGTCGAAGCGGGCGAGCAGGGTGAGCCTGGCACCCGCCACCACGGCGGCGTTCATGGCGCACGCCTGGCCGAAGGCGTGGAACAGCGGGAGGCAGCCCATCACGACGTCGTCGGGGGTGAAACGGGCCAGGGTGCGCGCGGTGATCTCGGCGTTGCGTGCCAGGTTGGCGTGGGTGAGCATCGCGCCCTTGGGAACGCCTGTGGTGCCGGAGGTGTAGAGGATGACGGCGAGGTCGTCGTCCTCCCTGGGTGTGGACGGGGCCGGGTCCGGATGCGCCCCGAGCAGGTCCTCCAGTCCGCCGGGCACGATCGGCACGACCGGGGTCCCGGTGCCCTCGGCGCCGGCCCGGGCCTGGTCCGCCACGCTGTCCCAGGCGAGGAGCAGCGCCATGCCGGAGTCGCGTACGTAGTGCGCGATCTCGCGCGGCTTGAGCAGCGGGTTCATCGGCACGACGACCCCACCGGCGCGCACGATCCCGTAGTAGAGGACGGGAAACTCCGGCAGGTTGGGCAGCATCAGCCCCACCCGGTCACCGGGGGCGACACCGTGGGCGACGAGGAATGCGGCGGTACGGCCGGCCAGGGCGTCGAGCTCTGCGTAGGTGAGCCCCCGGTCGCCGAGCTCGACCGCGAGGCGGTCGCCGTGGTCGTCGGCGGCATGGGCAAGGAAGTCATTGAGGTTCATGAGGGCATTCGTTCCTGATCAGCCGCGGAGCGCGGAGGCGAAGATGGCGGGCAGCTGGGCGATGCGGGGGGCGGTGGTGAAGCCGGTGACGCGCTCGAGCGTGGTGCGGCCGGTACGGATCGTGACGAAGTACGGCGGACGCGGGGACAGCGACGGGGAACCGGTGAGCAGACCACGCGGGGCCGGGGCGAACGGTGCGCGCACCACCGTCTTCTCGACGCCCTCGAGCATGAAGGCGTTGTGGACGAAGCCGGTGCCGCTGCCGATGTCCTGGCGGGTGTGTCCGGGGAACGCACCCCAGGGCGTGTAGCCGAGCAGGAAGCCCACCCCGGACCAGCAGTTGACGCCCAAGGTCCCGTAGCGCAGCTTGGCAATGGCCGATCCGACCGTGACCGGATGGGCCTTCTCGGTCTTCGGGTGGACGATCAGGGTGGCGCCGAGGGTGCCGGGAAGACGGTCGTTGGCGAAGTCGACTGCATGGCCGAGGAATTCGGCCGGGCTGTCGCCGGGGAGCCGCACGACGCCGAGGGCGCTGGCGAACACCTCGTCGGTGATCATCATGTCCTCGTGGCGCGTGATGTCCGGCACCAGGATCCGGCTGTCTTCCCCGAGGACCTCGGCGGCGGGATGTGCGGTGCGGACGGCCGTCAGGCGCTGCCCGGCACCGGGGTAGTAGTCGGTGCGCGGGGGCAGTGCGCGCAGCACGGTGCGGATTTCGTCCAGCAGCCGTTCGGCGCCGGCCCACTCGCGGGGCAGCACCAGGACCTGGCTGGCGATGCAGTTGTGGCCGGAGTTGTTCATCTTGCTGGTGACGATGTGCTCGGCCTGGAAGCGGAAGTCCGCGTCGCTCCACCGGCCCGGCACCACGATGCAGGGGCTGACGCCGCCCAGTTCGCTGGTGAACGGCTTGTCGACGAGCGGCCTGTCGTCACGGCGGCGCTGCTCGGCATGTTCGTCGGTGCCCCACACGATGGCGTCGTGGGTGCGGTCGCTCCCGGTCACGTGCAGGGAGTCCACTCCATCGTGGCCGGTGAGGTAGGCGCCCTCGGCGGCGCCGCCGTCGACGAAACGGACCCAGCCGCGCGCGATGAACTCGGCGAAGACCTGCTCGAAGCAGGGGCGCAGATAGGCGTTGACCGGGTTCATCTTGGCGAGTACGACCTGGCCCTCCGCGTACAGCTTGTGCAGGATGTCGAGCGCGGTGATCGAGGCGACGTTCCCGGCCCCGAGCACCAGCGCGACCGCGGGCCGGCCCGCGGCGCCCCGGTACTCCCCGGCCGCCTCCGCCAGGACCTGCTCGGGCGTGATGCCGTCGCGCATAAACACCTCGGCGGAGTATCCGCTGAGCAGCACCCGGTCCCATCCGGTGGAGGGGAAGACGCCGACCGCAGTACGGCCGCCCTGCTGCCGTACGGCCCCCGCCGCGACCGGGTCCTTTCCTGCGGCGATCCGGCGCAGGACGTGCAGGTAGGCGCTGGTGTTCTGGGCCAGGGCCCAGGGCCCGCCGGCCCAGTCCTCCGCCGCCCAGGGGGAGTCGGGCGCATATCCCTTGGCCCGGGAGGCGGCCTCGACCATGTCGGGGGCCGCGGCGCGGATCCGGGGCATGAGTCGTTCCAGCAGGGCGATGCGCTCGGCGAGCGGGGTGGAGCACCAGGACTCGGCGTTCCGGCGCAGGTCTGCGACGGCTCGGTCGAGGCCGACGGTGTCGAGGGCGGTGCTTTTCACGTGACTCCTTGGCGGGCGGACGGACGGGGGAACGCGGTCATGCGGTCAGTTGGCGCGCGTCCCGGGAGGGGTCGACGAGGGTCACGGCGGCCACGCCGCCGAGCAGGAGCAGGACACCCGACAGCAGCAAGGCGTGCCGGTAGCCGTCCGTTCCCTGGGTGTCGACCAGGCGGCCGGTCAGGACGGGAGCGATGAGACCGGCCGTGGTCACCACGGCGTTCATCACTCCCAGGGCGCCACCGCGGCGCTGCTCCGGGGCGAGCTCGGCGATCGAGGTGACCGCGATGTTCGTCATCACGCCGCACAGTCCGAAGGTGATGACCAGCAGCAGTACGGTCACGGGCCCGGGCTGGGCCACCGGCAGGGCCAGGCAGCTCAGCGCCCCGCCAATGAGGGTGATGCCGCCGACGCGGGCACGGGCCCACCGGCTGCTCACGCCGCGCCGCAGCAGCCATCCGGTCAGCCCGGCCTGCCCGAGGACAGCGGCCGCGCCGACCGCCCAGAGCACGGCGATCAGGCTCGCCGCAGTAGTGGTGGGGTACCCCAGGCCGTCGTGCAGGTACGAGGGCACCCACACCAGAAGCAGGCCAAGGCACCAGTAGGTTCCGAAGTAGGCCACCGTCGTACCGATCCAGGTACGGGTACGCAGGATGCGGCGGTAGGGGACGACGGCGCCGGAGCCGGGCAGGACATCCGGAGTACTGCCCGGGGCGGGGTTCGCGTGGCTGCCCTCGCGGCCGACGAAGGCCCACACCACCGCCCACAGCACGCCGACCGCCGCAACCACACCGAAGGCCGAGCGCCAGCCGTGGTGATGGATCACCCAGGTCAGTCCCGGTGCCGCGATCACGACACCCGAGGCGGTGCCGACGGTGATCAGGGCACCGGGGAGGTTGCGGCGATGGTCGGGGAACCAGGCCAGGGCACTGTGCTGGGCGACCGGGAAGGCCGGTCCCTCCGCTGCTCCCAGGACAATCCGTGAAGCGACCAGCATGGCTATGCCGCCACCCAGCGCCATCGGCGTCTGCGCGACCGACCATAGGAGGGCCATGATCAGCAGGAGCCATCGGGGCGGGAGGCGGTCGGCCAACAGCCCCACCGCTGCACCGGAGATGGAGAACAGCAGGAAGAAGGCGCCGTTCGCCAACCCGAAGCCGGTGGCCGACAGTCCGAGGTCGTGACGGATCGGGTCGGCCGCCAGTCCGAGGACGGACTTGTCGGCGAAGTTGACCATCATGAACACCACGAGGAGCCCGGTGACAGTCCACGCACGGCGCTTGGACTCACCCGGTCTCTTCCGGGGCTTGGCGGGCTGGACGGGTGCGACATCGGTGTCGGTCACGGTGGCTCCGCGGTGAATGCTGCTGGAGAGCAGGGAGGATGGTTGATCGGAGGTCAGGAGAGCGGGACGCCGGCGATCGCGATGCGCTCCATCACCCGGCGCTGCGGGAAGTAGTCGCTGATCGCGTAGTGCTGGGTGGCGATGTTGTCCCAGATCGCGACGGAGTCGGGCTGCCAGCGGAAGCGGACCTGGTACTCGGGAACGCGGGCCTGGAGCACCAGCTCCTCGAGCAGCTCGCGGCTCTCCTCGTCGGACAGACCCACGATCCGCACGCTGAACGGCTCGTTGACGTACAGCAGTCGGCGTCCCGTGCGCGGGTGCCGGACGACGACCGGGTGCTCGACCGGCGGCAGAGAGACACGCAGCGCCTCTACCTGATCCGGCGTCATCAGCGCACCCCAGCTGGGCACCCAGTCATGCACCGCGGTGAGGTCCTCGATGCGCTCCTTCATGGCCTCGCTGAGGTTGTCGTACGCGGCCCCCATGTCCGCCCACATCGTGTCGCCGCCGGCGGGCGGGATCTCCACCCCTCGCAGGACGGAGCCGAGCGCAGGGGCGGCCATGAAGGAGTGGTCGCTGTGCCAGATGTTCTCGCTGCCGACGGTCATGGCGTCCTTGGCCAGGCGTGAGACGCCGATGGTGTCGCCCTTCGGGAAGAAGGGGTTCGGCTCCGGCTCGCCCCAGATCCCGGCGAGGGCGTGCTGGGCGTCCGGGTCGAAAGCGTGCTGGCCGCGGAAGAAGATCACCTTCCATTCCAGCAGCGCCTGCTTGAGCTCTTCGGCGAGCTCCTCGCCGATCGGCTGCGACAGGTCGACACCGCCGATCTCCGCGCCGATGTGCGAGGTGAGCGGCGAGATCCGCAGCCGCTGGTATGCGAATGCAGGCATGCCCGGCGCGGCGCGCTCGAGCGTGCGCGGGCCGTAGTGCATCAGCGGCTTGTCGACGGCGGGTCGGGGTGTGGCAGGGGCAGACATGTGGGCCTCCATGGCGGTCGCCCGGAAAATCGTTACGGGCAGTATCGATATTGGGGTGCGGGTGAACAAGAGCCTGTCGGCAACTTTTTCGAAGGGGCCGGCCCGGATCAGGCCGGGCCGCTCACAGCGCGGACGACGAGGTCGACGAGTTCGTCCACCAGGTGCTCAACGGGCAGTTCGCGCTCCGCCAGAAGGCGGTAGACCAGCGGCGACGCCACGAGCGTTGCTGCGGAGCGAATTCCTGCGGCATCCCACATGCGCCGCCACATCGCCTCCGAGGCAACCTCGGCATCGGTTCACCTCGGGGCGTCGTCCACGTCGGCGAGTCGCTGCGAGGACTTCTCCGTGTTTCGGGCCTCGGCCGCCTTCGGCCTGACGGTGGGAACGGGCAGGAACGGAAGGCGCAGGGCCGCGAAGGCGGCCTCGGGCACCGCGGGACGAGTCGGTTTGACCGGTGGGGTGGGCCGGTACGGCTCGCCCTGGGTGGGACGCAGGTCGGCCTCGCCCTTGTTGGGCCACAGGGACATGGCCCGTTCGGCCTGGGCGGTGATCGTCAGGGAGGGGTTGACCCCGAGGTTGGCGGAGATGGCGGAGCCGTCGACGACGCTGATGCCGGGATGCCCGTAGAGACGGTGGTAGGGGTCGATGACGCCGGTGTCGGGGCTGTCACCGATGGGGCAGCCGCCGATGAAGTGCGCGGTCAGCGGGATGTCGAAGATCTCGCCGACCGAGCTGCCCGGGAAGCCGTTGATCTCGTGGGCGAGCAGGCGGGCCGCCTCTTCGGCGGCCGGGATCCAGTTCGGGTTGGGGGCCCCGTGTCCCTGGCGGGAGGTCAGCTTGGCCGCGCCCCGGCGCACCTTCTTCGGCGAGACGGTGAGGGAGTTGTCCAGGGACTGCATGACCAGGGCGATGATGGTCCGCTCCGACCAGCGGCGCTTGCTCAGCGAGCGGGCGAGGAGAACGGGGTGTCGGGTGCAGGTGGCGAGGAAGCGCAGCCAGCGTGGGCCGCGGCCGCCCCCGGGTGCTTGCAGCACCGCTAGCAGGCCCATGGCGTTGGAGCCCTTGCCGTAGCGCACCGGCTCGATGTGGGTGTGCTCGTCCGGGTGGATGGACGAGGTGATCGCCACGCCCTTGGTGAAGTCGGCACGCCGCCCGTAGCGGCGGTCGGTGGTCTGTGCGGTGACCACGGCCTCGGAGTTGGTGCGGGTGAGGTGGCCGAGCCGGTCGGAGAGGTGCGGCAGGTCTCCCCGGGCCTTGAGGGTGTGCAGGAGCCTCTGGGTGCCGTAGGTGCCGGCGGCGACGACCACGTGGCGGGCGGTGAGGCTGCGCTTGCCCCGTCTGCGGGAGCCGGAGCGGCGGGTCTCGATGAGGTGGCCGGCGTCTTGTTCGCTGATGCGGGTGACGGTGGTGAGCGGGTGGATCTCGACGCCGTTGCGTTCGGCGAGATGCAGATAGTTCTCGGTGAGCATGTTCTTGGCCCCGTGGCGGCAGCCTGTCATGCACTCGCCGCACTCGGTGCAGGCCCGGCGGGCAGGTCCCGCACCGCCGAAGTAGGGGTCCTGGGCCTCGTCGCCCGGCTGAGCCCGGCGGCAGCCGGGCGCGTCGTTGCCGTCGCCGAAGAAGACGCCGACCGGCGTCATGTGGAAGCTGTCGCCCACCCCCATCTTCTCTGCGACCGCCTGCAGGTGCGTGTCGGAGCGGGTGACGGTGGGGTTGAGCCGCACGCCGAGCATGCGCTGCGCCTGGTCGTAGTACGGGGCCAGTTCCTGCTCCCAGTCGGTGATGTGCCCCCACTGGTGATCGGAGAAGAACGCCTTCGGCGGCACGTACAGGGTGTTGGCGTAGTTGAGGGAGCCGCCGCCGACGCCTGCGCCGGCCAGAATGAGCACGTTGCGCAGCAGATGGATGCGCTGGATGCCGTAGAGGCCGAGGGCAGGTGCCCAAATGTAGTTGCGCAGGTCCCAGGAGTTCTTCGGCAGGTCGGCGGGGGTGAATCGGCGGCCGGCCTCCAGGACCGCGACGCGGTAGCCCTTCTCGCTCAGCCGCAGGGCGGACACCGCCCCGCCGAAGCCGGAGCCGACCACGACGACGTCGTAGTCGTAGGCGTCGCCCTCCGACGACTGATTGCGGTCGCGGGAGGTCGTGGGGGTCGTCATGGTCAGCCTCCGAGGGATGCGGTGAGGGCGGCCCGCGCCGTTGGCGGGGTTGCGGCGAGGGGGCCGGCGGCCTATCGGGGTGGGTACCGGCCGAAAACCTGGACTGTGCTGCTGGAGGATGCGGCGGGCAGGGGCGGGGTGTTGGGCAGAGCAGCCCCCGGAGGGAGCAGTCGCGCGAACGGTGGTGACTACCGACCCGCGGGCTGGCTCTCCTGGTCCGTGCGGCCACACCGTATGCTCTGCCGGCAACCACGGAGGATGTGCAGTCGCCCAGCATGAGAGTCATCCGTTGTGCCGGCGCAACAACGCTGGCTAGCGTGATCCCATGGAGTCGACTGCCTCAGACGTCGCGCCCTTGATCAAACAGGTCGCCGGGCAGCTCCTCGACGAGGTCGACGCCCTCCTCCTGGACATCGACGCGGCGATCTTCGAGGTGGCCCCGGTCCTCGCCGAGGATCCGTCGCTCGCCGCGGAGAGCCGGGCCAGCAGCCGGGCGAACGTACTGCGCTGGCTGACCGCGATGCAGCGGCGCCCCGGGGAACCGATATCCCGGGACGCGCCCCCGGAAACCCTCGATCTGGCCCGCTCCCTGGTGCGCCGTGGCGCCGAACTCGATGCCCTCGTGCAGTCCTACCGCCGTGGCCAGAATGTCGCCTGGCGGCGGTGGATGGACATCGCGTCCGCCGTCGTCCCGGCACGCGGCGACCTGGTCGAGCTGCTTCAGGTGTCCTCGGCTCTGATGTACGAGTACGTCGACGGTGCGCTGGACGCCGTCATCAGGCGCATGCAGCAAGAACGCCGGGACCTGCTCTCCGGCGCGCTGGCCCGCAGAGCCGAGACGATTCGACTCCTCCTCGACGGAGCCCCCATCAGCGCCGACCGAGCCGGCCAACGACTCAATTACGACGTCACCGGACGGCACATCGCCATGGTGCTGTGGTCCGACCCTCCGGGTGAGGTACACGGCATGCTCGAGCAGGCTGCTGGAATCCTCGCCACTGCGGCCCGCACCCGGCCTCCCCTGACGCTGCCCGCCGGCACCCGCACCCTGTGGGCCTGGATCGCCGTCCGCCACGAACCGGACGTGCAGGCACTACGCAACGCCATGGCCCACGACGCCCCCATGGTTCGCGCAGCCCTCGGCCCTCCCCGCGAAGGTGTCACCGGGTTCAGGCGCAGCCACGCTGCCGCGCTCGCCGCCCAGCGGCTCCTCGCCGGCAACCCCGACGGAGAACAGCTCACCGCCTACCGCGACATCGAGGCCGTCGCCCTTGCCAGCCAGGACGAGCAGCGCATGGAAGAGTTCATCACTTCCACCCTGGGCTCCCTGTGCGGCAACGACCCGGCGCAAGCGGCCCTCCGCACCACCCTGCGCGTCTACCTCGACGAGGGCGGCAACGCTCCGCGAACAGCCGAACGCCTGCACACCCACCGCAACACCGTGCTGCACCGGATCGCCCGCGCCGAAACACTCCTGGGACACCCGGTCACCGAACACCGCCTCGCCGTTTCCCTTGCCCTGGAACTCCTGCACCACCTCGGCAACCGCGCGCTGAGGAATACCGGCCAGAAACCCGCGTAGGGATCGACGATCGACCAGGGGAGCGCCACACCACGTCGGGCATCGGCTTGGCGTTGACAGCAGACCCGCGTTGCCCCAGGGATACTCCGCGCAGGCCTGGAGGCAAAACGGATGGCACGGCTGTGGCAAGGCACTGGCCTGTGCCGTTCGTACGGCCGGAATCGCACACCGGAATCGGCCCGTGCGCTGACGGGCGGACTGCGCGTGGGGCCGCGGCCGACCGGATGAACGGCACCGCCGGTGACCCGCGCGCGCCGAGCGGTGCCTGGCATGACGGGCGTCGGACGCTGCCTATCGACGTGCGGTGATTCGTCCTCGCTGCAGAGTTCCGAGCATTGCCACGCATCCGCGCCGACCGCACACGGGCTTCCTCGCCCAATCTGCCGTCTTGAAGCGCGAAGAGGAGGATGTCGAGGTACAGCCCGGTTCCACGTCGGCTCGTCTTGCACCGGCTGTCTCAGCGCCCTGCGAAGACAACGTCAGCGTCGGCTCTCGACCACAGGAGGCTCGGATGGATCCGATCCACTTCCGGATGGCGATGCCGCCTGAGCTCGTGTTCGGCGCTCTGCTGGACAAGGACAAGGGCGGACACCGCACGGTCCGGCCGGCCCATCAGATGTACGCGACCAAGCAGTTGTACCTTCCCGAAACGGCGATTCCGGTGACCCGGTTCATGACCGAAGCGGGTGCCGGCGAGGTGGTCGACTTCAGCCGGTGACCGGTGCCACGGCCGCCCCCCGTCACCGGCTGGTCCGCATCGTCCGGTGTGTGCGCGGCAGCATGTCCTTCGAGATCGACATCGCCCCACGGTTCGACTACGGCCGCAGCCACACGAGTTGCACGTCACCGAGCACGGGGCGGTGTTCACCTCGGAGGGCTTGGCGCTGACGGTGCACTCGGTCCGCGAAGCGGGCGACGAGCGGCTGCTGAGCGCCCTCCCCGGCGGGAACGACTCTCGCTTGTCGCTCACCCTCCAGGCAGGTCAGCAGCGCGGCATGGGTCTTGGAATCGGCCGCCGACGGGCCGCCCCCGCGAGATCCGGGTCGCCGGGTACGAACAGCTCTTCCACCACACCATCCGGTACTGGCGGTCCTGGCTGGGCAAGTCGCGCTACACGGGACGGTGGCGGGAGGCGGTGGAACGCTCCGCGGTGACGCTGAAGCTCATGACCTACGCACCCAGCGGTGCCGTGGTGGCCGCCCCGACGGCGGCGCTGCCGGAGCAGATTCCGCGGAGCCGTGCGGCACGGGTCCGAGGAGCACGAGGGTGTCTCCTTCCGCCGGAGCGACGCCGTGCGCCTCGGTGACCGGTTCGAGCCGGCCGTCGACCCGTACGACGAAGAGCAACTCGTGTCCCGGTGGCATCAGGTCGGAGGCGGACCGCACGAGAAAGCAGGCGCCCCGCTCGTGGCGGGCTGCCAGGGAGTTCCGACCCAGGTCCGAGCCGAAGAGCACGCCGCCGCCGGTGTACGGGGCGACGACACCCTGGCAGCCGGGCGGCGGGCCGACGCGGTAGACCGGCCCTTCGACACGGTCCTGCACGACCACGGAGGCGAGCGCATTGAAGTCGTCGTCGTCCGTGAGCAGGAGAACCGCTGTGACTCCCTCCAGCCGGGCTTCGGGGCTGGTCGCCGCAGCCAGGAGCTCCCCCGGGGCCAGCTCGATCCCGGCATCCCTGATCCGGTCTCTTTCGTGCGCCAGTCCGGCCCACATCAGCGCGTCCACGCCGGCCGCGCGCAGCGACCGCGCAAGGTCGACCACCCAGGGGGCGCCGCCCACCAGCAGGGGCCGGGTCCGCGCCGACCGAACGACACCCAGAGCAGCGGCCACCGGCCTGGCCGTCAGGGCGTAGACCAGGACGGTTCCGACGATCACCAGGAAGGTGATCGGCAGGATCTCGCCGGCGCCGGGCAGTCCCTTGTCGACGAGTGCGGCGGAGAACGTGGAGGCTGTGGCGGCGGCGACGATACCGCGGGGCGCCATCCAGCCGATGAATGCCCGCTCCCCGGAGCCGACGTCCGTTCCGGCCGCTGCGAAGGCGGCGACGAGGGGTCTCACCACCAGGACGAGCACGGCGACGAGGACCAGTGAGGGAAGAAGCACCGGCACGACGGCAGCAGGTGCGACCGAGGCCGAGATGGAGATGAACAGAAGACCGATGACCAGTTCGACGACGGTTGCGAAGAAGGGCCGACGTGCGGGCATGTCGAATCCGGGCAGATTCGCCACCGCCGTACCGATGACGATCGCCGCGATGAGCCCGGTGTCGTCGAACACCAAGTCGCAGCCCGCGGACACCGCGACGACGGTCGCGAGCTGTGCGAGAGTCCCCAGCGTCCCGCCGAGCCGCAGCCTGCGCAGGGCCAGCCACAACAGCGCGATGCCGACCACGCCACCGGCCAGCCCGATGGCCATGCTCCCGAGGAACACGCCGAACCGGAAACCCTGGCTTTCCTGGAACCGGACGATGACATGGAAGACGACCGCACCCAGGATGCCGCCGAGAGGGTCGATCAGGGACCCTTCCCAGAGCAGGATCCTCCGCACCCGGTCGGTCGGCCTGACATGGTCGAGCAGCGGGCCCACGACGGTGGGCCCAGACACGACGAGGATCACGCCGATCATGAGCGCCACCGTTGGCGGGACGTCGAACAGGGCGGTGACCAGCCCCAGACAGGCTCCCCAGGTGATGAAGACCCCCAGCACGACCAGCCGGGCCACCACTCGCCGGGTTTCGCCCTTCAGATACCGAAGATCCAGGCCCAGCCCGGCGTCGTAGAGGATGACGGCCACCGCGAGCGACACCAGAGGCGTGAAGTCGGGGACCAGCCGGTCGGGGTGGATGACGTCGGTCAGTGCTCCGGCGGTGAAGCCGACGGGCAACAGCACGATCAGTGAAGGGACACGCAGCCTGCTCGCCATGATCTGGGAGCCCACTGCGAGCACGACGGTCAGGCCGATACCCAGCAGGATTTGCTCTTCGCTCACGGCGTTCTTGCCCCTCTTGGACACGGGTATGAAGCCCCGGGGTCAGCTTTGGGCCTCCGTACCACTTTGCCGCAGGTCGGCGTCGGTGAGGGGTTCGAGCTCGCCATGGGTGTCCAGCCAGTGCAGGAGGACGACGGCCGGAACACCAGCAGCGTGGCCACCAGCGTGAGGATCCCGAACAGCGCAGTGCGGTGGGCGCGCCCGACGCCTCGGCAACAGTCAGGGAGGTGGGAATGAGGAACGGACGCTGGGCCATGCCCCAGGCGACGACCACGACGGCGAGTGCCAGTACTCCGGTCCGAACATCGGCGTGGAGACGGCCATGCGGACGTCCACGCCGGTGGGGTTGTCCGCGGAGTCGAGCGCAAAGCCCGCGGATCCGTTGAACTCACGAGCAGCGGATTCAGTCCGTTGACCCAAAGTCCTGAATCCGCGCCCCTGCTGAGACGTTTCCGCAGGTCACAAACCTGCACAGTGGGGCGGGTAGGACTCGAACCCACGGCCGACGGATTATGAGTCCTTTGGTGATCTTGGCGGCCCTTGCGTTTCCACGCCAATCCATGGCGTTCGTGCAGATCAGACGCGGTTCTCAGTGCCGCCATTCCACTGCCTTTGTCTGTCTGTTCCTGCCCTTGTGTCCCCAACGCGTCCTCAACGCTCCTTTCAAGGCCGGGCCGAAGGGCAGTGGGGGCCGATCTCGCCAGCTCGGGAAGCGGTCTCGACCCCGCCCGCAGCGGCCCTTCCAACGCGCAGACGCTTCTGCCTGCTCCCAGCAAGTCAGTCCCACACAGGCGGATTCAGCGTCGTTTGCGGCCAACTCCAGTGCTGTTTCGTGATCCGTTCAACAGGTTCGTCGGCGGACCGCCGTACGGTGCCGAGCAGGTGACGGATCTCTGGGAGGGTCAGCGATCGGACCGCTGGTGCGGGCGGGATGCTGGGGACCGGCAGGCCGGTTGGGGCTGGAGCCGTGGCCGCTGGGGCTGCTGTGGATCAGGCCCAGTCGCAGTGGCGCGCGGGCGGCTCAGCCTCCGCTGCGCGCTTCTCCTCAGAAGGACAGTCGGTTCGGGTCCTTGATGGGCCTGCCCCGACCTGCACTGCGCCCGCCCGAGCGGCTGTGCGCGGTTGAGCACCCGGCGCTTTCTGTGGTGTCGTACGGTCCTCAGCAAGGGACAGGGGGCGCTGATGGGGGCGGACACGTTATCGGAGTGGGGGGCCGCCGCCGCGTCGCAGGTGACGTTGGAGGGCCTGCTGTCGGTGGTGGGCGCGGGGTCGCTGGAGTTGCATGTTGCGCCGGGTGGGCTCGGGGTGCCCGTCGCCGGTGTAGCCGTGCTGGATGTGCTGGAGCCCGGCGTCCGGCCGCAGGAACTGCTTCTCGCCGTCGGTGTCGACGCACGATCGGCCCACGCCATGGACGTCGTACGGCGGGCGGGTGAGGAGGGTGCCGCGGGGGTGGTCTTCGGCCCGGGCACGGCGGCGCGGGCCGCCACCGGGCTCCGGAAGGCGGCCGAGGAGGCCGGTACGGCGGTGCTGTTCCGTACGTCCTGGTGCGCCTGGGACCAGTTGGTGGGCGTACTGCGGGCAGGGCTGGCCTCGGCGGGACTCCCACCTGCGCTCACCACGCAGGGTGTGGCCCTCGGTGATCTCAACGGGCTGGCCGACGCGGTAGCCGCGCTGGTCGGGGGCGCGGTGACGATCGAGGACATGGAGTCCCGGGTGCTGGCCTACTCGTCCACGGACACCGAGGAGGACGTGGACGAGCTGCGGCGACTGACGATCCTCGGCCGCCGCGTCCCGGCCTGGCGGGTCGCCGCGATGCGGGAGGCCGGGTTCTTCCGGGCACTGTGGGGAAGAGGTGATGTCCTGTACCGGCCGGCCGACGGGGCGGACCCGGAGCGGCTGGTGGGGGCCGTGCGGGCGGGCGGGGAGGTGCTGGGGTCCATCTGGGTGGCGGCGGTAGCGGGTCGTCCCCTCGCCCCGAACGCCTCCGAGGCCCTGCGCGCGGCGACCCAGGCGGCCGCTCCTCATCTGCTGCACCACCGTACGCGCGGTGCGGACACCCGCCTGGTGGAGGACGCGGCGCGGGCGGTGCTGGAAGGGCGTGGGTCCGTCGAGGTGCTGGCGGAGCGTGCTGGGCTGCCGGAGACCGGGAGTTGCGCTGTCGTCGCTGTGCGCGCCGGGTTCGAGCACGAGGGTGACGAGGCGTCACGGCTCCACGGCCTGATCTCTTTGCACTGTTCCGCCCACGGCTACCGAGCCGTCGTCGTGCCGGTGAGCGGGGCGGCGCTGGTGGTGCTGGGCGCGCTGGACCGCGACCGCGGGCGGGCCGACGCGCAAGTGGCGGACCTGGGGACGTCGCTGGCGGGGCAGGTGCCGGCCACGCTGGGGACGACGGTGCGGATCGGCCTGGGTGACGTGGCCGCGGGGCTCGCGGGGCTGCCCGAGTCCCGCCGGTCGGCCGAGCTGGTCCTCGTCGCGCTGACGACGGCCGGAGGGTCACGCGTCGTCGCCCGTACCGAGGACGTCGCGGAGACGGTCGGCCTCATGCAGGTCGTGGACGCGCTGCGGGAGGTTGCGCTGCCACCGGGTACCCCCGTGGCGCGGCTGGCGGCGTTCGACGCGGAGCACAGCGGGAGTTGCCTGCTGGAGACACTGCGCGTGTACCTCGACCACTTCGGGGACGTACCCGCCGCCTCGCGCGCCCTGTGCTTGCACCCCAACAGCCTGCGCTACCGGATCCGCCGCATCGTCGAGGTCTCGGGGATCGACCTGGACAGTCCCGACGCCCGGCTGCTCGCCCAGATCCAGCTGCGGTTGCGCGACCGCGACGCCGGTGGTTCCGGTCACTGACCGGCTCGGCCCGGTACGGCCGGTACTTCCCACGGCACGGATGGGACTGGCAACACGCCCCCACTCCCGGGCCCTTGGCCGTCCGCACCATGGCTCGGCCCGGTCTTCGTCGCCGCGCACAACCGCGGTATGAATCGGCCCGGACACTGCCCTCGGCTCCGGTGTCCGCGCCGGCGCCTTTGAGGTCTCCACGAAGACTCCCCGCAGGGAGGCGGGCAGCCTTGGAGTCCGCCCGGCTTCGCCGGGCGTCCCGAACACTGCCACCAGGGGAGACACCATGACCGGACTCACCGACGCCGCCGAACGGCGTGAGCACATCCTGCGAGCAGCCGTAGGGCAGGGATTGCTGGATCCAGAGCGGTCTCTGCTGGCCGGATTTGTCGACCTCGACGGCGTCGCCCGGACCGTCGGTAGCCTGCACGCGGCGTTCCCCGACTCGCCCTCCGTCCTTCACGCCTTCGCGGCGAAGGCGAACAGCCTGGTGCCTGTGCTGGCGGAGCTGGAGCGCCACGGCATGGGCTGTGAAGTGGCAACGGGCGGCGAGCTGGCGGGGGCGCTCGCGGCGGGCTTCCCACCGGAGCGGATCGTGTTCGACTCGCCGGTCAAGCACCGGGCGGATCTGGAATGGGCCCTCGACCTGGGCATCGCGATCAACGTGGACAACTTCCAGGAGCTGGCCCGGATCGACGCGATCCTCGCCGGACGCGACCCCGTCTCACAGATCGGTGTACGCGTCAATTCCCAGGTGGGCGGGGGGACTATCGCCGCGATGAGCACGGCCACGCAGACGTCGAAGTTCGGCATCCCCCTGTCGGACCCGGACAGCCGCCGGGAGCTGCAGCGGGCGTTCCAGGACCATCCGTGGCTGACCTGGGTGCACACGCACGCCGGATCGCAGGGATGCCCGCTGGATCTCATGGCCCGCGGGGTGGCGGAGGCCGTCGCCTTCGCGGACGAGGTCAACCGCACGCTCGGGCGGCGCCAGGTGACCGGGATCGACATCGGCGGTGGGCTGCCCGTCAACTTCGCCGACGACGAGATCACCCCCGACTTCGGCACCTATGTCGCGCTGCTACGCGACCACGCGCCCGACCTGTTCTCCGGCAGGTACGCGATCGTCACCGAGTTCGGTCGCTCGGTCCTCGCGAAGAACGGCTTCATCGCTGCCTACGTCGAGTACACCAAGACCGCGGGCGGTCGGCCGATCGCGCTCACCCACGCCGGTGTGCAGGTCGCCACCCGCACAGTGTTGGCCCCCGACTCCTGGCCGCTGCGGATCATCGCGCACGACCCGAGTGGCCGGGCGAAGCACGGCAGCCCCGTCCGGCAGGACGTCGCCGGCCCGGCCTGCTTCTCCGGCGACCTGCTGGCACGCGACCGCGCACTGCCGCGGCTGGAACCGGGCGACATCATCCTGGTCCCGGACACCGGCGCGTACTACTTCTCGACGCCGTTCCACTACAACAGCCTGCCGGAGCCGGCCGTGTACGGCGTACGGCTCGACGGGGACGGCCAGGTCGCCTTCGAGCTCCTCCGACCGGCCCAGGATCCGTACGAGGCGGCGGCCCCGAGGGGCCGGACCGTGCCCGTCCCCCGGCCCGGCGGCCTCGTGCGCCGCTGACCGTCCCCGCGAGAAGCAGCGAGGAGCACCCGAGGTGGAACACGAAAACCGCACGAAGGGCGACGGGAACGGGCCCTTGCTGAGCCAGCGCGCCGCCATGGTGTTTCTGCTGGCCGCACTGGTCGGCGTCGGGGCCGCCGTCCTGTCGTCCCTGGCCGGCAACGCCTGGCCCCTCGCGGTCAGCGTCGGCAGCGGTGCGAGCGCCATGGCCGTCGTGTTCTTCAACCAGATCATCGACTAATGCTCAAGTGCGGTTTCATGAACTATCCGGCGGGTTCGTTGGCGGACCGCCGTCGGTCGGTTCCCGTGCCGAATCCTGGGGCCTGCTGTACCACAATCGTCGATGGCGTGGGTGTGGCCGAAAGAGCCGGGGTCGTGTCGGTGCCCAATGGCTGGGGTGGCGGCGTCACCGACGCGCTCGCCCCTGCGAATACCGGCGTCCTCACAGCGTCCCCACACTGCGACCGCGTCCACGTCCCACGGCTTGCAGCGCGTATACGCCTCGACGCATCCTCGCAGGTCAGGCACGCATCAGCAGATGCGGACCTCGCCCGCAACGAACTCGCGAGCAGCGGATTCAGTCCGTTCAGCCCGAGTTGGCGTTTCCGCGCTCGACCAGGAACGTTTCTGCATGTCATAGCCCTGCGCTGGTGGGGCGGGTGGGACTCGAACCCACGGCCGACGGATTATGAGTCCTCTGAGGATCTTGGCGGCCCTTGCCGACAGAGATTCTCCTTTCGTGACACCCACTCCAGGCTTGCCTGGATATGGAGGACGCGGTCTCGTCCCAGTCGCCGAACGTCTTCTCGGCGGGGAAGCCGGCCCGCTTGCGACGAGTACGGAGGTTCGCGGCATCCCGGCCGGCGGCCTCCTCGGCGAGGAGAACCCTCACGACCTCGGCGGGGTCCCAGCGTTGGGCTTTGGCGGTAGGAATCAGATCGGTCAACGCCCGCCGGATGTGCGGGAGTTTGAGTCGCTTGGTGAGCTCGATGGCCTCGGCCAGCGGGTCGCCGTGGGCGCCGGAGACGGTGCGGATCGGGGTGGCCATCACTGCTCTTCCGTGTCGTTGGCGATGCCGAACTTCGACCAGGCGGAGGTGCCTGGCTGCAGGCTGTGTTCGTCGGTGGCCCGGGACGGTTCGAGGCTGATCTACCTGACGCAGACGTACCGGGGCCGAACCGGCGAGAAGAAGGGCTTCCGGGCGCGAGAATTCGCGGACCTGCTGACCTCCGCCCGTCGGCAACTCGGCGGTGCCCCGCTGATCGTGGTGTGGGACAACGCCAGCACTCATCACACCAAGGCCCTACGAGAGTTCTGCGACCGCAACAGCGACTGGCTGACCATCGTCAAACTCCCGCCCTACGCGCCCGACCTCAACCCCGTCGAAGGCGTATGGGCCCACTTGAAGAAGTCCCTGGCCCACCTCGCACCCCACGCGATCGAAGACCTCACCCGCTCGTGAAGAACCGCCTACACGACATCCAACGCCGCCCCGAAGTGCTCAACGGCTTCATCACCGAGACCGGACTGCGACTGGAGCCCCCGTAAGCCCGTCACCCCACCATTTCAACCTCAGCGTCAACTACTGCCGTCAGACACTACAGCGGCCCCACCGGAAACAGATCCCGGTGGGACACTATGAGGCTTCCCCTTCCCGGGGTGTTACTCGGGACGGGCGTTGGGGTCGCCTTCGGAGGAGGAGCCAAATCCTAGGCAGCCGACCACTTTGAGCGGTTGTGGATCGAGGTAGAGGGGAAATAGGTATCCGGCTCGTGCGCGATCGTCCACGTAGGCCACAAGAAGTCCCTGCTCGCCCTTTTCGGCAAGACTCGCAAGGCATTCGGCAACCCCGACAATCGGCTTACCACGCCGCTGCAGGCTTCTCACCCTCCCGCGAAGGATGCCTCGAAGCCTCGACGCCGGCAGGGGCTCGAGCCAGATCTCGAAAGGCGCTCCAGAAATCAATGCATTCTTGGCCTGGATGCTGGCCTCGGATTCGGAATCGAATGCGGCGATCAGTTCACTTGCGGAAACTTCGTTCATCTCATGGCCTCATAACGGGCGACCAGGTCTCCCCGAAGTCGAAGCTTATATCGTCAGCCAGGACTTCTTCAGCGATGAGATGTTCGTCTTCGAAGAACCTTTCATACTGGCTCCCGTGAATCTGAATGATTCTTGCCGGATCGATGCCTTCCACCCTGACGCGCAGCATCACACCTTCCCCAACATAGTCGTCCCCCAGATTTTCGGCGCCGAACTGGGCAACTTCGGGGTCGTCCGACCATGAAGTGTAGATAGTATCAGTAAGATTTCCACCTGAGTGGGCATTGATGTCCCTGCTGGTTCCGCGGGGCACCGCACGGCCTTTCGCAGCGGCGGCATATTCATGGTGTCCCTTAGCGAGCCCGCGGTACAAATAGCCATCGTTGAGATCGCAAAGAGGGCCATCAGTATTGTGAACCAGGACCGGAGTGTTCCCTGCCAGCACATAGTACGTGTGCTACGCGACCCCTCTCTACCTGCGTTTTCGCAGGTCAAACGGCATTCGTCGGTCCGCTGAGGTGCGGGTTCGGCCGGGGTTGTTCGTGGTTGTTGCCGTCACTACTGCCGTCAAGGGTCTAGACCAATCAGACAAGTCGGTCGCCTATCGGCGGCTCGGGGGCCGATTGCCAGGGCGACCCTCGGTCGGCGTGCGACGGGGCTCGTGCGTCGGCCAGCCTTGCAGCGAGGAGGCCGGGGCGGGAGGGGTTGGCCGACAGCGGGCGGCCGGGAGCTTCGCTCCCCGCCGGAAGCGACGCCGGCCACCGCCCTCGGTGAGCCCGGTGACGGACGTGAAGGGTCGGCCCCCTGGTCGGCCCTGTGCCTGCGATCCGGCCGTAGGACGGTCGTAGGCGACAACTTGCTGTGCGACGCGTAAGGGTTTCACGCCCACAACTTGCTCCCCGCAGTGCCAGGTTGAGCCCCGCCCGCGCCTGGTGCCGGCCGCCCGCTGGCACCCAGGGCGGGCGGCGGCTGCTTGCCCGACGGCAGGGTTTGTCGGCGGTGGCGGCCAGCCCTGGCGGGCGGGCCCGCCTTGAACCTCGTAGAGAAAATCTGAACGCACGTTCCTCGCGCCGCCTTTCTAAAACTGCCGATCATCGTTGACACCTGGGTCTCCGATCACTAGGAGATCCACATGTCGAAGACACCCCCGCTCGATCGCGAGGCCAAGCGACGCCTGGCCGTCATACGCCATGTCGAAGAGGTCACCGGCAACGTCGCCATGAGTTGCCGGTACTTCGGCATCAGCCGGCAGGCGTACTACATCTGGTATCGCCGCTACCAAGCCGAGGGCATCGAGGGGCTACGAACTCGCTCGAAGGCACCCAAGCACAGCCCGAACGCCACGCATGTGGAGGTCGTCGGGAAGATCATCTACCTTCGGCAGAACTACCACTTCGGGCCCGAGAAGATTGCGATGTACCTCAAGCGGTACCACGACGTCACGATCAGCAAGTCGGGCGTGTGGCGGATCCTCAAGCGCCTGGACATGGGCCGCCTGCCGGCCTCACAGCGATACAAGCGCCACGACCGCAGATGGAAGCGGTACGAGAAGCAGCTGCCCGGCCACCGCGTGCAGATCGACGTGAAGTTCATCGAACCGCTCGCCGCCATGCCTCAGGGCCGGCGCGGCGGCCGCAACAAGTACTACCAGTTCACGGCGATCGACGACTGCACCCGACTGCGGGTCCTGAAGATCTATCCGACGCTCAACCAGGCCACCGCCATCCAGTTCGTCGACTACGTCCTACAGAGGCTGCCGTTCCAGGTGGAGGTGATCCAGACGGACAACGGAGCCGAGTTCCAGTCCGCCTTCCACTTCCACGTGCTCGACAAAGGCATCGGCCACGCCTACATCAAGCCCCGTACACCGCGGCTGAACGGGAAGGTCGAACGCTCTCACCGGATCGACGGCGAGGAGTTCTACCGGCTCCTGGAGGGCGTCATCATCGACGATGCCGAGGTCTTCAACGACAAGCTGCGCGAGTGGGAGGACTACTACAACTACCATCGCCCCCACGGCGGCCTCGGCGGCCAGACTCCTTACGAACGCCTCAAGCAGAAGACCGCGGCCCAGGCGTAAACGATCATCGTCGGTTGCACATTCCTCGCGCCGCCTGGGGGCGGCGATTCAGCGGCTTCGCTCAATGCCTCCCGCTTCCAGGGCTTCGACGCGGGCGCGGAGGTCGGTGAGCTGCTCGACGGCCTCGGCCAGTGTCTGCTCCAGTGCCTCGACGCGGGCCGCCATACCGCCCCCGGACACGGACGCCGTCTCCGCGTCGGGCCCTGCGTCTGCGTCGGCCCGGTCGTGGTGGGCGACGAAGGCTCCCTTGCCGGGGCGGGAGACCGCCCAGCCGTCCTGTTTCAGCAGGGCCATGGCCTTCTGCACGGTCAGGCTGGAGGCCCCGAACTCCCGCATCAACGTGGTCTGCGTCGGCAGCGCGTCCCCCGGCTTCAGCCCGCCGGAGCGGATCTGCTCCCGCAGGGTCTCGGCGATGACCTCGAACGTCAGCGGCACTCCGCCGCCCGCCGGCCTGCGCCCCCGCCGCGTCGTCATCACGCCCGCCACCCCCGCCTTCCGTGCCCTCTACCAGCAGATTCCGGCCCGTCCAAACCGGGAGACCGGCCTCACACTACCCGCGTCCCGCCACCCACAGAAAGGAATGAGGAGGGATGCACTTGAATGCGCCCGTGGAGCGATGTTAACGTCACGCACCCGCCGGTGATCACCACCGCTCCCGCGCCGACCAGACCTCGCCGGTCCCGGCGTCCGCGCCCACCTATGAGGCGCCCGTTCCCCTGTGAGCCGATCGCTTCGGCCTGCCCGCGCACCCCGCGCCGCCCCTCCTCACGTTCCGCCTTCCGCCGAAAGGCTCATCCGCGCATGTCCGCACAGCTCCAACTCCCTTGCTGCACAACCGCTCCCGCTCGCACGCGTCCGTCATCGGCGTTCACCACGCCGACCGGCCCGGCGGGCGCCACCGACCCGGCGTCCGTTGGGCGGTCGGCGCTGGAGCGCCGGGCCAGGCTGACGGGCAAGCTGGCGAAGCTCGCCGCCACCCGCCACCTCGTGCCACTGGCACGCCAGATCGGCACCCTCGGCGGCTGCGCCCGCCCGGTCCGCCTCACCGGACAGCGCACCCGCGTCGACAGCGTCACGGGCCAGGTCCTCGACCACCTCGACTCCGGCCAACTCCCGGCGGGTGAGCTGCTGGTCCGCTGCGGCAACCGCCGCGCGACGCGCTGCCCGGCCTGCTCGACCGTCTACCGCTACGACACCTACCAGCTCATCGCCGCCGGACTGCGCGGCGGCAAGACCGTCCCCACCAGCGTCGCCGCCCACCCCCGCGTGTTCGCCACCCTCACCGCCCCCGGCTTCGGGCCCGTCCACAACCAGCCGGACACCGGCCGCTGCCACTGCGGCCAGACCCACCCCGACGACGACTCGCTCCTCGGCACCCCGCTCGACCCCGAGCGCTACGACTACGCGGGCGCGGTGCTGTGGAACGCCCACGCCGCCGCCCTGTGGGCCCGCTTCACCACCCACCTGCGCCGCGAGATCGCCAAAGCCGCCGGACTCACCCAGCGCACCCTGCGGCACCACGCCACCCTCTCCTACGCCAAAGTCGCCGAGTACCAAAAACGCGGCCAGGTCCACTTCCACGCCGTCATCCGCCTCGACGGACCCACCGGCCCCACCAGCACACCGCCCGCCTGGGCCACCACCCAGCTCCTCGACCACGCCGTCCGCGCCGCCGCCGCACGCACCCGCGTCCTGCACGAAGGCCAGTCGCGGCAGTCCGCCGGGGACGCACCCCGGTCCCAGGACGCTGATCGGGAACGGCGGTTGATGTTCCGGTTCGGGCGGCAGATCGACGTCCGGCCGATCCGCGGCACCGACTTCACCGGCGACGCACCGGTCACCGACCGGCACGTCGCCGCCTACATCGCCAAGTACGCCACCAAAGGCGCCGAGACCACCACCGGCACCCTCGACCGCCGCCTCCGCCTCCTCGCCGAACTCGCCCAGTACGACATCACCGACCACGCCCGCCGCATGATCCACACCGCCTGGCACCTCGCCACCTGCCCCAAGCACGCCCACCTCCGCCTGCGGCAATGGGCCCACATGCTCGGCTTCCGAGGCCACTTCTCCACCCGCACCCGCCACTACTCCACCACCCTCGCCCACCTCCGAGCCGAACGCACCACCTGGCGAACCGGCCAAGCTGACGCCGCTGCTCCGGCCCCGGTCGGCCCGCGCGCGGAGCAGACGGCCGTCGGCAGCAACGTGTCCACCGGCGGGCAGCCGGTCTCTGACCGGCGCGGTAACCGCGACGACCGCAGTGATCTGACCGCCGGTCACCGAGCCGGTCACTGTGCCGACACGGTCGGTCAGCGCGGCAGCGCGGACACGACCCTCGTCATCTCGCACTGGCAGTACGCCGGGACCGGTCTCCTGCCCGAACTCGCCCACCTCGCCGACCTCCTGGAAGCCAGGCGGCCCACCCGGCCCGACGGACGTCGACCGAATGGCCCCGGTCACTCCGGCGGTCACCGACCCGGTCACCCCGGTCGCCAGCCGTCCGGCGCTGACCGGACGGGAGCCGTCGCATGACCGCCGGCACCGAACTCCTCACCGTCCCCCAGGTCATGGAACGCCTCCAACTCGGCCGCACCGCCGTCTACGACCTCATCCGCACCCGTGAACTCGCCTCCCTCACTCTCGGCCGCGCCCGCCGCATCCCCGCCCACGCCCTCACCGACTTCATCCACACCCGCCTCGACCAAGAAGCCGCCTGATGACCACACCCCGCGACACCCCCGCCTCCCGCCGCACACGTGCCAACGGCGACGGAACCGTCTACCAGCGCAAAGACCGCCGCTGGGAAGCCGCCGGATACGTCCTCGCCCCCGGCAACACCCGCAAGCGCATCCGCGTCTACGGCAGCACGCGCAAGGAAGCGCTGGCCAAACTGACCGAGAAGATCGCCGCCAGCAACCACGGCGTGCCCGCCGTCACCACCCAGGGCAGCCTCGCGACATACCTGACGTACTGGCTGGAGAACGTCGCCGTCCACCAGCTCCGCGAGACCACCCACACCCGCTACACCGCCGTCGTGCACCAGTACCTCATACCGGGCCTGGGCAGGAAGAAGCTCGCCAAGCTCACCGCCAAGGACATCCGCACCTGGCTCAACGAACTGCGGACCGTCTGCCAGTGCTGCGCACGCGGCATCGACGCCGGACGCGACCCGCAGGCCCAGGCCAACCGGCGTCCGCGCTGCTGCGCGATCGGCAAGTGCTGCCGCAAGCACCTCTCCCCGGTCACGCTCGCCTACATCCACTCCGTGCTCAAATCCGCGCTGGAGCACGCCGTGCGTGAGGAGGAGATCCCTCGCAATGTCGCTCGCAACGTCCGCACCGGAACCCCTCGCCCCCGCCGCTTCAACCCACTCACCGCCCACGAAGCGCGGCAGTTCCTCGCCGCCACCCAAGGCCACCGACACGCCGCCCTGTTCGAACTCGCCCTACGCACCGGCCTGCGCAAGGGCGAACTCCTCGGCCTGCACTGGGAAGACCTCGACCTCGACAGCGGCACCGCCACCATCCGCCGCACCCTCCAACGCACCACCAGCCGGGGCCTGACCACCCTGCCGACCAAGACAATCAGCTCCGAACGCCGCATAGCACTGCCGGCCTCCTGCGTCACCTCGCTTCGCGCACACCGCGAGCATCAGGCCCAGGAGCGGGACCGGGCGGGCTCGGTGCGGCAGGTCAGCGGGCACGTCTTCACGCGGCCGGACGGGCACCCGATCGAGCCCGCCACGCTCACCCGGCACTTCAACACCCTGCTCCGCGAAGCCCACCTGCGGCCGATCCGGTTTCACGACCTACGCCACTCGACGGCGACGCTCCTTCTGGAGCAGGGCATCGAACTCGTCGTCATCAAGGAGTTGCTGGGACATGCCCACATCGGCGTGACCGCGACGGTCTACGCCCACGTCCGACTCCGCCTCCAGCGCCAGGCCATCGACCTCCTCAACCATGCGCTGGGCAACCTCGCCGAGGCCGCCGCCGAGCCCGACGACGGCGACGATCCGCCGGTTTGCGCAGCACTCGTCCGCTGACGTTGCCGTCAACTACTGCCGTCAGACACCCCAGAGGCCTCACCGGAATTACATCCGGTGAGGCCTTCTCTACAGCTTCCAGGAATCTAACAAATAGACTGCACCCACTCAAGCAATCGGTTCACGCAATGGATCAAATCGATCCCATTCGAGTTCCCAGAATGCTTTAAATCCATTCTTCTTCACAAACTCTCGCTCGGATGAGTAGATTGGATAGACGCCCACAAAGTCCACCACACCCTCACCCTTGTCCCCCGACTCGACCGGGCCCACGCTAAACGGGACGAGCCCCAGGCTACTCGCTGGATCTCCCAAGAGAAGGCTCGACATCCCCGACTCTTCGACAAATCGCTGCGCATAGCCAATTGCGCGACCAGGATCAAACGGCGAAAGTCCGCGCAGCGCACCGACAGCCCTAGCCGGAACCCTAGCCCAAGACAAATCCCGGCTTCGCAGTGTAATGACCATTTCGTGACGACTGGCCACCCCGCCTCCGGGACTTGAAAGCGAGAGCCCGTACGTAACCCCAGTCAGGAGACCGGGGCCCGGCACGTCCCTGTATCCGAGGGATAGAACGCGGCCATCGCTCGGGTCACGCGGCTCGACCTCCTCAATGATCGGGTCTTCACCCGTCACGGCACGCAGGTGCGCCAGGTACAGGGCAAGCCGCTCAGCGGTGTCACGACCAGTCACTTCAGACGCTCCGCAAGGAATAGACAGTGTGGCGAATGATAGCCGCTCCGATCTCTTCTATGGAGCTAGCCGAGATCACCCTCATCCCACCACCCCTGATAGGAAGGCACCCATTTGGTTCGAGAATGATCAATAAACGAATTGAACTCGTCAGCCCGCCCCGCTGGAATCCTGAACTCAGTTACACCCTGGAGGCCATTCTTGTTCTCAAGGGGGAATTCAAGATCTCCGAATGTCTTTTCCATAGTTCCTCCTGCATTCGAATCCAGGAATGCAGAATCCATATAGAATACATGGAATCCGGGATCGTGCCCATTCCCCGCATACTGCGCCGCACCCTCCGGCATGTTGGAGAGGTAAATAGTCGCATGATTTCCGCTGTGATTAGCAGGGTTCAAACCATTGGCTTCACTCGCTTGATTTCCCACTCCAGGAGATCGGTAGAGTGGGATCGTACATCTCTCACCGCCACCCCCTTCGGTATTGTGGACCAAGATCGGCGTGCCGCCTGCCACCACATAGTACGTGTGGAGTTGCTGGACGGTGAGGTTCCAGCGATCGGCAGTACCGGGTGTGGGCCGGGTGGCGACGACAGGGGCGTGGTGACCGGTGGAAGTGTTGAGCCTGTCGCCGGGGTGGAGTTTGCCGGCAGGGACCCAGGTGTGTGTGGTGTCGTCCCAGAAGGGGTGGTTGGCGGTGGTGTGGATGGTGGCGCTGCGGCCGTCCTTGGTGCGGATGGTGACGTCGAGCAGGTCGTGGTCGTGGTTGATCCACACGTGTTGGACCGCGCGCGAACCAGCGTGCTTGCCGGTCTTCTGATCGGCTGATTCGACCTTGTCGCCGATCTTGATCTTGCCGATCGCCTTGGTCTTGCCGCTGGCCATGAGGACGGGCGTGTCAGGGGAGAAGCTGCACCGGGCCGATTCCGCGGGCTTCGTGCCCGCGTTACCCGCTTCCGGCTTGCTCGGCCTGGTCGCCTTCGCGCTCGCCTCCGAGGCATGCTCCTGTGCGTTCGCCCGCTTCAGCGCCGCCAGGTCCCCCACGTCGGATGCTGCCTCGTCGACGGCCTTGGCGCTCGCGCCGGCTGCTGCCGCCGCGTCGGCGTCCGCTCCGGCTCTGGCCGTATTGACCAGCGCGCTTTCCCCCTCGCCCACGGCACCGCGCTCGAGAGCTCCGACGCCGCCACTGTCCATGCCTCCGGAGTAGACGCCGCCGGCTATCTTGCAGGCCTGCTCGTGGTCCGCTCCCCCTCCCGTGAGCCAGAACTCGCAGACGGATAGGGAGCGGATCGCCACACCGAAATCCAAGAAGATGCTGTAGATGGAGTCGCCGCCGGCGTTCGGGTCGGGCGGTGTCGCGGGCGGCGTGACCCCGGGAGACGGCTGCGGAGTGGAGTTGCCATTGCCGTTGCCGCTGGAGGTGCTGGTGGGCGCGGGCGCCGGTGACGGGGAAGGCTCCGGATCGCAGTCGACGGCGCACTTGTTCATCGACGGGTCGTTGTACCAGTCGTCGTAACCCGTGGGGTCGCTGCTGCTGGCGGGGTTGTCGGCGGCGTAGGTGTAGCCGCCCATCTGGTTGGGGTCACCGGCCTGGAAGATCGGGTCCGGGGTGAGGAAGCGGCCGATGACGGGGTCGTAGTTGCGGGCGCCGAGCAGGTTGAGACCGGTGACGGGATCGGCGGGCTGGCCGAGGAAGCCGTGGTTCTCGTCCGGTGCCACCCAGGAACTGGGCTTGGTGCCACGCGTGTTGCCCCAGGGGTCGAAGGAGCGGCGGGTGGCGACCAGCGTGGCGGCGTTGACGGCGGTCAGGGCGGTGCCCTGGCCGTTGGCGACCTGGTAGGTGACCGTGCCGCTGCTGGAGCGGGTCACGGTGGTGCCGTCCGGGCCGGTGATCTTGCGCAGGCCGGTCCAGGTCTTGGCGGCGACGTTGAGGGTGATCTGCTCGGCGCCGCCGAAGAGGTAGAGGATGCGGGTCTTGTCCACGCCGTCGACCGCGGCGGTCTGCTCCAGCAGACCGCCCTTGGCGTCGTACAGGTACTTGCTGGTGTTGGTGTGGGTGCCGGAGGTCGTGGCGACCGTGGCGGTGCGGCCCTCGGCGTCGTAGGTGAAGGTCTGGGTCTGGCCGGCCGGTACGGCACCGGTAGCGGCGTTGGTCCAGGTCTGGCCGCTGCCGCCGCAGGTGGCGATGGTCAGCTGGGTGCCGTTGGTGGCGGAGGCTCCCGGGTCGGTCAGGCACATCGCGCTGTTGGCATTGCTGACCAGGGTGCCTGCGGTGGTGACCTTCCACTTCTGGGTGGCGGTGGTGCTGCTGCAGGTGTCGATCACCACGAGGGTGCCCGAGGCCGTCGCGTTGCCGGACGTGTCCAAGCACATGCCGAGGACCTTCACCGTGCCGTCGGTGCCGATCGTCCACTTCTGGCTGGTGGACCCGTTGCAGGTGTAGATCTGCACCTTGGTGCCCGCGGTGGTCGACCCGCCCGCGTCGTCGACGCACCGCTTGCCGCCGCCGGAGATGGTGAAGGCGCTGGTCAGCGGGCCGGTGGTCGTCACCTTCCGGCTGATGGTGTCGCCGGCGTTCACGTTGCCGTGGGCGGGGTCGGTGTACGTCGAGGTGATGGTCGCCGTACCGGCCGGGTTGGTGAGAGTGGCCTTCCCCGCCTGGTCGGGCAGCGTCGCGCTCGCCGTGCCGTTGACGCCGGGGTAGGCGATGCTCTGGGTGGTGTCGTTGAGCGCGTTGCCGGTGGTGTCGTGGCCCACCATGCCGGTGCGGTCGCCGAGTTGGTCGTAGGTGTAGGTCTGCCAGTACGGGGCCGGACCGCCGACGGTGCCGGCCGTGATGGGGGCAGTGGTGGTGGTCTGCACCCGCGCGGTGTTGCAGCCGCCGACTGCGCCGGGCGTGGCCGCGTTCGGGTCGGTGATGCCCGCGGTGTCCGTCCAGGCGGCGGTCAGGCGCTGGAAGGAGTCGTAGGTGAAGCACTGGGTGTCGTGCGTGGTGTTGTTCTGCAGGTCGTCGGTCGCGGTGAGTTCGCCGGCCTGGTTGTAGCGCAGGTTGACGACGTCCAGAGCCGTGGCCGAGGTCTGCACCATGCTGCTGGTCTGGGTGACGCGCCCGGTGGTGGCGTCGTATTGGGCAAAGGTCGCCAACTCCTTGCCGGTGGGGCCGTAGTTGGCCTGCAGCACGCGGCCGAACGCGTCGTGGACGGCGGTGTCCAGGTAGGCGGGCGTGTTGGCGGAGTTGATGAAGCCGCCGATGCCGTCGAGGTTGCCCTGCTGGGTGTAGCCGTAGTCGATGTCCTCGGCCGGCAGGTTACCGTCCGCCTGGTAGTGCGTGGTGGAGAGCAGGCCGACGTTCGGGGTGTAGCGGGCCGTGGAGGTGTAGGTGACGGTGCCGCTCGTGGGCGCGCTGCTCTGTCCGGCGGCGGCGAAGCCGTCCGCGGCCGGGATCGTCAGTGTGGTGCCCAGCGGCTGGTAGGCCGTGTTGTAGCCGGTGACGGCCTGGGTGTACGCCGATCCCGAGGCGCCCCCGACGTAACGGGTGGCCGAGGTCTCGTAGCCCTTCTCCAGCGTGTCGTACACATGGGACACCAGCAGCTTGGATGCGTCCGGGGTGGCCGACCAGGCGGCGGCGTACTCGGCCGTGGCGCGGTTGTCCCAGTCATAGGTGAAGGACAGCGCCTGGCCGCGCGCGTCGGAGGTCTGCAGCAGGTTGCCGGCCACGTCGTACTTGTCGAACGTGGTCGTGCCGGTGTTCGGGTCGGTCTGGGTCAGCTTCTGGCCGAGCAGGTTGTAGGTGTACGACCAGGTGTTGCCCGCGTTGTCCTTGATCGACTCGACCCGGCCTGCGGGGGTGTAGGTGTAGCGGGTGGTGGCGTCGGCGGCCGGGACGTTGCCAGCGGTGCCCTGCTTCCACGGCATGGCGCCGCCGGAGGCGACGACGGCCACGGTGGAGTCGTTGCGGACCTGGAAGGTGGCGCCGGTGGTGGCCGTCAGGCCGGTCGTCCACAGCTGGGCCGCGGCCGTGCTGTAGATGACCAGGTTGCCGTCGGTGCCGAACTTGGCCCAGGCGCCGGGGTGACCGCCGGTGGCGGAGGACCAGATCGTCGCGCCGGTCGCCAGGGAGGAGAGCACGAGGTTGCCGTCGGCCTGCATCGTCAGGCGCACGCTGTTGGAGGTCAGCGAGGTTCCCGAGGGGATCACCGAGCCGCCGGGCAGGGTGACCGTGGAGCCGGTGTTCTTCACCACGGTGCTGGTGGTCTGGCCGATGGCGTTGGTGAAGGAGGCGGTGGAACGGCCCCCGGCAGGTGCCGTGGTGTCGACCTCATCGGCCCCCGGGTAGCTGGTGGAGGTGTGCCACTGCTCGACGGCCTGGTGCCAGAGGGTCTGCTTGAGGGTCCGGCCCTGGCCGTCGTAGGTGGTGGTGGTCTCCGAGGGGATCTGGTTCTCGTTCGCCGCGTACAGCGTGGTCGAGGGGAAGTTGTTCGGCTCGGAGTACGGGGCGTAGGACGCGACCTGCCAGCCGTGCGAGTCGTAGAAGGTGTCCGAGATGACGCGGCCGGAGTTGGAGTCGCCCATCGCGGTGGCCTGGGTCTGCCGCGGCTGCAACATGCCGTCGTAGATCGTGATCGAGGTGGCGTACGTGCCGTCCTCGCGCAGAGTCTTCGACGTGACGGACGTCGGTGCGCCGGGCTGGGTGATCGTGTCTCCGGGCGCGGGTACGGCGCCAGGGTTGATGGCGTACTCGAAGGTGCGGTCCGCGCTCTGGCCGGCTGCCTTGTCCCGGCCGGGCAGCCACACCGCGGTGCGCCTGCCGAGCGCGTCGTAGGTCATCTCGGTCTTGCGGCCGTTGGCATCGACGTTCTCGGTGGGCAGTCCGCGCAGCGCGTCGAGGGAGGAAGTGACCGTCCAGTTCTGGGAGTTGGTGGTGGTGATGTCGGTCGGGTTGGTGTTGCCGCCCGCGGAGGTCCAGGGCGGGGTGAAGGCCGTGTGGGTGTTCTGCCCGGTGACGTCCAGCGTGTCGGTAATCCGCCCGGCGCCGTCGTACTTCATCGCCGAGTTGGTCTGCCAGTTTTCCGTGGTGCCGGTGTAGCCGGTGGCCGTGCGCACGGCGGTGACCCGGCCGATCGCCGTGCTGCCGGTCTGGTCGAGCTGCCCGAAGGTGCCCAGGTCGGTGAGGCTGCCGTCGCCGTCGTAGTAGAACTTCCTGTCAGCCAGGAGCGTGCTCGCGCTCGGCGCGGTGCCGCACGGGCCGTTGACGCTGGTGACCTGGTCCGGGAAACCGAGGGTCATCGAGTTACCGGACGCCGGCGCCGCGTAGGTCGTGGTGGTGCACTTCTCCTGGTTCGGGTCGACGCCGTCGCCGTGCTCGTTGACGGTGGACAGGCGGCCCTGGCTGTCGTACGCCATGTCGGTCTTGGTGTGCCGCCAGGTCCCGTTGGACAGGAGTGTGTACTTCAGTGAGCTGCTGGACTTGATCCGGCGCGCGGTGAGGTCGGGCAGGGTGGACAGGGCCGGCTCGGTCTCGCCGGGGTTGTCCTCCTGCGTCCAGTCCGTCCACGGGGTCTGGTTGGCGGAGGCGGTGGTGGTGAAGGCGAAGGGGCCGTTGATGTTGACGGCGTCGGCCGTGCCGCCGGCCTGGGTGTAGGTGGCGTCCTGGAGCGCGGTGCCGGACAGCTGGTCCGAGTCGGTGACGCTCAGCACGGTGTTGCCGCCGACCTTCGCGTCGACGGTGACGGAGCGGCGGGTGCCGTCGGCCTTGTAGTCTCCGTCCATGCCCTGCAGATAGGTGGTGGTCCGCTGAGTGACCGGTTCCGGAGCCTGGCCGGTCTGCACGGTGACGGTGCGGAAGCCGCGGAACTGGTCCCAGGTGCGGTACTGGTCGTCGGTCTGGGCCGAGTCGTCGCGGTGCCAGGCCGGGCCGGTGTAGCTGTAGCGGGAGATCTGGGTCTCGGAGCCGGCCGGGTTGTTCTGGGCGTCCGGCTTGTACTGGCCGGCGATCGTCAGGTCGGACACGGCCACGCTGTTGACCGTGACCTTGTTGAACCAGTCCGCGATCGGCTCGGAGGCGCCGGGGACGGTCCAGTAGACGGGATAGCAGGAGTTGGTGTTGCCGTCCGCCTGGGAGATCGAGAGGGTCTTGCCCGCGCACGGGGCCGGGTTGTACTCGACCGCGATCGACTCGCCGGTCTCGGTCTGCACGCTGGAGATGCGCGGCCGGTACAGCGGCGGGGCGGACGGGGAGTCGTCGTTGACCCGGTTGTCGATCTCGGTGCCGGTGAACGACACCTGGTTCAGCGTGATGTCGCTGTTGCCGTTGTCGTAGGTGTCCTTGCCGGTGTGCTTGATGGACTGCAGCCACATGACGGCCTGCAGCATCCCGGCGTCCTTCGGGTCCACCGTGGTGCCGGTGACCGGGTCGACGGTGCCGCCCGCGTCCGAGTAGATCTGGCCCAGCTTGTAGGAGTCGACCGCGGTGAGCTGGTCGGTCGCCTTCACATGGACCTTGGTGACGATGGAGTCCAGCCGGGTGGTGGTCCAGAAGCTGGGCCCGGAGGTGATGCACACGTCGTCGGGGACGGTCGTGGCGCCGTCCGGCAGTTTGGTCTTGTCCGTGGCGTCGCAGTGCAGGTCCCACGGCACGTCCGGCCAGTGCGTGGCGGTGCTGTCCTTCAGGTTCGAGGCCGAGCAGTCGGTGAACGTGTCGGTCGTCTGGCACCGCTGGGCGAGGCCGAAGTCCACCTGGGCCGCCGGGGTCCGCCCGGCCTGCTCGTCCGCCAGCGTGTATCCGTACGAGATCAGCGTCAGCGCGCCGCCGCGGGTGTACGGGGTGAGGGTGCCGGTGTCGTCGGGGTCGTCGGTGGCCGCCGTCTGGCCGCCGCCGAGGTCGTAGTAGTTGGATTCGGTGGTGTAGTCGTAACGCTGCACGAATCCGCCCGGCGACACCACGAAGTCGAGGTTCCAGCGCCAGCCCTCCGGCTTGTCGCACTGGGACGCCTTGCCCTTGGCGTCGTCGTGGCAGGGGTCCGTCGAGCGCGGGTGCAGGACGGGGACGCCCCAGGCGGAGTGCGTGGAGGAGTCGGCAGGGTTCGCGGGCATGGTGGCACCGGTGCCCGCACCGCTCGGGGAATGGTCGGCGCCGAAGTAGGCGGCGGTGCCGTCCGTGGTCAGGACCCGGTAGTAGACACCGTCGTGCAGGCCGTTGTCGGCGCCGGACAGCTCCTGCACGAGGGTGCCGTCGTCACCCTGCAGCCGCCACTGCCTGATCTCCCCCGGCACGTTCGAGTCCACCCCGTCGGGCACCAGCACGCCGGAGTGCGAGCCGAAGGACAGCGTGGCGTTGTCCCCGCCCCAGCACTCGTCGCCGGAGCCCTTGAGGATCTTGCTTCCGCCGGAGTCGAGCAGGGAGCCGCACTTGCGGTAAGCCCGCTCCACAGAACCGACCTGGTAGCTCCAGCCGTCCCCGACCCACGAGGTCTGGGAGTTGCGGGCGGTGGTCTCGCCGTCGACGGTCTGCGAGTCGTAACTCAGGCCGACGGACGGCGCGTTGCCACCGATCCCGGCCGGCACCGAGATCGGGTAGGAGTAGGTGAACGAGCCGGTGGCGGAGGCCTGCCAGGTGCCGGCGGCCGACAACTCCGTCGCCCCGTAGTCACCCTGGGAGCCAGAGGTGCCCGAGGTCACGGCGAGCGCCGTGGTGCCGGCGGCAGCGGCCGCGCTCAGCGGCGCGGTGCGGGCCGACATCGCCTCCGGCCCGTTCGCGCTCTCGGACGGCTTCGGGGATCCGCTGCTCCGGGCCGGCTCGGGAGACTGCGCACTCGGGGTCGGCGTGGCGGTGGCGGCGCCGTCCGGGGACTGGGACGGGGAGGCGCTCGCGGTCGGCTTGGAACTGGCCGTGCCATCAGCCGACTTGGAGTCGCCCGCGTCATCGACGGAGGCGGAGCTCATGGTGACGGTCGCCGTCAGCTGCTCGGCGGAGGCACGGTTGGTGAACTTCAGCGGGGTGGCCTTCTGGCACTCCGCCTTCTGCGGGGTGGTCAGCGCGCATCCGGGCAGCTGAACCAGCCGCAGCCGGGAGCCGTAACCGCCGCCGTAAGCACGGGCGATCGCCGAGTAGTCGATGACCACCTTGACCCGGCCGTGGGCGGACGTCGTGCCGGAGGGGGTGATGCCCAGGAGCATGCCGTTGGCGCCGGTGCGCAGCGTCTGGGTGTGGGACGCGGCCTGCACCCGCACGGCGTCGACGCCGTGCTTGGTGCCGGCGGGCGCCACCCAGACGGGCAGTGAACCCGCCTTGACCGGCTTGGCCATGCTCTGCGGGCCGAGGTCGACGACGGCGGTGCCGGCCTTGGGCCACCGGGCCGACGTCGCCCGGTACGTGCTCAGCGGCTTGTAGCCCTTGGGGTGTCGTTGTGCCTTCGGCTGCAGGAGATGCGCCCCTACGGCCTTGGTGGCGGGCAGTTTCTTGGGGCGCCACACCTCGCCGTCGAACGTGAAGCCGCCGTGGTGGCCGAAGCCGTCACCGCCGTCGTGGCCGGCAAGGAAGCCCGGCATGCCGAAGCCCGAGGCGATCGCCACCGGCAGCAGCAGCGCGAGCAGAGCAACCGGAATGGTCCACAGCCCCAGCACGCCGAAGAATCTCCGGTGCCATGTGCCCGCGAACCAGCGCCGTCTGCCACTCACGTGTAACCCCCCACAGAACGGCCCACTTGAGGGTCCGTCACACAGTCAGATCACAGGTGAGTGATCGACCGGAGGCTAGGTAGGGCCGTGATCACTACTCAAGACCCTTTGCCATTTCCAGAAGGAGACCATGCGTGTTCATGACAGATGCTGTGTAGGTTCTGTGCCGAAATTGATCACTTCTCAGATCTCTGTGGCAACCGGGCTTCCCCCACCCCGCTGCCCGCGACCCGAAGGAAGCCCGCCTACGTGCACAGACCACCGATACGCACCGGTCACAGACGCGCCGCTCCGGGGCGCAGACTGGCCCTATTCGCCGCCGTTGTGGGCCTGTTGACGATCCTTCCGGCACTGCCCGCCGTGGCCGACGACTTCAGTGCCACCCCGGCCGATCCGCTCCTTGCAGCCCAGGCGCAGGCCGAGTCCACCGGCCAGTCCGTCCCGGTGGACGCGCTGACCACGGAGGTCTCCGCCACCGAGGCGCTGCCGGACGGCACCTTCACCAACACCACCAGCGTGCTGCCGACCCGGGTGTTCAAGGACGGCGAGTGGACCCCGCTGGACGCCACCCTGGCCTCCGACGGCCACGGCGACTACGCGCCCAAGGCCACCCCGAACGGGGTCACCCTTTCCGGCGGTGGCGACGGCCCGCTGGTCACCCTCACCCACGCCGACGGCCCCAGCATGGCTCTGACCCTGCCGTTCACGCTGCCGAAGCCGGACGTCAGCGGCGACACCGCGGTGTACCCATCGGTGCTGCCCGGCGTCGATCTGTCGGTGTCCGTCACCGACCAGGGCGGCTTCAGCGACGTCCTGGTCGTGCACGACGCGGACGCAGCGGCGAACCCTCAGCTGAAGAAGCTCACGCTGGCCGCCGACACGCACGGCCTCTCTCTGGCCACCGCTGACGGCGACACCATGACCGCCACCGCGGCCGACGGCGATCTGACCTACACCAGCCCGCAGCCAGTGATGTGGGACTCCGGCCCCACACCCACGAAGACCGACGGTCCGGCCGCCGGCACGGCCTCCTCCGTCGACGGCCCGGGCCCCGGAGCCGACACCGAGCCGGTCGCCATGACCGCCACGAGCAAGGCCGTGACGCTGACCCCGGACGCGGGCATGCTCACCGACCCGGACACCACCTATCCGGTGTACATCGACCCGTACACCAACCCGGTCTCCTCCACCGCCGGCCACTACACCGAGGTCTACTCCAGCTCGGCCTGCGACAACTCACCGCAGTACGACAAGGCGCAGACCAACGGCCAGGGCGTGGGCTACCAGCGGTGGGGCGGCGCCTGCGGGGTCGGTCTGGAGCGTTCGTACTGGGCGATCAACACCAGCGGACTGCACTCCTCGTTCGTCGTCTACGACGCCTACGTGAAGATCTCCACCACGTTCGCGGCGAGCTACAACTGCAGCCAGAACCAGCCGCTCACGCTCCACACCACCAACGCGATCGGCTCCAGCACCGACTGGCTGTCCCGGCCCGGCGTCCACGACACCGCCTTCCCGCCGGTGACGGACACCGTGCCCAGCGGCGCCAACTCCGGCAGCTCCTGCAGCAACAGCACCGCCACCTTCCACGTCAAGGACCAGGCACAGAAGATCGCCGACCAGGACGGCAACGGCTATGACGCGGGCGGCACCTTCGGCGACGGCACCAACACCTGGACCATCGGCCTGTACGGCAACGAGTCGCAGACCTCGGGCAACGACGACTACCTGCGCATGTCGACCACGCTGACCCTCACCACCAAGTTCGACATCCCGCCGGGCATACCGAGCAACCTGCACACGACCCCGGCGGCCACCGGCGCCTCGGCCGCCTGCACCACCAGCGGCGTGGGCTGGATCGGCGCCACCACCTACTCGGACGCCGGCAGCGACATCACCCTGCACTCCACCGTCACCTCCCAGATCTCCGGCGAGAACGTCAGGGCGCACTACTACGTCTGGGACCGCACGGTCGACCCCGACGGCGACGGCAACGGCGCCTCCGTCTCGACCCCGGACAGCGGGTGGCTGGCCTCCGGCACAGACGCGGCGATGCAGATCGGCGCCACTCTGAAGGACGGCCACCAGTACGGCTGGGACGTCTACGCCGAGGACGACTCGCCCGACCAGAACCTGACCTCGGGCAAGTCCGAGCACTGCTGGTTCAACACCGACTTCACGGCGCCGCCCACCCCGGACATCTCCGGCAACCCCGCCTTCCCGCAGGTCGGAACCGCGCGTGAGGGCGACCCCGTCTACGCGGGCCCCGGCAAGACCACCGACTTCACCGTGGCCGGCACCGACAGCCCGGCCTCCGACGACAGCTGCGACCCCGGCGCCTGCAAGTACAGCGGCATGAAGTCCTTCCTGTGGCAGTTCGACTCGCCGCCCACCGACGCCGACGGCCAGACCGCCGCGGTCTCCGGCACCGACAGCCAGGGACGCTCCACCGCCACCATCCCCGTCCCGATCCGCGACTGGGGCGTGCACACCCTCTACGTCGCCGGCGTCGACAAGGCCGGGAACATCTCCACCAGTCCCGCCGGCTACACCTTCACGGTGCCGTGGGATCCGGCGACCAAGATCAAGCCGGGTGACATCTCCGGCGACGGCGTGCCCGACCTGCTCGCCACCACCAAGACCGGCGACCTCGACCTCGTCCCCGGCAACCAGGACCCCGCCCAGGCCACCGCCCCGGTCCACAGCGACCCCGTCACCGGCACCCCGCCGGCCGTCACCGGCCCGGTCACCGTGTCCACCAAGGAGGACTCCCCCGACGGCACCGGCTGGAACAACTACGTCATCGCCCACCGCGGCAACCTGCACGGAGCGAACGGCGACGACCTGTGGGCGTACAACAAGACCAGCAAGAACCTCTACATCGTCAAGAACGACCTGGACCCCGTCGACGACGCGTCCTTTCCGGCATCGCCCTGGTCCACCTTCGGCGGCTTCGCAGGCAAGCGGTTCGACCTCGTCGTCAAGGACACCTGCGCACTGCCTGACGTCGTCGCGGACGACACCCGCTGCCGCAGCACCGACTACGACAGCAAGAACTGGAACGTCAGCCAGCTCATCGCACCGGGCAACGTCTTCGGCAACACCAACGACTACCCCGCCGTCATCACCGTCGAGAACAAGGAGCTCTGGATCTACCAGTCCGACGGCGGCTACCACCTGAAAAACCCGATCCTGCTCGGCGACGGCGACTGGACGACCCAGACCCTCATCGCCGCGGGCACCTTCGACAACAAGCCGGTCCTGTGGTCCCGCGACAACGCCACCGGCCAGCTGTACAGCTACCCGATCACCATCGACCCGACCACCCTGGTCCCGACCCTGCTCCACCCGGGCACGCACACCAGCCTGGGGCTCACCCTGTCGCCGGCCCTCTACCCCGTGGTCGCCTCCCCGGGCGACGTCAACAGCCCGGTCCAGACCGGCGACACCAACCCCGGCGCCCCGGACGGCAACCCCGACCTGTACGCCGTCGGCCCCTTCGGCCAGCTCGTCGAATACAACTACCGGCAGAGCCCGGTCCTGACCTCCCCGCCCACCTACGGCTTCGCCCCGCCGGTCTCGCTGGGCTCGGTCACCGACACCGCCACCCACTGGTGGAAGCTCGCCGAAGGCAGCGGTGCCACCACCGCCGACAGCACCGGCACACTGAACGCCACCCTGTCCGGCGGCTACTCCTGGACCACCGACACCACCCGAGGAAACGCCGTGACCCTGAACGGCACCACCGGGTACGCCGGCACGACCGGCCCGGCCGTGGACACCTCCAAGAGCTTCACCGTCTCCGCCTGGGTCAAGCTCAACTCAACGACCGCCAACAGCACCTTCCTCTCCCAGAACGGCACCACCAACAACGGCTTCCAGCTGTACTACTCCTCCGGCGCCCAGGTCTGGGCCTTCGGCCGGCACAGCACCGACGCCTCTGGCGCCGTGTGGCGAGCCGCCTACGGCAGCAAGGCCACTACCGGTCAGTGGACCCACCTGGTGGGCGTCTACGACGCCAACGCCAAGGAGCTCCGCCTGTACGTGAACGGCAAGCTCACCGGCACCAGGGACTGGGCCTACACCCCCTGGAACGCCACCGGCCCCGTGCAGATCGGCCGCAAGCTCTCCTCCGGCACCTACGGCGAGTACGCCAACGCAGCGATCAGCAACATCCGCGTCTATCCCACCGCCCTGCCCCCCGCCGACGCAGCGACCACCGGTGACAACCCCAAGGTCGTCCAGCTCGACTGAGCACCACGGTCGGCGCTCGCCCAGGGCCCGTCCCGGCTTGACCGGGGCGGGCCCGCGTCACGCCAGGACATCCGCTGCGGCCGGACTCGGCTCGAGCGGAGGTGATCCAGATCCCCCAGCAACCCTGTCCCAGGTCGCAGCACCGTCTCCCCGGCAGCCGGAGCAGGATCTGCCGAGCTGGCATCGCAGGCAGCTCCTCGCCAGACCTGTGTCCTCACAGCGTCCCCAATGGCGCCTTCGGCTCCTCGTTGACGCCGCGAGTGCCGCTCGCTCACTCCGTGATCCAACGTATTCACGCAGGTCAGCCTGGTGTCGACCCACCGTGAGTGGAGGTGCCGTTGAACTCGCGAGCAGCGGATTCGGTCCGTTGGGGCGGAGTTGATGCTCCAGCACGCAGGAAGAACGTTTCCGCAGGTCAGGGAACGTTTCTGGTGGGGCGGGTGGGACTCGAACCCACGGCCGACGGATTATGAGTCCGCTGCTCTAACCGGCTGAGCTACCGCCCCATAGCGGCGTGTCGCGTACATGTGTGCGCGCCGTCTGCCGCAGCATAGCCGCTCATACGATCTCCTGCTTCGCATGGTCGGCTTCACATGACCTTGAGGACTCCGCCCCGGGCCGGGTGGTTCCCTCGGACATGAAAAAGGACCCCGGCGGGGTCCTCGTTCAGCATGCTCCCCCGACTGGACTCGAACCAGTAACCTGCCGGTTAACAGCCGGCTGCTCTGCCAATTGAGCTACGGAGGACCGAGCTCCCCCGACTGGACTCGAACCAGTAACCTGCCGGTTAACAGCCGGCTGCTCTGCCAATTGAGCTACGGAGGAATGCCTCGTTGCATCGAACGTACCTACCTGGGTATTCGCCAGGGGGCGCGCGCTCGCTGCGACACATACATTAGCGCAAGCAGGGGGGTGCTCCGCCAATCGGTTCCCCCCGCGCCAACGCCGCACCGCAGACCTACACAAGGGAAGGGTGGCCGCCATGCGCTACCGGCTCACGTTCATCGCCGGACTCGCCCTGGGTTACGTCCTCGGCACGAGGGCCGGGCGCGAGCGCTACGAGCAGCTGAAGAAGTCCGCACGGCAGGTCGCGCAGAATCCGGCGGTCCGCAACACCGCGGAGTCGGCCGCCCAGCAGGGGCGCGTCCTGGCGGGCCGGGCGGCCCACGCGGTCGGCGAGAAGGTCAGCGATCACGTACCCGACGCGGTGACCCAGCGCATGCGCGCCATGCGAGCCCACCACCCGAACGGCGCAGGCACGGACGACTGGGGCACGAGCAACACCTAGCGGTCCCTCTCAGCACCGGGCACCCCCATATCCCCAGGGCGCGCGGCTGTGACATTTGCGGCTCCGCCGCGGGGCGCGACCGGCCCAGGACGGCCCGCGCCCGAGATACGACGTCACCCCAACGGCGCCCAGCGGCGAAACCCCGCGGCGCGGTACGGCAGAATTTTCCCATGGGGATAGTCGCCGGGTTGGACAGCTCGCCCGATTTCACACGCATCGTCGTCTGCGACACGGACACGGGAGCCGTGCTGCGGCAGGGCTATGCGCCGCACCCGGTGGACAACCCCGAGAGCGGCCGGCCCTCCGACATCGATCCGCAGGCCTGGCTGCTCTCCCTCGGCGAGGCCGCCGGCGGCGGGCTCCTGGAGGGTGTGCAGGCCATCGGGGTCTCCGCCCAGCAGAACGCACTCGTACCGCTGGACGCACAGGGCAACACCGTGCGGCCCGCCATGGTCGGCGGCGACAAGCGGGCGCAGGTCGCGGCGGCCGACCTGGTCGACGCGCTCGGCGGCCGCGAGGCGTGGGCGCAGGCGGTGGGCTCGGTGCCGCAGGCGGCGCAGTCGGTGACCAAGCTGCGCTGGCTCGCCAAGAGCGAGCCCGAGAACGCCCGGCGGACGGCGATCCTGCTCCAGGCGCACGACTGGCTCGTCTGGCAGCTGCTCGGGCGGCCGGTGCGAAGGACCACCGACCGCGGCGGGGCCTCCGCCACCGGGTACTGGTCCGCGGCCATCGGTGGCTACCGGCCCGAACTGGTCGAGCTGGCGCTCGGTCACCAGGCCATGCTGCCGGAGGTGATCGGTCCCTCCGACGCGGCCGGTACGACCCCGGAGGGGCTGCTGATCTCCGCGGGGACCGGCGAGACGATGGCCGCCGCGTTCGGGCTCGGCCTCGGGCTCGGCGACGCGGTGGTGTCGCTCGGCGCCTCCGGGTCCGTGATGGCGGTGCACCCCGAGGCCCTCGTCGACCAGACCGGCATGATCACCTCGCTGGCCGACGCCACCGGCATGCACCTGCCGGTCGTGACCACCCTGAACGCCGTACGGACCCTGCGCGGCACCGCCGAACTCCTCGGGATGCCCGACCTGGAGAGCCTGTCCGACCTGGCGATGAAGTCCACGCCCGGGTCCCACGGACTGGTCCTGCTGCCCTATCTGGAGGGCGAGCGGACGCCGAACCTGCCGCACACGGCAGGCACCCTGGCGGGCCTCAGACGCGAGTCCATGAGGCCCGAGCACCTGGCGCGGGCCGCCTTCGAGGGCATGCTCTGCGGGCTCGCGGACGCGCTCGACGTGCTGCGCGGGCGGGGCGTCGACGTGCGGCGGGTCTTCCTGCTGGGGCAGGCCGCCGAGCTGTCGGCGGTGCAGTCCGCCGCGCCCTCGCTGTTCGCTGCGCAGGTCGTCGTACCGCAGCCCGCCGACTACGCGGCGATCGGCGCCGCCCGCCAGGCGGCCTGGGCGCTCGGCGTCTCCCAGGGCGCGCTCGATCCGCGCACCCCGCCGGCCTGGCAGGGCGCGGCGGCTCAGATCCTGGACCCCGGTGACCAGCTGGCGGTGGGGCAGGCGGTGCGGCAGCAGTTCATGTCGGTGCGCGAGCAGACCCATCCCGGGGCGTTTCGGTCGTAAGGTCCGCAAAGGAGTCGCAAGAGGCCCGCTGGAGCCGGACTGTCGGGTTAATCGGTTGAGGTAACGCGGGTGGAGTGTCCGACGATAGGGGCCACGGGCAACCACCTCGCCCCCCACCGCCGACTCCGAGAGACGTAGCGTGCTCATACGACTTCTGCGGACCTATCTCAGGCCCTACAGGAAACCCATCTCCGTCCTGGTGCTGCTGCAGTTCCTGCAGACCTGCGCCACCCTCTATCTGCCCACCCTGAACGCGGACATCATCGACAACGGTGTCGTGAAGGGTGACACCGGTTACATTCTGTCCTTCGGTGTCCTGATGATCGGCATCTCGCTGGCGCAGGTCGTGTGCAACATCGGCGCCGTGTACTACGGCGCGAAGACCGCGTCGGCGCTCGGCCGGGACGTCCGGGCCGCCGTCTTCGACAAGGTGCAGTCCTTCTCCGCACGTGAGGTCGGTCACTTCGGCTCCCCCTCCCTCATCACCCGTACGACCAATGACGTCCAGCAGGTCCAGATGCTGGCCCTGATGACGTTCACGCTGATGGTGTCGGCGCCCATCATGTGCGTGGGCGGCATCGTCCTGGCCCTCGGCCTGGACGTACCGCTGTCCGGGGTCCTGGTGGCGGTCGTACCGGTGCTGGGCATCTGTGTGACGCTGATCGTGCGCCGACTGCGCCCGCTGTTCCGGTCCATGCAGGTACGCCTGGACACGGTGAACCGGGTGCTGCGCGAGCAGATCACCGGCAACCGGGTGATCCGCGCCTTCGTCCGCGACGAGTACGAGCAGGGCCGCTTCGGGAAGGCGAACGGCGAGCTCACCGACATGCAGCTGGCGACCGGCCGGATGCTCGCGCTGATGTTCCCGATCGTGATGACGGTGGTGAACCTGTCGTCGATCGCGGTCGTGTGGTTCGGCGCGCACCGCATCGACAGCGGCGGAATGGCGATCGGCGATCTGACCGCCTTCCTCGCCTATCTGATGCAGATCGTCATGTCCGTGATGATGGCCACCTTCATGTTCATGATGGTGCCGCGCGCGGAGGTGTGCGCCGAGCGCATCCAGGAGGTCCTGGAGACCGAGTCCAGCGTGGTGCCGCCACTCGCGCCGGTCACCGAGCTGCGCCGGCACGGCCATCTGGAGATCCGCGGGGCCGGGTTCCGCTACCCGGGGGCCGAGGAGCCGGTGCTGAAGTCCGTCGACCTGGTGGCCCGGCCGGGTGAGACGACCGCCGTGATCGGCTCCACCGGCAGCGGCAAGTCGACCCTGCTCGGACTGGTCCCGCGGCTGTTCGACGCCACCGACGGCGAGGTGCTCGTCGACGGCGTCGACGTGTCGGGCCTCGACCCGGTGCTGCTCGCCAAGACCGTCGGGCTCGTCCCGCAGAAGCCGTACCTGTTCGCCGGCACGGTGGCCACCAATCTGCGCTACGGCAATCCGGACGCCACGGACGAGGAGCTCTGGCACGCGCTGGAGGTCGCGCAGGCCAAGGACTTCGTGCGGAAGCTGGAGGGCGGTCTGAACGCCCCCATCTCCCAGGGCGGCACCAATGTCTCCGGCGGTCAGCGCCAGCGCCTGGCCATCGCCCGCACGCTTGTGCAGCGCCCGGAGATCTATCTGTTCGACGACTCCTTCTCCGCGCTCGACTACGCCACCGACGCGGCCCTGCGCACCGCGCTCGCCCGGGAGACCGCCGAGGCGACCGTGGTGATCGTGGCCCAGCGCGTGGCGACCATCCGGGACGCCGACCGGATCGTGGTCCTGGACGAGGGACTGGTCGTCGGCACCGGCCGGCACCACGAGCTGATGGCCGACAACGAGACCTATCGGGAGATCGTGCTCTCCCAGCTGACGGAAGCGGAGGCCGCCTGATGGCAGGGCCCATGGGACGCATGATGGCCGGGGGCGGCCCCGACCAGCGCTCGATGGACTTCAAGGAGTCGGGCAAACGGCTCATCGCCCGGTTCAAGCCCGAACGGCTGACCATCTACGCGCTGCTGCTGTGCGTCGTCGTCAGCGTGACCCTGAGCGTCATCGGGCCGAAGATCCTCGGCAAGGCCACCGACCTGGTCTTCGCGGGCATCATCGGCCGGCAGATGCCGGCCGGGGCCACCAAGGAGCAGGTCCTCGACTCCATGCGCGAGCGGGGCCAGGGCTCCGTCGCGGACATGCTGCAGAGCACCGACTTCACCCCCGGCAAGGGCATCGACTTCGACGCCGTCGGGAACGTGCTGCTGTTCGCGCTCGGCACCTTCCTCGTCGCCGGTCTGCTGATGGCGGTGGCGACGCGGCTGGTCAACCGGGCCGTGAACCGCACGATGTACCGGATGCGCGAGGACGTGCAGGGGAAGCTGTCGCGGCTGCCGCTGTCGTACTTCGACAAGCGCCAGCGCGGCGAGGTGCTCTCCCGGGCCACCAACGACATCGACAACATCGGCCAGACGCTGCAGCAGTCGATGGGGCAGCTCATCAACTCGGTGCTCACCATCATCGGTGTGCTGGTGATGATGTTCTGGGTGTCATGGCTGCTGGCCCTGGTCGCGCTGGTCACCGTGCCGCTGTCGTTCGTCGTGGCGACCCGTGTCGGCAAGCGCTCGCAGCCGCACTTCGTGCAGCAGTGGCGCTCCACCGGCAAGCTGAACGCGCACATCGAGGAGATGTACACCGGGCACACCCTGGTGAAGGTGTTCGGCCGGCAGCAGGAGTCGGCGCAGCAGTTCGCCGAGCAGAACGACGCGCTGTACGAGGCCGGGTTCAAGGCGCAGTTCAACAGCGGTGTGATGCAGCCGCTGATGATGTTCGTGTCGAACCTGAACTATGTGCTCGTCGCCGTGGTCGGCGGTCTGCGGGTGGCGTCCGGCGCCCTGTCGATCGGTGACGTGCAGGCCTTCATCCAGTACTCGCGGCAGTTCTCGATGCCGCTGACCCAGGTCGCCTCGATGGCCAACCTGGTGCAGTCGGGCGTCGCTTCGGCCGAGCGGATCTTCGAACTCCTGGACGCGGAGGAGCAGGAGGCGGACCCGGTGCCGGGCGAGCGGCCGGCGGAATCGGCCGGACGCGTGGCGCTGGAGCACGTGTCGTTCCGGTACGAGCCCGAGAAGCCGCTGATCGAGGATCTGTCGCTGAAGGTGGAGCCGGGGCACACGGTCGCGATCGTCGGCCCGACGGGCGCGGGCAAGACCACGCTGGTCAATCTGCTGATGCGGTTCTACGACGTGTCCGGCGGGCGGATCACCCTCGACGGCGTCGACATCCGCAGGATGTCCCGGGACGAACTCCGGGCCGGGATCGGCATGGTGCTGCAGGACACCTGGCTGTTCGGCGGCACGATCGCGGAGAACATCGCGTACGGCGCCTCCCGCAAGGTCACCCGGGGCGAGATCGAGGAGGCGGCGCGGGCGGCCCACGCCGACCGTTTCATCCGTACCCTGCCCGACGGCTACGACACCGTGATCGACGACGAGGGCACAGGCGTCAGCGCCGGTGAGAAGCAGCTCATCACCATCGCGCGGGCGTTCCTGTCCGACCCGGTGATCCTGGTGCTCGACGAGGCGACCAGCTCCGTCGACACCCGTACCGAGGTGCTGATCCAGAAGGCGATGGCCAAGCTGGCGCACGGGCGGACGTCGTTCGTCATCGCGCACCGGCTGTCCACGATCCGGGACGCCGACACGATCCTGGTGATGGAGAACGGCTCGATCGTCGAACAGGGCGCGCATGCGGAGCTGCTGGCCGCGGACGGTGCCTATGCGCGGCTGTACAAGGCGCAGTTCGCGCAGGCGGTCGCGGAGGTGGACTGAGCGGTGCCCTCGGCTTGCGCGGGCGGGTGGGTTCGCTCGCCCGCGCACCCGTGCCGCCTGGGGGTGCCCCCTGCTCGAAGAGCTTGGGGGAGGCACGACTGCCCGCAGCCACGGCGGCCGACAGCTCAGTCCAGGTAGCCCCGCAGCTGGTCGGCGAATGCGTGGTCCCGGAGCTTGTTGAGGGTCTTCGACTCGATCTGGCGGATCCGCTCCCGGGTGACGCCGAAGATGCGTCCGATCTCCTCCAGGGTGCGGGGGCGGCCGTCGGCGAGTCCGTAGCGCAGTTGTACGACCTTGCGCTCGCGCTCCCCCAGGGTCGACAGCACGGCCTCCAGATGCTCCCTGAGCAGCAGGAAGGCGGCCGACTCCACGGGGCTGGTGGCGTCGCCGTCCTCGATGAGGTCGCCGAGGGCGACGTCGTCCTCCTCGCCCACGGGCGCGTGCAGCGAGACGGGCTCCTGGGCGAGCCGCAGCACCTCGCTGACCCGCTCGGGCGGCAGGTCGAGGTGGGCGGCGACCTCGTCGGGCGTGGGCTCGTAGCCGCGCTCCTGGAGCATCCGGCGCTGCACCCGCACGACCCGGTTGATGAGTTCGACGACGTGCACGGGCACGCGGATGGTGCGGGCCTGGTCGGCGAGGGCACGGGACATGGCCTGCCGGATCCACCAGGTGGCGTAGGTGGAGAACTTGTAGCCGCGGGCGTAGTCGAACTTCTCGACGGCCCGGATGAGCCCGAGGTTCCCCTCCTGGACCAGGTCCAGCATGGTCAGCCCGCGCCCGATGTACCGCTTGGCGACGGAGACCACGAGCCGGAGGTTGGCCTCGATGAGCCGGCGCTTGGCCATCCGCCCCATGACGACCAGCTTGTCCAGGTCGAGGGCGAGCCGTTCGTCCAGGTCGGGGGTGCTGCCGAGCTTCTCCTCGGCGAACAGCCCGGCCTCGACCCGGCGGGCGAGCTCGACCTCTTCGGCCGCGGTGAGCAGCGGGATACGGCCGATCTCGCGCAGGTACTGGCGGAACAGGTCCGAGGAGGGGCTGCCGGTGTCGGGGCGGGGAGCGGGCGGTTCGGCGGGCTCGGGGGCCTGTGCGGCCAGTGCCTCGGCGGGTGGCTCCGCCGGTTCGGACGGGGCCTCCGGCTCCGTCTCGGGGTGCAGCGCGACACGGCCCTGCGGGGGCACGGCCGCGAAGACGTCGGTCTCCGCGTCCGGCTCCTCGGTCGTGCCGACGCCGGTCTGTGTGAGGGTCTGGGTCTGCACGGGGGCGACCTCCAGGATGATCGCTGCCAAGGAGTACGGCAGCGGTACTTCGGGGACGGAGTCGACGGCCTCGCCGCTGTCCGTCCCGTACGCGATGAGAGGAACCGCGGGGGTGTGGGACCCGTGGGGGACGGATCGGCCGCGCTCCGAGGACTCAGGCACCGGAACCCAGTGTGGGGTAAGACACATCGCCGCCACGAGGGGCGTGCGGTGACTTTTTGCGTCCGAGTCGTGACCGCGTGGTAACCCTGGCGTATGCGAACCACTCAGAGAGCGGCCGCACCCTGCTCTTGAAGCGCCTGGCCGTACTGCTGCAACACCCACAACTCGTTCTGTACGGCGGCCAGATGGGCCGGGTCGGCGTTGCTGCCGAGGCGGGTGAGGGTGATCTGGATGTCGTGGATGCGGCGGTCCACGGCTCGGCGGCGGACCGTCACGAGTTGGTCGCCCGCGTACGCCTCGTCGACCGTGCGGCGCATGATCGCCTCGACAGCCAGCTCCGTGACCATCGCGCGGACCGTGTCGTCGGGGGCCGCCTCACGGACCCGGACCAGATACTCCTGCGGGTCCTGTACGCCGTACTCCGCGCCGCCCGCGTCCAGGACGGCCTGGCGTACGGCGGCGTAGGGCGGGGCGGTGAACTCGTCCACGCCGTACGCGTCGAACGCCGGGGAGACCAACTCCGGGCGCTGGAGTGCCAGTTTGAGCAGCTCGCGTTCGGTGGCGTACACCGGGTTGCGGAGGTTCAGGGCCGGGCCGGGTCCTGCGGGGCGGGCGGAGGCCGCCGCCTCGTACTGCTGGGGGGTGCGGGAGGCCGGGGCCTGGCCCCTGCCGCCGCCGCCCCGTTCGCGGGCCCAGCGGGCCAGCTGGGCGACCCGCTTGACCACGAACTGGGTGTCCAGGATGCCCAGCATCCCGGCCAGCTCCACCGCGACCTCGTGCTGCGCGCCGCTGTTCTTGATGCGGGCGACGATCGGGGCGGCCTCGTCCAGCGCGGCCGCCCGGGCCGCCGGGGTGTCCAGGTCGTAGCGGTTGACGATCTGGCGGAGGGCGAACTCGAAGAGCGGGGTACGCGGTTCGACCAGGTCGGCGACCGCCTCGTCGCCCTTGGCCAGGCGCAGCTCGCAGGGGTCCATGCCGTCGGGCGCGATCGCGATGTACGTCTCGGCGGCGAACTTCTGGTCGTCCTCGAAGGCGCGCAGGGCCGCCTTCTGGCCGGCCGCGTCGCCGTCGAAGGTGAAGATCACCCGGGCGCTGCCGTTGTCCATCAGCAGCCGGCGGAGGATCTTGATGTGGTCGCCGCCGAACGCCGTGCCGCACGTGGCGATCGCGGTCGTCACCCCGGCGAGATGGCACGCCATGACGTCCGTGTAGCCCTCGACGACGACCGCGCGGCTGGCCTTGGCGATGTCCTTCTTCGCGAGGTCGATGCCGTAGAGCACCTGGGACTTCTTGTAGATCGCGGTGTCGGGCGTGTTGAGGTACTTGGGGCCGTTGTCCGCCTCGTACAGCTTGCGGGCGCCGAAGCCGACGACCTCGCCGCCGATGTCGCGGATGGGCCACATGAGGCGGCCGCGGAAGCGGTCGATGGGGCCGCGGCGGCCCTCCTGGGAGAGGCCGGACAGGAGCAGTTCCTTGTCGGTGAAGCCCTTGCCGCGCAGATAGCGGGTGAGGTGGTCCCAGCCCTGGGGGCTGTAGCCGACGCCGAAGTGGACGGCGGCGGCCTGGTCGAAGCCGCGCTCGGCGAGGAAGACCCGGCCGGTCTCCGCCTCCGGGCCGGTGGCGAGCTGTTCGGCGTACCACTGCGCGGCGATCTTGTGCGCCTCGACCAGGCGGATGCGCTCGCCTCGCTGGTGGGCGGGGTTGTATCCGCCCTCCTCGTAGCGCAGGGTGATGCCGGCCTGGGCCGCGAGGCGCTCGACCGCCTCCGAGAAGGAGAGGTGGTCGACCTTCATCACGAACGTGATGGTGTCGCCGCCCTCCTGGCAGCCGAAGCAGTGGAAGAGTCCCTTGCTCGGGCTGACCTGGAAGGACGGCGACTTCTCGTCGTGGAACGGGCACAGCCCCTTGAGGTTGCCGCCGCCCGCGTTGCGCAGCTGGAGGTACTCGGACACCACGGCGTCGATCGGGACCGCGTCCCGAACCGCCTTCACGTCCTCGTCGTTGATCCGTCCTGCCACGTGGTGATTCTACGGGGCCGAACTGACACTCCTGGGGCGTGACGTCCTCACGGACCGGCACTCACGGGACAAGGCTTTCGAGTGGAGTGTGCGGGTCCGCCAGGGCCTCCGTGTTCACCCGGGTCGTGGACCGGATCAGCCGCTGGATCGGCTCTGTGACGTCCCACACATTCACATTCATCCCGGCCAGCACCCTCCCCTCCTTCACCCAGAACGCGATGAACTCGCGCTTGCCCGCGTCGCCCCGGATCACGACCTCGTCGTACGACCCCGGGGGCGCCCACCCGCTGTACTCCATCCCCAGGTCGTACTGGTCGGAGAAGAAGTAGGGCACGCGGTCGTAGAGGACGTCCTTGCCCAGCATCGCGCGGGCCGCCGCCGGGCCGCCGTTGAGCGCGTTGGCCCAGTGCTCCACCCGCAGCCGGGTGTCGAACAGGGCGTGCGGGAAGGACGCCACGTCGCCTGCCGCGTGGATGTCGGGGTCGGAGGTGCGCAGCCGCTCGTCGACCGCGACGCCGCCGCCGTGGGCACGGCCGGCGATCTCCAGCCCCGCGGCCTCCGCCAGACCGATGCGCGGCGCCGCGCCGATGGCCGCCAGCACGTCGTGCGCCGGGTACTCCTCGCCGTCGTCGGTCCGCGCGGCCAGCACCATGCCGTCCTGGCCGACGATCTCCGTCAGCCGGACACCGAAGTGGAAGCGGACGCCGCGCTCGCGGTGCAGTTCCTCGAAGAGATTGCCGAGCTCGGGGCCGAGGACGCTGTGCAGCGGGGTCGGCAGCGGCTCGATGACGGTCACCTCCGCGCCGTACTCGCGGGCCGCCGCCGCGACCTCCAGGCCGATCCAGCCGGCGCCCGCGATCACCAGATGGCCGTTGTCCCGGCCGAGGGCGGTGAGGACGCCCTTGAGGCGCTCGGCGTGCGCGAGACGCCGCAGATGGTGGACGCCCACCAGGTCGGTGCCGGGGATGTCGAGGCGGCGGGGCTCGGCACCCGTGGTGAGGAGCAGCTTGTCGTAGTGGACGAGGGTGCCGTCGTCGCCGAAGCGCACGGTCTTCGCGGTGCGGTCGATCGCGTCGACGGTCTGGCCGAGGTGCAGCTCGATGTCGTTCTGCGCGTACCAGGCGGGCTCGTGCACGAAGACGCTGTCGCGCTCCTCCTTGCCGAGCAGATAACCCTTGGACAGGGGCGGGCGTTCGTACGGGTGGTCGCGTTCGTCGCTGATCAGTATCACCCGGCCGGTGAAGCCCTCGGCACGCAGCGTCTCGGCCGCCTTCGCGCCGGCCAGACCTCCTCCGACGATGACGAATGTCTGATCCGCGTCGACCACTTGATGCCTCCTCGTAAGGGTGCCGCCACATCCGAGCGTCCCGCACGCAGCGTGATGCGGGAAGAGGGAGTGCCCCGATCAGGCCACGGAGGGTCACTTCCTTGTCACACGTACCTCGTCAGTCTCACGTGTCGGTCACACGCGCCCCGTCAGGCGCGCGTGGAGCGAGCGGGCCGAGGCGTCGGTGAGGGAGGCGATCTGGTCGACGATCACGCGTTTGCGGGCGTGATCGTCGGGTGCCCCGTCGAACAGGGCGCGAAACTGCGGATCCAGTCCGTCCGGCGCGCGGGCGGTCAGCGCCTCGGCGAGTTCGGCGACGACGACCCGCTGGTCGGCACGGAGCAGCTCCTGTTCGGCGCGCTGCATGACATACCGGTCGGCGACCGCCTTGAGGACCGCACACTCCATGCGGGCCGGTCTCGGTACGACGAGTTCGGCGCCGTAGCGGGTGAGGCCGCCGCTGCCGTACGCGGCGCGCGTGGCGCCCTCTGCGGCCAGGCAGAAGCGGCCGATGAGCTGGCTGGTGGCGTCCTTGAGGCGGGCCTGGGCGACCGCCGTGCCGTCGTACCCGTGCGGCCACCACTCCTGGTCCTGGAGCCGGTCGAGGGCCTCGGCGAGTTCGGCCGGGTCGGTGTCCGCCGGGACGTACCGGCCGACGGCGACCGCGAAGACCGCCTGCCGCTCGGGCTCGGCATGCAGGCAGTTGGGGTCGATGTGGCCGGCGTGCAGGCCGTCCTCGACGTCGTGCACCGAGTACGCCACGTCGTCGGCCCAGTCCATCACCTGGGCCTCGAAGCACGTGCGCGTGCCGGGGGCCTCCTTGCGGACCCAGTCGAAGACGGGCCGGTCGTCCTCGTAGACCCCGAACTTGCGGGACTTGGGGTCGGTGGGGTGGGCGCCGCGCGGCCAGGGGTACTTGGTGGCGGCGTCCAGCGCGGCGCGGGTGAGGTTGAGGCCGACGGAGCCCTGCGCGGTGAAGCGCTTGGGCTCGATGCGGGTGAGGAGCCTGAGCGACTGGGCGTTGCCCTCGAAGCCGCCGCAGTCCTCGGCGAACTCGTTGAGCGCCTGTTCGCCGTTGTGACCGAAGGGCGGGTGGCCGAGGTCGTGGGAGAGGCAGGCGGCCTCGACGAGGTCGGGGTCGCAGCCGAGGGCCGCGCCCAGCTCGCGGCCGACCTGGGCGCACTCCAGGGAGTGGGTCAGCCGTGTCCTGGGACTGGCGTCCCACGCCTGGCTGCTGGTTCCCGGGGTGACCACCTGCGTCTTGCCCGCGAGGCGGCGCAGGGCCGCGGAGTGCAGGACGCGTGCGCGGTCTCGCTGGAAGGCGGTGCGGCCTGGGCGTTTGTCCGGCTCGGGCGCCCAGCGGTCGGCTGACGCCGGGTCGTAGCCAGGGAGGGGTTCGGGTTCGGTGCCTGTGCCTTCCATGGTTCGACAGTAAGCGTCGGCAGTGACAATTGGGTGTTGATGTGCCTACTCGTCTGCCACGTTGTGCTGGTTTGCGGCTGCGCGTCGTTTGTGGCGTGTCGCGCCCACGCGGCGGAGCCGCATACCGACACAGCCCCGCGCCCCTCAGGCGGCTGTCGTTGCCGGTGTCGACAGTGCCTGGTCATAGCGGTGCAGGACCAGGCGGGTCATCGCCTCGTGGGCGCCCAGGGGGGCCGAGGCCAGCCACGGGGCTGCTTCGGCGCACTGTGTCGCGAAGCGGCCCGGGGCCGTGAAGCAGGAGGCCACGGCTATGCGGTGGCGGCCTCGGGCGGTCAGGGAGTGTACGGCCGCTTCGACGGTCGGTGTCGCGGCGGAGGCGTAGGCGGGCACCACGGGCACGCCCAGGCGCTCGGCGAGGAGGCGGGCGGTGCGGCGGGTGTCGGCCGCGGAGTCGGGGTCGCGGGAACCGGCCGCGGCGAGGACGACGGCGCCGTTGCGGCGGACGGGGTCGTCGGCGCCGGTGCGCCAGCCGGCCTCGACGAGGCGGGCGTACAGGGTCTCCACGAGGAGCGGGTGCGGGCCGAGCGGGGCTGCCACGCGCGTGCGTGCCGCGGCGGCGGCCGCCATCTCGGGAATGTCCCGCTTGACGTGGTAGCCGCGGCTGAGCAGGAGCGGTACGAGCACGGCGGGCGCGTCACCGAGGGCGGCGAGGGTGTCGGGGAGCAGGGGCTCGTTCAGCTCGATGTGCCCGAGGTGCACCGGCACGCCGGGGCGCAGCTCCCGTACCCGTTCCATGAGCAGACGGACGGTCTTCAGCGCGCGCGGGTCCCGGCTGCCGTGCGCCACGAGCACGAGGGCGGGCGGGGCGGGGCGGCGCCTGCCCTGGAGCGAGACGAGGCTGAGCCGGCCGGCCAGCTCGCTGCCGATGCTGCTCATGATGTCCGCCGTGCTGTCGAGGTGGATGCGGGACTCGTCGCGAGGAGGGTTCGACGCCGTCATGGAAGGATCCTGGCGGCCGGAGATTGCACCCCCGTTGCGCCGCGGTGACAGGTATTTTCCGCGGGTTCACCGCACGGGCCCCGGCGGTGTGAGGCGAACCGGATCACTGCGCGCCGCGTCTTCCATGGTCGAAGGGGACCGGGGAGCTGAGGGGACCGCATGAAAATCCGTCGACCGCGCCTGCCGCGCACCCGTGCCGGGCGGCGGCGGCTGGTGCAGGGTGTCATGGCCGGGTGCGTGCTCGCGCTGCTGCCGGCGACCTGGCTGTACGTGTCCACGGCCGACCGGCTGCGCACGACGGCCGACGCGCCCCGTACCGAGGTCGCCATGGTGTTCGGGGCGGGCCTGTGGGGGGACGGCAAGCCGTCGCCGTACCTCGCGCACCGGCTGGACGCGGCGGCGAAGCTGTACCGCGCGGGCCGTATCGAGGTCGTGCTCGTCACCGGGGACAACAGCCGCAAGGACTACGACGAGCCCGACGCGATGCGGACCTATCTCACCAGGCACGGGGTGCCGGACGCCCGCATCGTCAGCGACTACGCCGGCTTCGACACCTGGGACTCCTGTGTCCGGGCGAAGAAGATCTTCGGCGTCGACCGGGCCGTGCTGATCAGCCAGGACTTCCACATCCGCCGCGCGGTCGCCCTGTGCGAGGCGGCGGGGGTCGACTCGTACGGCATCGGGGTCGACGCCAAGCACGACGTCACCTGGTACTACGGCGGCACCCGCGAGATCTTCGCGGCGGGCAAGGCGGCCCTGGACGCGGTGTTCGAGCCGGATCCGACCTTCCTGGGCCCGAAGGAACCGGGAGTGGCACGGGCGCTGGCGAGCGGACGCTGAGCCGGGGCCGGGCTCGCCGCGCCTCACGGTGGCGGGGGCGCGGCGGGGAGGCCGGGTTCGCGTCCGTGTAACAAAGGGCCGTCATGGGACGTAACACGCCCGAAGCACGCTGAGCGGTATGCAGACCGCCTCGACGCCCACCCACTGCCCGTACTGCGCCCTGCAGTGCGGGATGAATCTGTCGCCCCTGCCGCAGGGGGGCGTCGAGGTGACCGAGCGGGCGGACTTCCCGGTGAACCGGGGAGCGCTGTGCGGCAAGGGGCGTACGGCTCCCGCGGTGCTCTCGTCCGGGGTGCGGCTGACCTCGCCGTTGGTGCGCTCCGGCGGCGCGCTCGTGCCCGCGAGCTGGGACGAGGCGCTCGACCGTGTCGCCGCGGGCCTGTCGTCGGCGCGGACCGGGTACGGTCCCGACGCCTGCGGGGTGTTCGGCGGGGGCGGGCTCACGAACGAGAAGGCGTACTCGCTCGGCAAGTTCGCGCGGGTGGTCCTCGGCACCTCGCAGATCGACTACAACGGCCGCTTCTGCATGTCGTCCGCGGCGGCCGCCGGGACCAGGGCCTTCGGCCTGGACCGGGGGCTGCCCTTCCCGCTGGAGGACATCCCGCGGACGGGGTGCGTGATCCTGGTCGGCTCCAATCTCGCGGAGACGATGCCGCCGTCACTGCGGTTCTTCGGCGAACTGAAGGAGAACGGCGGCACATTGATCGTCGTCGACCCGCGCCGCACGAAGACCGCCGAACAGGCCGACCTGCACCTGGCACCGCGCCCGGGGACCGATCTCGCGCTGGCGATGGGGCTGTTGCACCTGGTGGTGGCGGAGGGCCGGACGGACGAGGCGTTCATCCAGGAGCGCACGGCCGGCTGGGAGGACGCGCGGGCCGCGGCGATGGCGCACTGGCCGGAGTATGTGGAGCGGATCACGGGGGTGTCCGTTCCACAACTCCGGGAGGCCGTACGGCTGTTCTGTGAGCCGGAGACCGCGATGGTGCTCACGGCGCGCGGGCCGGAGCAGCAGTCCAAGGGCACCGACACGGTCGGGGCGTGGATCAACCTGTGCCTGGCGACGGGCCGGGCGGGCCGTCCGCTGTCCGGGTACGGCTGTCTGACCGGGCAGGGCAATGGGCAGGGCGGGCGTGAACACGGGCAGAAGGCCGACCAGTTGCCCGGCTACCGCAAGCTGACCGACCCGGCCGCGCGGCGGCATGTCGCCGAGGTGTGGGGCGTGGACCCGGACAGCCTGCCCGGGCCGGGGCGCAGCGCGTACGAACTGCTGGACGCGCTGGGCACCGACATCCGCGCGCTGCTGCTGATGGGTTCCAACCCGGTGGTGTCGGCGCCGCATGCGGCACATGTGGAGGAGCGGCTGCGGTCGCTGGACTTCCTGGCGGTGGCGGACGTGGTGCTCTCGGAGACGGCGGAGCTGGCCGACGTCGTCCTGCCGGTCACCCAGTGGGCGGAGGAGACGGGCACGACGACCAGCCTGGAGGGCCGTGTGCTGCTGCGCCGGCGGGCGATCACACCGCCCGCGGGGATCCGCAGCGACCTGGAGGTCCTGCACGGGCTCGCGGCCCGCCTCGGCGTGGAGAAGGGCTTCCCGACCGACCCCGAGGAGGTCTTCGACGAGTTGCGCCGGGCCAGTGCCGGGGGCCCCGCGGACTACTCGGGGATCACCTACCGGCGGCTGGCGGAGGAGAACGGGGTGTTCTGGCCGTGCCCGTCCGTCCCAGGTGGCGAACCGGACGACGGCGAGGACGCGGCGCTCGACCCGGCGGAGGCCGACCCGGTCGGAGAAGCCACGGAACCGGACGACCTCACGGGCCCCACCATTCACCCCGGCACCCCGCGCCTCTTCCTCGACGGCTTCGCCACCGATGACGGACGGGCCCGGTTCGTCGCCGTCTCCCACCGCGACTCGGCCGAGGAGCCGGACGCCGAGTACCCGCTGCTGCTGACGACCGGCAGGGTCGTGTCCCAGTACCAGTCGGGCGCCCAGACGCGCCGCGTGGACGAGCTGAACGCGGCCGCCCCCGGCCCGTTCGTGGAACTCCACCCACGGCTGGCCGCCCGGCTCGGAGCAGCCGACGGCGACCTGCTGGCCGTCGTCTCACGCCGGGGCCGCGCGGTGGCCCCGGCCCGCGTCACCACCACGATCCGCCCCGACACGGTCTTCATGCCGTTCCACTGGCCGGGCGAGGGCCGCGCCAACACCCTCACCAACCCGGCCCTCGACCCCACCTCCCGCATGCCGGAGTTCAAGGCATGCGCGGTACGCGTGGAGCCGGCGAAACCCTGACCCCACGAGCGCCGCGCGCGACACGCGGTACGACGTCTCAGCGCAGATCGTCCGGCTTGCGTGCCCCCGGTACCCCGTCGTCGTCCCCGAGCATCGACTCCGTTCCCGTTGCGTCCTGTGTGGTGATCAGGTCCGCCGTCTCGACGTCGGAGAGCGCGGTGTCCGTGCCCTGTGCCTCCATGGTCAGTTCCTGGCGTCCCGGGCCCGTGGAGAGCTGTTGGTCGGTGCGGAGCTGGCGCAGGCGGGCCAGGAGGTCCTGCATCGCGGGCAGGGGCAGGGTCTGGATGTAGGCCGAGATGTCGCCGCCCCCGCCGATGTACTGCGGGACGTCGAAGCCGGCGAACTCGCGGACGATGCGGATCATCGCCACGTTGTCCTTGCCCAACGCCTCCACCTCGGCCTTGAGTTCGAGGCCGGCGCGGCGGGCCTCCGCGCGCGCCCGGTAGGCGTCGATGAGGTCGTCCAGCTTGGCGTTCTCGACGGCCACGCCGAGCTTTTCGCCCCGGCCCTCCTCGATGAACTTGGCCTTGAGCGTGTCGAGCAGGGCCGGATCGCTCGGCGTGAACCGACCGAGGCTGGTGTCCAGCGTCTCCACGCCCCACTTCTCCAGCGCGTGCCTGACCCGGTCGGTGAGGTCCTTGCGGACGTGCTCGTAGCTGGCGAGGAACTCCAGCACGGAGTTGGTCATGACGATCTCGTTGAAGTACCCGGCCACCGCCGCGCCGAGGACGTCCCGCACGAACCGCTTCATCGGCGCGGGGTCGTCGACCAGCCCGCCCAGTCCGGCGGTGCTCACGCCACCGAACCGGCTGACCAGCTTCGGCGCCACGTCCGGCGGGATCTGCAGGTTCTGCCAGAGGTCCACGGACAGGTCGAAGCCCTGGACGTTGACGGTGATCCGGCCGAGGTCGGCGTCGTAGTTCTCGGCCTCGGACGCCCGCTTGTCGTGCCACTTGAGGATCAGCACCCGGGTGGGGATCACCATCACCCGTACGAACCACGGGTTGAGCGCGCACGTCGTGCCCTTGCCCAGGGTCTCCTCCTGGACGCCCCGCTGTCCGCCCTTCTCCAGGAAGACCCAGGGCAGCCGGAAACTGCTGTGCCCCGCCACCCTCGGCGCCACCGCACCGTCCACGTCCTGGCCGGGCTCGGCGCCGTCCAGGGTGATGACCACTCCGGTGTAGTCCTCCCCGATGGAGATCTCCCGGAGATGCGCCTCGGTCAGCCCGTCGCGGGCGGCGGTCACATTGTCGACCGTGACGACGTCGAAGAGCTCCGGATTGATGTCGTAGTACGCCCCGCCGCCGAGGATGGCCAGCTGCCTGCCCTGCTCGCCGCCGCCCGCGAGGAAGGCCTCCCCGTCCTGGAAGCTGTCGCACTCCATGTGCCGGCCGAACCTACGGTCCGGCGGCCGCACGGCACCCTCCTTCGCCTGCACCAGGCCGATCGTGCCCGGCGGCACAAAGGTGCGCGGCCTCATCTCGACGCGGAACAGCCGGGGGTTGATGTAGTACGACTGACCGCCGCTCAAGGTCGTGACCTGGACGCCCTGTTCGCCCTTGCGCCTGCCGTCGCCGAGCAGGAACTTCTCGCCGTCCTGGAAGTCGTCGCAGTCCACGTGCCGGGCGAGCCTGCCGCGGTCGGACCGGTTGTGCCCCTCCAGGGCCGTCACCACGCCGATCATGTCCGTCGGCACATGCACCCTGGGCACGAGGTCCACCGAGTTGACCACCGGCCACATCCAGTGGGTCCCCGGGAGCAGCGTGCGGGCCAGGACTCCGCGTGCGTCGGCCGGGTTGACCTGCTTGAACGTGCGGTCCGGATGCGGGGCCACATAGCGCCGGGTGATGATCCCGACGTGGTCGGCGGGCACCACGACCCGCCCCCTCAGGGCCGCCGCCCCGGCGATGGCCAGCAGGATCAGGATTAAGAACACCAGAACGATCACAGGTCGATCCCCCATTCCCGTAGCCGCGCGTGCAGCGCCAGCACGGTCGAACTCCAACGGTCGTACCAGTCCGGGTCGTTCTCGTGACCCGGGTCGCGCAGCGTGGGGTAGAAGCCGGCCCGTCCGCCGGGTCCCACCCGCCGTGCGAAGTCGCGGTAGCGCCGGGGCACGGCGTCCTCGGCCGTGTCGCGCCAGCCCAGTGCGGCGCCCAGCTCGGGGAAGCGCGGCCCCCGCGGCCCCCCGGCGGGGGCGAGCGCGAGCTGGCGCCCAAAGCCCTGCCGGCCGTGGGAGCGGTGGGCCCACAACGCGTCGATGCCGGCCAGCAGTTCCCGGGGCACGGTGGCGGCGTGCCGTGCGCTCAGCCAGCCCTCGGCGAGCCGGCCCGCCGACTCCATGACGAGCCGGGTGGTGAGCAGGTCGGCGTGCTCGTACTCGTCCTCCGCGAGGTGGGCGCGCAGCCGTTCCAGACCGGCGGAGGCCGTCAGCCGCACCGGGGACGTGCCTCGGCCGCCGCGTGCCCGGCGCGGTTCGGGCAGCCGCGGCGGCCGGCCGCGGGCCGCGTCCTCGTGCAGCCGGCGCAGCAGGTCGAGGTGGGCGTCGTCGAGCGGCGCGCCGTCGCGGGCGTCGATGTGCCAGGCGGCGGCGAGGTGGTAGTTGACCTCTCCGTCGAGCAGGACGGGGACGAACGGCCGCCCGTGCACCTGGCCTTCGAGGATCATGCGGGTGATGTCGTCGGAGTCCTGCGACCGGGGCGTCATCACGACGACGACGGCGACGGCGTGCCGCAGTTGCTGCCGGATGGTCCAGAAGTGGGCGTCCCCGGGCCGCAGATCGCCGATCGACCAGACCGGCAGCCCGGCCTCGCGCAGCCGGCCGGCCAGCGCGCGGCCGTACACGGCGTCGGCGGGGGCGTAGCAGACGACGAAGGACGGGCGGTCGGGTGCGGTGAGCGGGCGGGGCGGGGAGGGGCTGGCGACGTCTTCGTTGTCCCGGGCGGCCGCGGCACCGGGCGCGGCGGGGCGGCCCGCGACGACGGCGGCGAGTTCGGCGGCCTTCTCCGTGAACTCCTCGTCGGTCACGTCGCTGAAGTCCCGCCAGACGCGGTTGGCGGCGAACGGCGGTACGGCGACATGGCCGAGCAGCACCGGGATGAAGCGCAGTCCGCGCTCGGCCGATGCGGTGGCCAGCGCCGCGTACTCGTCCATGGCGCGGCCGGAGCGCACGGACGCCGGGCTGATCACGGCGATGCCATGGGCGGAGGCCAGCAGTTCGGCGTCCAGGCGGTGGACGACGACCTCGCTCGGCTCGATGCTCCACTCGGCGAAGAAGGGCCGTAGTCCGTGCGCGGCGAGCTCCTCGGCCAGCCGTTCGGTCCAGGCGGCGTCGTCGGCCGCGTAGGAGAGGAACACGTCGCTCGACCGGTTGTTCAACAGCGTGGACCTCCTGGGCACGGCCGCCCGGGGCCGTACGGCCACCGGACCGGGCCGCCGGTTGCGAGGGGGACCAGGCTAGGGCTGGAACCACCCCCTCCACCCAGGCATTGAGTAAGTCGCACTAACCCGATTCCTTCGCGTACGGGACTTTGCGGCGCGAGGGCGGGCCGAGGGCAGCCGCGGGCCGGGCGGGTCGGATGGGCCGGAGCGGCGGCCGCGGTGCCGGGGGCGTGCGCGGCGGGGTGCGCGGCAGCGGCTCGACCAGCGGTGCGGCGAGTGCGCCCAGCCCCGCCCTGCCCGTCTCCTCCCAGTCGCTCTTTGCCGACCGCTGCATCTCGGCCAGCAGGGCGGCTGCGCGCGGGCGCGGTTCCGGGTCCTTCGTCAGACCGGCGGCCAGCAGTTCGCGCAGGGGGCGGGGTACCCCCGTCAGCGGTACCGGTGCCGTGGTGTGCCGGGCCATCAGACTGAACAACTGCGGTACGGGAAAGGGCGGCCGCCCGGTCAGGCAGCGGTACAGGACGCATGCGGCCGCGTACACGTCGGCCTGGTGGGTCGCGTCCCCGGTGCCCTGCCACAGTTCGGGGGCGCGCAGTTCCGGGGCGCCGGTGGTGAGCGCCGCGAGTCCCAGGCCGGTCACCGTGACCGTCCCGTCGGCGCCGACCAGCACCTTGCCGGGCCGCAGGTCGCCGTGGGCCGTGCCCCGCTCGTGCGCGGCCGCCAACGCGCGCAGGACTGCCCGGAAGAGCACCGCCGAGGCGGGCCCGGACAGCGCTCCGTGCCGGTCCAGCAGGCGCGCGAGGGTGACGCCCTCGACCGCGTCGCTGATCAGTGCCCCGCCGGCGGCCACGGCCGACCGCTCGTACGCCGTCCGGAACGCGGGGGCCTGCACGAACCGGTACGGCACGGCCGCCTCGGGGATCCGCAGCCCGGCCAGCCGCCGGACGTCCGCCCGGAACGCGGCCTCGCGCGGCCGGTGGATCAGCGGCCGGGCGGGCACGTATCGCACCACGGCCAGGCGCGCGGGCCCGTGGGCGGCGCCGGTCGCACGGGGCACGGCAGGGGACCGGGCCGACACGCCGCCCTCGTTCCCCGATTCGTAGGCGGGCCACGCCAGTACGACGCGCCCGCACCGCCCCGTGTGCAGTTCACGCACCTCCGTCCAGCGCGGCAGTCGCCACGGCCGGGTGACCACCATCTCAGGCCCCCGCCGTGCGCCGCGGTGTGCGGACGACCCGGACCAGGCGGGCGACCTCGCGGTCGTAGTGGGCGGTGCCGGGCCGGGTGAGGTCGAGCGGCTGGTGGATGGCGGCGAGCGGGGGCAGCGCGACGTCCGCGATCCGCGCCGGTACGAACCGCAGGCCGCCCTCGTACTTGCGGTGCAGCAGCGCGGCGTACTCGTCCCGGGCGCGGGGGTCGGCCGTCGTGCCGGAGCCGAACAGCAGGACTCCCAAACCGGCCTCGGTGAGCGCCCGTTCGGTCTCCAGGAGCGAGACCAGTCCCGGCGCCACCCAGCACACCAGGAACACATCCAGATCCGCCGCGCGCAGCCGCCCGGCCAGCAGCTCCGCCGCCGCCGTGTCCCCGTCCGCGTACGACACGAAGACGTCGTACGGGCCCTGTCGCTCGGGCGGCTCGGACGCTCCGCCGCTGCCGGCGCCGCCGTCGTCGGCACGGGCGCCCGCTCGCCGTTGGCGGTATTCGTGGAATCCGAAGTACGTGCCCGCCACCGTGAGCAGCAGACCGGCGAACGCGATCGCCAGGTTGACCCCGTCAAGCCCCGTCATGGCTGGAGTGTAGGGGCGATACCCGCACTAGGGACGGGGTTTGCCCTCAGTGGACCCGGTTCAGCCAGTCGCCGCCCGCGATGCGCGTGCCGCGTGCACGCAGGAGGGCGGCGACGTGCGGCGCGGCCACGTACACCCAGGCGCGCACGGTGGTGCCGTCGCCGCGTACGACATTCCGGTCGACCCGTTCGTAAAGGCTGCGCGGGTCGCCCGGAACGTACTCCTCCAGCCGGTCGAGCTCGGCGAGCAGTTCGGGGTACGCCTCGGGCAGCGCGGCGACGAGTTCCCCGCTGACGACTCCCCCGGATTCCTCGACGGCGTAGGGATATCCGGGGCCGTCGTACAGCACCGCGTCCGTCAGCCGGCCGGGTTCCTCGGAGCGCGTACGGCCGCGAAGGAACAGGTCATGGTTGGGCTCGCCGGGGCGGAGCGTGCCGTAGACGAAGAACGGAAGGGTCACAGGAACGATTCTGCATCCCCTCCGACCCCTCACACATCTCCTTGAAGGCGCTATGGACATGACATGTCATGGCCCTTTAAATCGTCTGTCGACATCAGCGCCACCCCCACGCCTTCGAGGCGCCTTCCCAAGGAGACCGATGAGTCGGACACGACACATCCGAGGATCCCGTCTCGCCACGGCCGGCATAGCCGCCACCACAGCGACCCTGCTGGCCGCCGCTCTCTCCCCCGCCGCCCACGCCGACGGCAGACCGACCCGGGCCACCGCGATCGAGAACGCGGCCTCGGCGCTCGTACAGCACGCCACGAGCCTGGGCCTGACCTCCACGCAGGACACCAGCGTCCGGGACGTGATCGTCGACAAGGACGGCACCCAGCACGTCCGCTACGACCGCACCTACCGCCAACTGCCGGTTCTCGGCGGTGACTTCGTGGTCCACCTGACCCCGAACGGCACGTTCCGCAACGCGAACCGCGCCACGAAGAGCCAGATTTCCCTGTCCTCGATCACCCCGAAGCTGTCCGCCCCCAAGGCCGCCGACCTCGCGGTGAACGCGCTGCGCGCCGCGAACCTCGGCGACAGTCTGAAGCGGGTCAAGGCCAAGCCGGAGCTGGTCGTCGACGCGCTGCACGGCGCCCCGAAGCTGGCCTGGCGCACCAACGCGGTCGGCCAGGACTCCCTCGGCAACCCGGTGGCCCGCACGGTGCTCACCGACGCCCGCACCGGCGCCCAGATCGACGCCTGGGACAGCATCGAGACGGCGACGGGCGACGGCCAGTCGCTGTACAGCGGCACGGTGCCGCTGGAGACGACGCAGTCGGGGTCGACGTACCAGCTCAAGGACCCCACCCGCGGCAACACGTACACCGGCGACGCCGCCAACAAGACCGACCTGTGCATCTTCGGCATCTGCTTCGTCCGTGCCCCCGCGACGCTGTTCACGGACGCCGACAACCACTGGGGCACGGGGGCGAACGCCGACCGCTCCTCGGCGGCGGTGGACGCGCAGTACGGCACCAACGAGACCTGGGACTACTACAAGAACGTCCACGGCCGCAACGGCATCGCCAACGACGGCAAGGGCTCGTACAACCGCGTCCACTACGGCAACAACTACAACAACGCCTTCTGGGACGACAGTTGCTTCTGCATGACGTACGGCGACGGTGACGGCTCGGTCTTCGGTCCGCTGGTGGCGCTGGACGTCGCGGGCCACGAGATGTCGCACGGCGTGACGTCCAAGACGGCGGCGCTGACCTACTCGGGCGAGTCCGGCGGCCTGAACGAGGCCACCTCGGACATCATGGGCACCCTCGTCGAGTGGTACGCCAACAACTCCTCCGACCAGGGCGACTACCTCATCGGCGAGGAGATCGTCCGCCCCGGCTTCGGCAAGCCCGCCCTCCGCTTCATGGACCAGCCGTCCAAGGACGGCAACTCCGCGGACTACTGGAGCTCCTCGGTCGGCAACCTCGACGTCCACTACTCGTCCGGCGTCGCCAACCACTTCGCCTACCTCCTCGCGGAGGGCAGCGGCGCGAAGGTCATCAACGGCGTCAGCTACAACTCGCCCACGTACAACGGCTCGACGGTGACCGGCATCGGCCGGGACAAGCTCGGCAAGATCTGGTACCGGGCGCTGACGGTCTACATGACGTCCTCCACCAACTACAAGGCCGCCCGCACGGCCACCCTGAACGCGGCCAAGGACCTCTACGGCGCGGGCAGCACGGAGTACAACGCGGTGGCGGCGGCGTGGAGCGCGGTCAACGTGAACTGACCGCCACGCGCGGCAGGAAGGCCGGTGCCCTGGCGGGCACCGGCCTTGTTGTGTGCGGTGGGGTCAGGCGGCCAGTTCCTGCTCCCGGTCCGGGGACTCGGCGGGCTGTTCCTGCTTGTCGTCCCGCATCACCAGCGTGGCCAGGAGCGCCGCGGCAAGGACGCCGAGGGCGCTGAGGGTGAAGGTGGTGGACATCGAGGAGGTGAAGGCCTCTCGGGCCGAACGGAGGAGGGTCGGGTGGGCCGCGGCGACGGCTCCGGCGATGGAGTGGCGGGCCTGGTCGGGGGCGTCCGCGGGCATCCGGTCCGTGTAGCCGCTGGAGAGCAGCGAGCCGAGGATCGCGATGCCGAGGGCGGTGCCGGCCTGCTGGACGGTGTCGTTCAGGGCCGAGCCGACGCCCGCCTTGTCCGCCGGGATGGTGGCCATCAGCGCGCCGACCGCCGCCGGCATGGCCGCACCGGCACCGAGACCGAGGAGCCCCAGGGCGGTCGCCGGGACGGTGAGGCCGGAGCCGGCGTCGACGGTGGTGAGCAGGGCGAAGCAGGCCACCATGATCAGCATGCCGGTCAGGATCACAAAGCGGTTGCCGATCTTCGCGGCCAGCTTCACACCCGCCGTGTTGCCGACGATCGCGGTCACGGCCAGCGGCAGGAAGGCCAGGCCCGCCTCGATGGCCGAGTAGCCGAGGACGAACTGCAGATACTGGGTGAGGACCAGCAGCAGACCGCCGTTGCCGATCTGGACCAGGGCCAGGGAGAGCGAACCTCCGCTGAAGTTGCGGTGCTTGAAGAGGACCAGCGGAACCATCGGGGAGGAGGTCACGTTCTCCCAGATCACGAAGGCCGCGAGGGCGAGGACCGCGACGGTCAGGCCGATCAGGGAACGGCCCTCGAACGCGCCGTGCTGCGGGATCTCGATGATCCACCAGACCAGCGCGGTCATCCCGGCCGCGGACAGCACCGCGCCCAGCGGATCGGCCTTCTGCCAGGGCGCCTTCGACTCCGGCATCAGGGTCACACCGGCGAGGACGGCCAGGACGACCACGGGGACGTTGAGGAAGAAGATCGAGTGCCAGGTGAAGTGGTCGACGAGGACACCGCCCAGCACCGGGCTGCCGACCAGACCGAGCATCGACACCGAGCCCCATGCCGCCATCGCCCTGCCGCGCTCCGCCTCGTCGAAGACCGTGATGAGGATGGAGAGGGTGGACGGCATGATCAGCGCCCCGCCGACCCCCATCGCCACCCGCACGGCGACGACCTGTCCGGGGTCGGCGGCGAACGAGCCGGCCAGTGAGGCCGCGCCGAACAGCATCAGGCCGATCAGCATCACCCTGCGGCGGCCGAAGCGATCACCGAGGCTGCCCGAGGTGAGCAGCAGACCGGCGAAGACCAGGACGTAGGAGTCGAGGATCCACTGGACGTCCTGGGCGCTCGCGCCGAGGTCCTCGGTCATCGCGGGCACCGCGACGGTCAGCGCCATGCTGTCGACCACCAGGACCAGCGTGCTCAGGCACAACACGACGAGGATCCACCAGCGACGTGGGTTGCGGGTTTCCATCGGGGTTCTTCCTTTCGGGCTTCACCGTCCGCGCACAGGCCGAGCGGCTGCGCACGCTGTTCCTGCGATGCGAACACCGTTCCTAGCGATGCGAACACTGTACGCAGCTCGGAACAGTGTTCGCAAGCCCGTTCGCTGTACGCTGGTTGCGCACGACGTACGCAGGAACGCACACCCGCCCCTGAGCACCCAGAGGAGCGCCATGGCAGCCAAGGCCAAGCCGAACCCGATCCCCTCCGTCTGGGCCCGGCAGCAGCCCGAGCCCGACCAGCCCGCGCTCAGCCGGGCCGTGATCGTCCGCGAGGCGATCGCCATGCTCGACGCGGAGGGCATCGAGGCGCTCAGCATGCGCAAGCTCGGCGCCCGCCTGAACGCGGGCGCGACCTCCCTCTACCGGCACGTCGCCACCAAGGACGAGCTGATGGAGCTGGCCGTGGACGAGGTCGCCGCCGAGATCCACGTACCGCCCTCCGACAGCCCGGACTGGCGGGCAGCGGTCACCGAGGCCGCGGCCTCCTTCCGCGCCACCGCCCTGCGGCACCCCTGGCTGTCCTCGGTCCTCGGCCAGGCCGGTCTCGCCTATCTCGGCCCCAACCTGATGGCCTTCTCCGAGCGGCTCGCCGCGCTGTTCACGGCGATCGGCTTCCCCGAGCCCAGCGGGGCGATCGACGCCGTGCTGTCGTACACGATCGGCATGAGCAGCACGGAGGCCGCCTGGCTCACCACGGTCGCCCGCTCCGGCGAGACCGAGGCCGAGTTCATCAACCGGCTGCTGCCCGCCGCCCAGCAGGCCGCGGCCGGCCACGACCATCTCTCCGGCGCCTACACCGACGCCGTCGCGGCGACCACGGACCCGGCCGCGGTCCGCGACGACAAGTTCGCGTACGCCCTGGAGATCGTGCTCGACGGCCTGGCGATGAAGCTGCCCCACTAGCCGCGCCGTCCCAGGCGGCCCGGTGCACCCCGGTCACCCGTTCACACCCGCCGCCCGCGCCGTTCGTGTTCTCTTCCACGGCAGCCCCGCCCACGCCCATGACCTGCCGGAACACCTTCCTGGCAGCCCTTGCGCACCCGACCGGAGACACCCGTTCATCCCATTTCTGACGCCTTGTCAGGAAGCGGGCCCGACCGACTCCCACTTACCTCGGAAGGGCAGGGACGCGACCGACTCGGCGGCACATGGGGGTGCCGCGGGCGTGCCCCCGTGAACTCGAGGGAGCATCATGCGCCGCACCGCCCGCATGCTGACCGGTACCGCGCTCGCCGTCGCCGCGGCGGGGCTCGCCGCCGCCCCCGCCCACGGTGGCGTCCGGGTGTCCTCGGTGGCCGAAGGCCTGGAGGTGTACCCCTCCACGGTGGTGCCCGGCGGTCAGGTGACGGTGAACACGAAGGCGTGCGGCGACAAGGGGACGGCGGCGGGTGACGCGAGCGCGGTGGGCGCGGGCGCGTTCATGCTGGCGCCCAGCGCGCACGAGGGCGATGCGATCGGCCAGTTCCGGGTGCCGCCGAGCGCACAGCCGGGGACGTACGAGATCGTCGCGCGGTGCGCCGTGGGCGGTCGGCAGGTGGCGGGCGACCTCATGGTGACGCTGAGCACGGCGCGCGAAGGGGCGCAGCCGCGCGGAAGTGTGAAGACGGGGGTCGGCGGCGCGTTGGGCCCCGACCCCGTGCAGACCGCGGCGGGCGTGGCGGCTCTGGCCGTCGCCGCCGCGGGCGGTACCTGGCTCCTGCATCGCCGGGCGAGAGGCGACGGGATCTGACGGACACCCTCCGCTGTCCGTCCGCCGGTACCGCAAGTCCCGCCCCCTCCGGGTCCGACGCCCCTCGCGGCCCGGAGGGGGAGGGGGTCAGTTCCGGGAGAGGGGTTCGCATGCGCAGGATCGGCGACACCGCCATAGCCGCCGTCACCGTGGTCGCCCTGGGCTCCGGTGTGTTCCTGCTGGGAGGCGGCGCCGGCACGCACGCCCCGCCCCAGCCGTCCGTCGCGGAAGGCCGCCCGGACCCCGCCGAGGAGCGGCTCGCGTCCGCGGCGCTGCCGCCCTCCCCGCCCACCCGCATCCGCATCCCCGCCATCCGTGTGAACGCACCGCTCATGGGTCTCGCCCTGACGAAGTCCGGCAGCCTCGACGTCCCGCCCGCCGGCCAGAAGAACCTCGCCGGCTGGTACGAGTCCGGCACCACCCCCGGCGAGAGAGGCACCGCCATCGTCGCGGGGCACGTCGACAACACCGAGGGCCCCGCCGTCTTCTACGACCTCGGCGCCCTGAAGCGGGGTGCCACCATCGAGGTGGACCGGCGCGACGGCGGTGTCGCGGTGTTTACGGTGGACGCGGTCGAGGTCTACCAGGCGCGGAACTTCCCCGACGACAAGGTGTACGGCGCGGCCGAGCGTCCCGAGCTACGGGTGATCACCTGCGGCGGCACCTACTCGAAGGCCACCGGCTACCAGGCGAACGTGGTCGTGTTCGCGCACCTGACCGGGAGCCGCTGAGCGGCCGAGCGGTTGAGCGGCTGTGAGCTGCTGTGAGCTGCTGTGAGCTGCTGTGAGCTGCTGAGCCGACTCGGTCACGCCCGCCTCACAGCCCGCACCGGCCCGCCCCCGGTACCCTCACACCCCTTCCCCGCTCCCGCTGAGGGCAGCGTTCCTCGCGGGAAACAACGGTGATGCTGCCGGGTAACGTCGGCACCGCACGCTGCGTTGCATGACCTCGAATACGCGTGTGGTGGTGATCGGCGCCGGCCTCGCGGGCGTACGTCTCGCCCGCCGGCTCGGTGAGCTCGGCACGCCCGCGCTGCTCGTCGGCGAAGAGGAGCACCGCCCGTACAACCGGGTCCTGCTCGCCGAGGTGCTGGCCGGCCGGTACAGCCCGGAGGTGATCGCCCTCCCGGCACCCGCGGAGCTGACCCGCGCCCGGGTCACCGGCATCGACCGCGCCCGGCGCACCGTCGAGTGCGCGGACGGCTCGGTGATCGCATACGACCGGCTGGTCCTGGCCACCGGCTCCAACCCGGTGCTTCCGCCCCTGCGCGGTCTGTTCAGCGCGGGCGGGCACGAACTCCCCGAGGGCGTGCACGCGTTCCGCACCATGGACGACTGTCTGGGCCTGTCCAAGGCGGTGCGGCCGGGCGTACGGGCGGTCGTCATCGGCGGCGGGCTGCTCGGTGTGTCCGCGGCCCGCGCGCTCGCCGTGCGCGGCGCCCAGGTGGTCCTCGCCCAGCAGGCCGAGCGGCTCATGGAGCGCCAGCTCGACCCGAACGCCTCGAAGCTCGTGCTGCGGCACCTGAAGGACCTGGGCATCGAGGTGCACACCGAGTGCCGGGTGCGGGACGTGCGCTGTGTGGGGGGCGCGGTCCGTTCGGTGGAGATGGCCGACGGGTACGCGCTCGACGCCGACCTGGTGGTCCTCGCCTGCGGCATCCACCCGCGCGCCGGCCTGGCCCAGGACGCGGGACTCACCGTCCACAAGGGCATCGTCGTCGACGACGAACTCCGTACGTCCGACCCGTACATCCACGCCATCGGCGACTGCGCCCAGCACGACGGCACGGTCTACGGCCTGGCCGCTCCGGCACTCGAACAGGCCGATGTGCTGGCCGAGTTGCTGGCCGGGAGGGCCGACTCCCGCTACACCGGCACCCGTTCCCTGACCCGGCTCACCCTGACCGGGCAGGACCCACCCTTCGACCTCGCCGCGTTCGGCGAGACCGAGCCCCGCCCCGGCGACGACGTCGTCCAGCTCACGGACGCCACCCGGGGCACGTACCGCAAGGTCGTCGTCCGCGACGACCGCCTGGTCGGCGGGGTCCTCGTCGGCGAACTCGGCACTGTCGGCGCGCTCGCCCGTGCCTGGGAGGGAGCAGAGCCGCTCCCGTCCGACGGCGGCCCCCTGCTCCACCTGCTCACCAACGATGGAGGCTCCTGATGTCCACGACCGCACTCGGTGGGGACCGGTCCCACCCCACGATCGTGCTCGTCGGCCATGGCATGGTCGGCCAGCGCTTCCTCGAAGCGCTGGCCGAGCGCGGCCTGACCGCCACGCACCGCGTGGTCGTGCTGTGCGAGGAGCCGCGTCCGGCGTACGACCGTGTGCAGCTCACGTCGTACTTCTCGGGCCGGACACCCGACGAACTGTCCATGACCGACATGCAGTTCATCGAGGACCACGGCATCGAGCTGCACGTGGGCGACCCGGCGGAGAAGGTCGACCGTGAGGCGCGCAGGGTGACCGCCCGCTCCGGTCTGGTCGTCGAGTACGACACCCTCGTGCTGGCCACCGGCTCTTACCCCTTCGTACCGCCGGTCCCGGGCAAGGACGCCGAGGGCTGCTTCGTCTACCGGACCATCGAGGACCTGCTCGCGATCGAGGAGTACGCCGGGTCGCGGGCGACGACGGGTGCGGTGGTCGGCGGCGGCCTGCTCGGTCTGGAGGCCGCGGGCGCGCTGAAGGGCCTCGGACTGACCAGCCACATCGTGGAGTTCGCGCCGCGTCTGATGCCGGTGCAGGTGGACGAGGGCGGTGGCGCGGCGCTGCTGCGCACGATCGAGGACATGGGCCTGGCCGTGCACACCGGCGTGGGCACGCAGGAGGTCATCGTCGGCCCCGATGGCGCCGTCACCGGCATGAAGCTGTCGGACGGCTCCGAACTCGCCACCGACATGGTGGTGTTCAGCGCCGGTGTGCGCCCCCGCGACCAGCTGGCCCGGGACTGCGGCCTCGCGGTCGGCGAGCGCGGTGGCATCAGCGTCGACGAGCAGTGCCGTACGGTCACCGACCCGCGTGTGTTCGCGATCGGCGAGTGCGCGCTGGCGGCGGACGGCCGGGTGTACGGCCTGGTGGCGCCGGGTTACGAGCAGGCGGAGACGGCCGCGGCGACCATCGCGCGGGACGAGGCGGCGTTCACGGGCGCCGACCTGTCCACCAAGCTCAAGCTCCTCGGTGTCGACGTGGCGTCGTTCGGCGACGCGCACGGCAAGGCCGAGGACTGCCTGGACGTCGTCTACTCCGACTCCCGCGCGGGCCTGTACAAGAAGCTGGTCATCGGCCGGGACGGCACGCTGCTCGGCGGCATCCTGGTCGGTGACGCGGAGGCGTACGGCACGCTGCGCGCCTTCACCGGCTCCGTCCCGCCGGTCTCGCCGGAGTCGCTGGTGCTGCCCGCCGGCGCGGGCGCCCCGGCGCAGCTCGGCCCCTCCGCCCTGCCCGACGAGGCGGTCATCTGCTCCTGCCACAACGTGTCGAAGGGCACGATCCGCGGCGCGGTGACCGAGCACTCCTGCACCACCGTGCCCGAGGTGAAGAAGTGCACCAAGGCCGGTACGGGCTGCGGCAGTTGCGTCAAGGTGCTCGGCCAGCTGGTCACCGCCGAGCTGGAGGCGAGCGGCGTCGAGGTCGACAAGGGCCTGTGCGGCTGCTTCTCCCAGACCCGCGAGGAGCTGTACGAGATCGTCCTCGCGCTGCGCATCAACACCTACCGGGACCTCCTGGACCGCTACGGTCGTGAGGGCGCCCGGGGCGGTGACGGCTGCGAGGTCTGCAAGCCCGCGGTGGGGTCGATCATCGCGTCCCTCGCCCCGACGATCGGCGCGAGCGGCTATGTCCTGGACGGCGAGCAGGCGGCGCTGCAGGACAGCAACGACCACTTTCTCGCCAACCTCCAGAAGAACGGCTCGTATTCGGTCGTCCCGCGCATCCCCGGCGGTGAGATCACCCCGGAGGGGCTCATCGTGATCGGGGAGATCGCCCGCGACTTCGGCCTGTACACAAAGATCACGGGCGGTCAGCGGATCGACATGTTCGGCGCGCGCGTCGAACAACTCCCACTGATCTGGACGCGGTTGGTGGATGCCGGCTTCGAGTCCGGGCACGCGTACGGCAAGGCGCTGCGCACGGTGAAGTCCTGTGTGGGCCAGACCTGGTGCCGCTACGGCGTCCAGGACTCCGTGCGCATGGCGATCGACCTGGAGCTGCGCTACCGGGGACTCAGGTCGCCCCACAAGCTCAAGTCGGCGGTCTCCGGCTGCGCCCGCGAGTGCGCGGAGGCCCAGTCGAAGGACTTCGGCGTCATCGCCACCTCCAACGGCTGGAACCTGTACGTCGGCGGCAACGGCGGCGCCACTCCGCGCCACGCGGACCTGCTGGCCCAGGATCTGTCGGACGCCGAACTGATCCGCCTGATCGACCGTTTCCTGATGTTCTACATCCGCACCGCGGACCGTCTGGAGCGCACCTCGACCTGGCTGGAGCGGATCCCGGGCGGCCTGGACCATGTGCGCGACGTGGTCGTGGAGGACTCCCTCGGCATCTGCGAGGAGCTGGAGTCCCTGATGAAGGACCACGTCGCGCACTACGCCGACGAGTGGGCGACCACCATCAACGACCCCGAGAAGCTCGCCCGGTTCGTGTCCTTCGTGAACGCGCCTGACACCCCCGACCCGGTCGTCGGCTTCGTCCCCGAGCGCGACCAGATGAAGCCCGACCTCCCCCTGCTGACCATCGGCCACCGTCCCCTGGAAGGAAGCGCCCAGCGATGACCCTGGCACCCGAGACGACCGCCCTGAAGATCCGGCTGCGGCTGGACGAGGACTGGTTGACCATCTGTGATCTGACCGCGCTGACGCCGGGCCGCGGGGTTGCGGCGCTGCTGCCCGACGGGCGCCAGGCCGCGATCTTCCTGGACCGCGAGGGCCGAATCTACGCGATCGACAACCGCGATCCGTTCGGCGGCGCGGCGGTCCTCTCCCGCGGCCTGACCGGCACCCACCAGGGCCGCCCGTTCGTCGCCTCACCGCTGCTCAAGCAGCGCTTCGACCTGACCTCCGGGCAGTGCCTGGACGACGAGGCGGTGCGGGTGGCGACGTACGAGGTGCGCGCGGCCTGACGCAACGGGGGGTCACCCCTTGAGCGCGTCGTAGCGCACGCCCGTCAGCCGCTCCGAGGCGTCCCAGAGCCGCGTCCCCGCTTCGTCGTTGCGCGTCCAAGGCGCCCGCCGGGACGGCTCCGGGGCACCGCGCCACATCGCGAACGAGGGGCCGAAGAAGGAGTCGGGCCGGACGTCGGGGGCGGTCGCCGCGTACAGCGTGGGCAGGGCGCCCGCCTCCGCCGGCTGGGCGAAGAGGCGGTTGCCGAGCTCCATGAGCCGCTCGGCACCCCGCCGCCCCTCGGAGCGCGGCCCGGCGGTCTGGAGATTGGTGGCGGCGTAGCCGGGATGGGCGGCGGCCGCGACCACGTCCGCACCGGTGGCCGCCAGCCTGCGCGCCAGCTCGTGCGTGAAGAGCAGGTTGGCGGTCTTGGAGCGGGCGTAGGCGATCCAACGCCGGTACCGGCGCTCGCTGTTGAGATCACGGATGTCGATGTTGGCGAGCGCGTGCATCATGCTCGACACGGTCACCACGCGAGCGCCGGGCGCGGCGAGCAGCGCGGGCATCAGCAGTCCGGTGAGGGCGAAGTGCCCGAGGTGGTTGACCCCGAACTGCGTCTCGAACCCGTCCGCCGTCGTCCCGTACGGCGGCGCCATCACCCCGGCGTTGTTGACGAGCAGATCGAGACGGTCGTACGACAGCCCGCCCGCGAAGTCCCGCACCGACGCCAGGTCCCCCAGATCCAGCCGCCCGAACCGGGCGTCGGCCCCGGGCACCTCCGCCAGGACACGGTCCACGGCCGCCCTCCCCCGCGCCTCGCTCCGGCACGCGAGCACCACCCGGGCCCCCTTACGGGCGAGCTCCCGCGCGGTGACGTACCCGAGCCCGCTGTTGGCCCCGGTGACGACGGCGGTACGGCCGGCGAGGTCGGGGATGTCGTGCGCGTTCCAGCCTGTCATGGGGCTCCTCCTCGACCGCTCGGGACCGGCTCGCCTCTGGCCGCAGGGCTTCAGCCTAGGGGCGGCGGCGACTCGGCCGCACTCGGCACGGTCCGATTGCCCAGGGAGAACCACCCGGCCGCGCGCTACAACTTTTCCCGCCGAAGGTGCATCCAACATGACGACCTGCATCCACCCATTCGCCCGATGGAGGCGGATTGGCCATGTCTCTGCATACTCGACTCCTCTCCCGGCGCGGCCTGACGGCCGCCCTGACCGCCGTCGCGGCGGCGCTCGCGACCGCGGGCGTCGCAGGGAGCGCGACGGCAACGACGACGGCTCAGGCGTCGGCCGGTCCGCGCACCTGTGCCGTGAAGGACCTGTACCTGTCCATGGGCCGCGCGGAAGGCGCGGCCGGCTCGCTCTACCAGCCCATCCGGTTCACCAACACCAGTACGAGCAAGTGCGCCCTGCGCGGCTACCCGGGCGTCAGCGTCCTCGACACCGCGCACCGGCAGATCGGCCCGGCCGCCACCCGTTCCGGCTCACATTACGGCACGGTCACGCTCGCCCCGGGCCACTCCGCGTCGGCAATCGTCCGCACCACCAACGGCCCCATCGGCGGACCCTGCCTGCGCACCGGCACCTATCTGCGGATCTACCCGCCGGGCTCGTACACCTCCACCCTCGTCCCCACACGCTGGACCACGTGCTCCCACCTCTTCCAAGTCGGCCCGATCAACACGGAGGGCACCTTCTGAGCGAGCGTGTCACCTGAGAGGTGGGGCACGTCATGTTGGCATCGACTGCTGACAACTGCACCTGGTGTGAGCGAAGTTGGCTACCTTGATTCACCACTCCGCTCGGGCATCGCGCCTTCCACATCACCCGGTGTAGCCCGTCCCGATCGGGACGGGCTACACCGGGTGTTGCCTCTGCTGACTGGTCGCCGCAGAGGCAATCCGTCTCAGACCAGGTGCTGAAGGAAGTGGCAGATCAGAGGAGCCACCTCCTTCACGAAGTCCCATGCAGGATCAATGGCCTTGTGAACGATTCCCTCCACGGTGCCGCCCACGATGGCCACCTTCAGATAGCTCGGCTCGGAGCGGGGCACCAGCGGGGGAACGTAGACCGCTCCCTGGCTCTCTCCCCGCTTACGGCGCGTAACCTCTTTGATCTTCGTAGTGATCTTTTTGAACATCGCCAGCTGAGCCTCTCGCCTCATCTGAGGGGGGCTCAGGCGCGCGCTTTAGCAGCGCTCCCGGTAGGCGCACACGCCTGAGACACCACCCCTGATTCCGCACGGGAGGGAGCGCTCAGCAGTGCGCAGGCAGGCTGGCAGCGCGCTTGAGCAGGGCGGCAAGGATGGCGTTCAAGGCATCGGAACGCCGCAACGCATGGGGAGATGACGAAAGCTCGAACCCGAAGACAAGGAGCAGCGCCAGCACGACGAAGGAGTCGGTGGACAGCGTCGCGAAGAGGTGGGGGCGCCGTGCCGCCCGCCCTCGCTTACCGTCTGGCTTACTCATGTAGCCGAGTGTGGCAGGGCGTTGGCGCTCCGTGCAAATCGCATCGCGGCGGGCTACCGGAGACGTCGCGGTCTGTCTCATTTCCGTCTCGTTCAGCGCCGTACGCGAGCGTTCGGGGGCGTTTCGTCAGCCCCAGCCGACACGGCCCAACACCTGCCTGAATCCACCTGCCCCCGGTCCCCCTAGCCGCCCCTGGATGGCACAACGAGGGCACAACGCCTTCATGCGGGCGTCATTTTTGCCTGGTCAGCGCCGTAACTAGACAGCCCCCGCAGATGATGCCCGAAGGGGCGGCACCCCCGCACAGGGTGCCGCCCCTCCTTTTTCGTGCGCCGGAGCCGTCGTCGATCGGTCTTGAGGGTCGGGGACCGACGACGGCTCCGGGGTCCGGTGGCCGTGAGGCCTGGGCCTAGCGGTGGTCGCTGCCCGCCGACTGGGTCGCCGCGCGGCCGGCTTCGAGGCGGGCGACCGGGATGCGGAACGGGGAGCAGGAGACGTAGTCCAGACCCACCTCGTGGAAGAAGTGGACCGACTCGGGGTCGCCGCCGTGCTCGCCGCAGACGCCGAGCTTCAGGTCGGGGCGGGTCTCGCGGCCCGCCTTGGCCGCCGACTTCACCAGGGAGCCGACGCCGTCCTTGTCGATCGTCTCGAACGGGGAGACTCCGAAGATGCCCTTCTCCAGGTAGGCCGTGAAGAAGGAGGCCTCGACGTCGTCGCGGGAGAAGCCCCACACCGTCTGGGTCAGGTCGTTGGTGCCGAAGGAGAAGAACTCGGCCGCCTCCGCGATCTGGCCGGCCGTGAGGGCGGCGCGCGGGAGTTCGATCATCGTGCCGATGGCGAGCTTGAGCTGTGTGCCCGTCGCCGCCTCCACCTCGGCGATGACCTGGTCGGCCTCCTCGCGGACGATCTCCAGCTCCTGGACCGTGCCGACGAGCGGGATCATGATCTCGGCGCGCGGGTCGCCCTTGGCGTTCTTGCGCTCGGCCGCGGCCTCGGCGATGGCCCGGACCTGCATGGTGAACAGACCGGGGATGACCAGGCCGAGGCGTACGCCGCGCAGGCCCAGCATCGGGTTCTGCTCGTGCAGGCGGTGGACGGCCTGGAGCAGTCGCAGGTCGTTCTCGTTGGAGTCCTTGCGGGACTCGGCGAGGGCGACGCGGACCGACAGCTCCGTGATGTCGGGCAGGAACTCGTGCAGCGGCGGGTCGAGGAGACGGACCGTCACCGGCAGCCCGTCCATCGCCGAGAACAGCTCGATGAAGTCCTGCTTCTGGAGCGGGAGCAGCTGCTTGAGGGACTCCTCGCGCTCCTCCTCCGTGTCGGCCAGGATCAGCCGCTCCACCAGCTCACGCCGGTCGCCCAGGAACATGTGCTCCGTACGGCACAGGCCGATGCCCTGCGCGCCGAAGCGACGGGCACGCAGCGCGTCCTCGGCGTTGTCCGCGTTGGCCCGCACCCGCAGCCGGCGCTTGCGGTCGGCGAAGGCCATGATGCGGTGCACGGCCTCGACCAGTTCGTCGGCGTCGTGGGCGCCCGCGTGCATCCGGCCCTCGAAGTACTCGACGACCGGGGAGGGGACCACCGGGACCTCGCCCAGGTAGACCTTGCCGCTCGACCCGTCGATCGAGATGATGTCGCCTTCCTCCACCACATGCCCGCCCGGCACGGTCATCCGGCGGCGCTTGGTGTCGACCTCCAGCTCCTCGGCGCCGCAGACACAGGTCTTGCCCATGCCGCGCGCGACGACGGCCGCGTGGGAGGTCTTGCCGCCGCGGGAGGTGAGGATGCCCTCGGCCGCGATCATGCCGTCCAGGTCGTCGGGGTTGGTCTCGCGGCGGACCAGGATGACCTTCTCGCCCGAGCGGGACCACTTGACGGCGGTGTACGAGTCGAAGACCGCCTTGCCGACCGCCGCGCCCGGCGAGGCCGCGATGCCCCGGCCGACCTGCTCGGTCTTGGCGGTGTCGTCGAAGCGCGGGAACATCAGCTGGGCCAGCTGGGCGCCGGTGACGCGCTGGAGCGCCTCGGTCTCGTCGATCAGGCCCTGGTCCACCAGCTGGGTCGCGATACGGAAGGCGGCACCGGCGGTGCGCTTGCCGACGCGGGTCTGGAGCATCCAGAGCTGGCCGCGCTCGATGGTGAACTCGATGTCGCAGAGATCCTTGTAGTGGTTCTCCAGGGTCTCCATGATCTGCATCAGCTGGTCGTACGACTTCTTGTCGATCTGCTCCAGCTCCGCGAGCGGGACCGTGTTGCGGATGCCCGCGACCACGTCCTCGCCCTGCGCGTTCTGCAGGTAGTCGCCGTAGACGCCCTGGTGGCCGGAGGCCGGGTCACGGGTGAAGGCGACGCCCGTGCCGGAGTCGGGGCCCAGGTTGCCGAAGACCATCGAGCAGACGTTGACGGCCGTGCCGAGGTCGTGCGGGATGCGCTCCTGGCGGCGGTACAGCTTGGCGCGGTCGGTGTTCCACGAGTTGAAGACCGCCTCGATGGCGAGGTCCATCTGCTCGCGCGGGTCCTGCGGGAAGTCCCGGCCGGCCTCGGTCTTGACGATCTTCTTGAACTTGGTGACGAGCTTCTTGAGGTCGGCCGCCTCCAGGTCCGTGTCGACCGTGACCTTCTTGGCCGCCTTGGCCGCGTCGAGGGCCTCCTCGAAGAGCTCGCCGTCGACGCCGAGAACCGTCTTGCCGAACATCTGGATGAGGCGGCGGTAGGAGTCCCAGGCGAAGCGGTCGTCGCCGGCCTGCTTGGCCAGGCCCTGCACCGACTTGTCGGAGAGGCCGATGTTCAGGACGGTGTCCATCATGCCGGGCATGGAGAACTTCGCACCCGAGCGGACCGACACGAGCAGCGGGTCGTCGGCCTGGCCGAGCTTCTTGCCCATCCGCTGCTCCAGCGCGTCGAGGTGCGCACTCACCTCGTCACGCAGTGCCACCGGCTCCGAGCCACTGTCCAGGTAGACCTTGCAGGCCTCGGTGGTGATCGTGAAGCCGGGAGGGACCGGGAGACCCAGGTTGGTCATCTCGGCGAGGTTGGCACCCTTGCCGCCCAGGAGGTCCTTGAGGTCCTTGTTTCCCTCGGTGAAGTCGTAAACGAACTTCGCTACGTGGGGTTCTTTGTTTTCCGACACGGGTCTCGACTCCTTGAGGCCGCGGTGGCTGCCCTGACGGCGAGGAACATACCCAGATCGAAGGCGCCTGGGTACGTCTACTTGTGCGTCATGCGCCTGTAACCAGTCGTCCGCCAGTGGATCGAAAGTCAAAGCTTGGCAAGCGAAGACACGCTGATGTTTTCACTTCTTGAACGCATCCATGCCCATAGGCGCTGTTTTCTGCTCAGATGAGCGCCTCCTGGCACGTCTGTTTTCGATCGATGAACGATCACGGGGTGGCACCGAGTGCCACCCCTTGGAGAAGTGCAGTCGCCCAAGATTCGCTCATCTGAGCGCAACCCTTATCAAGGGTGGCGAGAATCACGCTGTCACAGCGCGCCGGATTTCACCATGCGGACGTGACGTGGGACGGAAACGCGGACGTCACAGGGGTGCGACGCGGAGCGCGGCGCTCACACCCCGAGCGCCGTCAGCCGCTGCTCCACCCGCTCAGGTGCGTACAGGTGCTCCACGACCAGCGCACCCGCGCCGACCAGCCCGGCCCGATCCCCGAGCCGCGAGGTGACGACGTCCAGATGAGCCGTCGAGCGGGGCAGCGCCCGCTGGTACAGCAGTTCCCGGACACCGGTGAGGAAGGGAGTTCCGGCCAGATCGCCGGCGATCATCAGCACACCGGGGTTGAGCAGGGTCACGACCGTCGCCAGGACGTCCCCGACCCGGCGCCCGGCCTCCCGGGCGAGCGCGGCCGCCTCCGGGTGCCCGGAGGCCAGCAGATCCCGTACGTCCGAGCCCGAGGCCGCCGGGACACCGGCCTCCGCGAGCCGCCGGGCCACGGCGCCACCGCTGGCGACGGCGGCGAGACAGCCGTACGAACCGCACCGGCACAGCGCCTCCGCACCCACCCGTATGTGCCCGATGTCCCCGGCGCCGCCGTCGACGCCCCGGAAGATCGAGCCGCCCACCACGACGCCGGCACCGATACCGGTCGACACCTTGATGAGCACGAAGGCCGAGCAGCCGGGGTGTCCGGTGCGCTGCTCGCCGTACGCCATGAGGTTCGCGTCGTTGTCCACGAGCACCGGCACGGCGGCGGCGCCGGTGTGCTCGGTGAAGGCGCGGGAGAGGCGGCCGCGTATGTCGTAGCCGTCCCAGCCCGGCATGATCGGCGGCTGTACGACCCGGCCGGTCTCGCTGTCGACGGGACCCGGCACCGCGAGCCCGATCCCGCACACCTCGTCGGCCCGGTGCCCCGCCTTCTCCAGCAACTCGGCGAACCAGTGGCCGAGTTCGCCGAGCACGACCTCGGGGCCGTCCTCGATGACCAGCGTGCCGGAGTGCTCGGCGAGGATCTCGCCGGTCAGGGACAGCACGGCCGCGCGGGCGTGCCGGGTGTCGAGGTCGGCGGCGAGGACGACGGCGTGGGAGTCGTCGAACTCCAGGGTGATGGAGGGGCGTCCGCCGAGCGGCGAGTCGACCGGACCGCCGGCTCCCTCGCGCAGCCAACCAGCCCGGAACAGCCGGTCGAGGCGCTGTCCGACGGTGGCCCGGGACAGCCCGGTGGCCTGCTGCAGGGCACCGCGTGTGATCGCCCGCCCGCTGCGCACCAGTTCGAGCAGATCGCCGGCGCTGGCCTGACTGCCGCCTCTGCCGGTCCTGCCGGGCTGTCCGGTCATGCACACCCCCTTGTGTTTCTCAAGTTTGCATTACATATTGAGTTTTGCGTGTTAAATAGACGTAACCCTACGGTAGCCACAGCCGAACCTGGTCGGCCGGACGTCTTTTCGGGGAGCCCCGAGTGGATCGCACTGCCCAGCTCACCGCCCGCCCCACGGAGCGTGCCATTGCATACGATCCGCCACTTTCGGCGGATGCGCCGCACGTCAGGGCCGCCCGGGTGCTGGCGGACAACTGGACCGGCACCTCCACGGTGCCCTCGCGCAGTCTGTATCCGCACCAGTGGTCGTGGGACTCCGCGTTCATCGCGATCGGGCTGCGGCATCTGTCGCCCCTGCGGGCCCAGACGGAGCTGGAGACGCTGCTGGCCGCCCAGTGGGCCGACGGGCGCGTCCCGCACATCGTGTTCAACCCCTCCGTACCGCTCGACGCCTACTTCCCGAGCCCCGACTTCTGGCGCTCCTCGACCGCGGGGCGCGCTGCGGGCGCCCCGCGCACCGTACAGACCTCGGGCATCGTGCAGCCACCGGTGCACGCGCTGGCGGCCTGGCTGGTGCACTGCGCCGACCCGGGGCTGTCGCGGGCCCGCGGCTTCCTGGCCCGCAGCTACCCGCGGCTGGCCTCCTGGCACCGCTATCTGCTGCACCGGCGGGACCTGGGCGGCGGCGGGCTCGCGTCCGTCGTGCACCCCTGGGAACAGGGTATGGACAACAGCCCCTGCTGGGACGCCCCGCTGTCCCGGATCACCCCGGCCCCGGCCCGCTCCTTCCGCCGCGCCGACCTCGACCACGGCGCGCCGGAGGACCGGCCGACGGATCTGGACTACGGGCGGTACGTGCGGCTGGCGGCGGACTACCGGGACGCCGGATACGCCGACGGGAAGGGCGAGTTCGCCGTCGAGGACCCGGCGTTCAACGCGCTGCTCATCGCCTCCGAGCACGCGCTGGCGCGGATCGCGCAGGAGCTGGGGGCGCCCGGCACCGCCCGGCACGCGCGCGCGGAGCGGCTGACGGCGGCGCTGGTGGAGCGGCTGTGGGACCCGGCGGCGGGCATCTTCCTGTGCCGGGACGTGCGCGACGGCGCTCTGATCCCGGAGCGCGGCGTGTCCGGTCTCGTCCCGCTGCTCCTGCCCGAGCTGCCGCGCGAGGTCGTCACGGCCCTCCTCGCCACCCTCGGCGGCCCGCACTTCGGGCTCGGGGACAGCACCCGCCTGGTGCCCAGCTACGACCTCCTCGGCGAGGCCTTCGACCCGCACCGCTACTGGCGCGGTCCGGCCTGGTTCAACACCGGCTGGCTGCTGGAGCGCGGGCTGCGCACACACGGCGAACGGGAGCGGGCGGACGCGCTGCGGGAGGCGGTCGTGGAGACGGCCGACGCGACCGGTTTCGCCGAATACGTCGACCCGTACACCGGCGAGGCATGCGGCGCGACCGGCTTCGGCTGGACCGCCGCCCTCGCGCTGGATCTGCTGCAGGAGCCACCAGGACTTGGCAAAACCCCGGCACACGACGTGTCCGGGGCGGGCACCGGAACGTTCCACAGGAGTGACAAGGGAGGGGACCGGGGATGACGGACCGGCATCACCTGCTCGTGCACGGCGAGACCTTCGCCGCCGTCGGCGACCGCGGTGACATCAGCGGCGTACGGGGCAACAGCTCCCCGGACGGGTTATTCGTGCGCGACGCCCGGCACCTCAGCCGCTGGCAGCTGACGATCGACGGCGCGGTGCCCGAGGCGCTCACACCGGTCGCGGACGGGGACGGGGCGCGCTGTGTACTCGTACCGCGCGGTGGCCGCACGGAGCCGCCCGCGCACACCCTCTTCCGTGAACAGGCCGTCGGCGACGCGTCGTTCGTCGAGTCGCTGCGGGTGACCAGCAACCGCCCGGTGCCGACCACGGTGCGCCTGGCCATCACCGCCGACGCCGACTTCGTCGACCAGTTCGAGCTCCGCTCCGACCACCGCACCTACACCAAGACCGGCGTCGTACGCTCCCGCCAGGTCCTCGACGACGGCGTGGAGTTCACCTACCGGCGCGGTGAGTGGCGCTCCTGTACGACCATCACGTCCGACCCGGCCCCGGACGGCGTCGAGGAGACCGGCACCGGCGCCCGGCGGCTCGTATGGACCCTGGACCTCGAACCGCACGGCACGACGGAGCTGGTGCTGCGCGTCATCGCCCGCCCGCACGGCGAGAGGCGCGCGCTGCGCGTGCCGCGGTCCCCGGCCGCCGTGAACGAGCAACTCCTGGCGCTGGAGGGCGAGTTCGTGGAGGGCGTGGCCTTCCCGACGGGCTGGCCGGAGCTGGCGGCGGCCTGTGCCCGCGGCCTCGCCGACCTCGCCGCGCTCCAGGTCCCGGCGACCGGCCCCGACGGCGAGGAACTGCGCGTACCGGCGGCCGGGGCGCCCTGGTTCCTGACCCTCCTCGGCCGGGACGCCCTGCTCACCTCCCTCTTCGCCCTCCCCTACCGACCCCGGCTGGCCGCCGCCACACTGCCCGCGCTCGCCGCCACCCAGGCGACGGAGACGGGTACGTCCTCGGTGGCCCAGCCCGGCAAGATCGTGCACGAGGTGCGGCACGGGGAGCTGGCGCACTTCGGGCAGGTGCCGTTCCGGCGCTACTACGGCTCGGTCGACGCGACCCCGCTCTTCCTGATCCTGCTCGGCGCGTACGTCGAGCGGACCGGGGACTCGGCCCTGGCCCGCCGTCTGGAGCCGCACGCCCGCGCGGCGGTCGGCTGGATGCTGGACCACGGCGGGCTGACCTCGCGCGGCTATCTGGTCTACCGGGCCGACCGGGGCGGTCTCGCCAACCAGAACTGGAAGGACTCCCCCGGCGCCATCTGCTCGGCCGACGGCACCCGCGCAACCGGCCCGGTGATGGCGGCGGGGGCCCAGGGGTACGCGTACGACGCGCTGCGCCGCACGGCGTCGGTGGCCCGCGCCGTGTGGGAGGACGAGACCTACGCGGCCCTGCTCGAACAGGCCGCCGCCGACCTGCGCGACCGCTTCCAGCGGGACTTCTGGATGCCGGAGCACTCCTTCCCGGCGCTCGCGCTGGACGGGGAGGGCCGCCAGGTCGACGCGCTGGCGTCCGACGCGGGGCATCTGCTGTGGTCCGGCCTCCTGGACAAGGAGTACGGCGAGGTGGTGGGCCGACGGCTCGTCGAACCGGACTTCTTCTCGGGCTGGGGCGTACGCACCCTGGCGTCCGGTCAGGCGGCGTACCACCCCCTCTCGTACCACCGGGGTTCGGTCTGGCCGCACGACAACGCGCTGATCACCCTGGGCCTGGCCCGATACGGCCTGCACGACGAGGCCCGCACGGTCGCCCACGCCCTGGTCGACGCGGCCACCGCGACCGGCCACCGGCTCCCCGAGGTCCTCGCCGGCTACGGCCGCGACACCCATGCGGAGCCGGTCCCCTACCCGCACGCGTGCGTCCGGGAGTCCCGTTCCGCGGCAGCCCCGTTGGCGCTGCTCACGGCCGTCGGGGGCGCCTAGCACGAGTGTTGACGAGCCGTTTGCCGGGTGTTTGCCCGGGGCCCTGAACAGGCACCGGCGGCGAACCGTACGGGAAGGCGGCGGGCCAGGCGGGCCGGGGCGTTCCCGGCCCTGCCCAGCCTCCCCAGCGTGGCCCGCCGCTCCGTCACGGGCCTCGCACGGAAGGACCTCCGGGTGCCTCAGCACACGAGCACGCGCCAGTCAGGCAGTACGGCCGTGGAACCCAGCGGCTCCGCAGAGGGGACCGCGGTCAGGGAGCCGGAGGACGGGGCGACGGAGGTCGTTCCCGCCGCCCTGGCGGGGGCAGCCGAGCCGGAGGCCGCCGGTACGGCGAAGACCGCGGAGGCCGAGCCGAAGGCCGTCCGGGCGGCGCGAGCAGGAGCGACAGCGGGCGGTAGGCCGCGGGCCGAGGCGCCCGGTACCGAGGAAGCCGAGCCCACGGCGGCCGCGGCAGCGAGCGGGGCCGAGGCCGAGGAGAGCGGCACCGCAGCGGGGAAGCCCCGGGACGACGCGGCTGCGTCAGCCGGCGCGGAGTCTGCCGTTACGGCGCCTGCCGGTGCGGCGTCCGCCGGTGCCGGGTCGACGCGAGCCGAGCCCACGGCGGCCGCGGCAGCGAGCGGGGCCGAGGCCGAGGAGAGCGGCACCGCAGCGGGGAAGCCCCGGGACGACGCGGCTGCGTCAG
>NZ_JBVHLX010000001.1:578632-635559 GCF_055558775.1 Streptomyces sp. NPDC025638 | reverse complement strand
AGCCGGCGCGGAGTCTGCCGTTACGGCGCCTGCCGGTGCGGCGTCCGCCGGTGCCGGGTCGACGCGGGCCAAATCCGCGCGGGCCGAATCCGGCCGAGCAGCGGAGGCCGCGCGCGCCGAGTCCGGTCGTCCGGTGGTGGCCGAGGGCCGCAAGGCCGCCCTGCCAGATGACACCGGGAGCGACACCTCACCTCCCGCCACCGCTGTTCCCGGCGCCCCGGCTCCCGCCGCCGAGGCTGACGGCCCGGCCGCAGGCAGGGCGACGGCCGAGGCCGGGGAATCCGCCGCCGACACGGAACCCTCCGCCGAAACCCCCGCCGAGCCGCAGCTCGACGCCGAAGTGGCCACCGACGCGGAAGCCGGCACCTCAACACCTGCGTCCAAAACCCCTGCGTCCCAAACCCCTGCGTCCGAATCCCCCGCCACCGCGACCCCCACCACAGCCACCCCCGCCACCGCACCCGAACCCCCAGCCCCCTCCAGCAGGCGCATACGGCGGATCTGGCGCGGCTGGCGGGCCAAGTACCCCACCGCCGCCCGTGTCCTCTCCGTCGTCACCACCGTGCTGTCCGCCGCCCTCGTCTACATCTGCCTCCAGTTGCCGAGCACCCTCGGCAACCTGAAGCCCGTCGAGTTCATGCGGCTGCCGGCCGAGGCGGTCATGGGCGCGGTGGTGCTGCTCAGCCTGCCGCGGAAGCCCCGGCTGGTGGTGTCGGCGCTGTCCGGCGCGCTGCTCGGCGCGATCACCGTGCTGAACTTGTTCGACATGGGGTTCAACGAATACCTGGGCCGGCACTTCAACATCATCCTGGACTGGTCCCTGTTCAATGACGCCCGCGCCTACCTCGACGACACCCTGGGCGGGACCGCCGAGATGGGCATCACGGTCGGCGTCGTGCTCCTCGTCTTCCTGCTGATGACCCTCGTCGCCCTGGCCACCGTGCGGCTCGGCAACCTGCTGGCGAAGCACCGGGCCAGGACCTCGAAGGCCACGCTGATCGTCGGCACCGTCTGGATCACCTGCACCGCGCTCGGTCTCACCGTCGGCGGCATACCGATCGCCTCGCAGCACACCGCCGGTGTGCTGAAGGTCCAGGCGCGGACCGTGCGGGACACGCTCCGGGACGAGGCGGAGTTCGCGAACGTCGCCAAGGTCGACAAGTTCGGGAACACCCCGGCCGACCAGCTGGTCCCCGATCTGCGCGGCAAGGACATGATCTTCACGTTCATCGAGAGCTACGGCCGCAGCGCCGTCGAGGACCCGATCGAGGCACCCGGTGTCGACAAGACGCTCGACGAGCGCACGGCGGCCCTGGCGAAGGCGGGCTTCCACGCGAAGAGCGGCTGGCTGACGTCGGCGACGTACGGCGGCAGCAGCTGGCTCGGCCACTCCACCACGCTGTCGGGCCTGTGGATCAGCAACCAGCAGCGCTACCGCACCGTGATGGCCAGCGACCACCTCAGCCTGACCAAGGTCTTCAAGAAGACCGGCGCCTATGACACGGTCGGCGTGATGCCGGGCGTGCAGAAGGGCTGGCCCGAGCAGAAGTACTACGGCCTCGACAAGGTCTACAACGCCTTCCAGCTGGGCTACAAGGGACCGAAGTTCAGCTGGTCGACCATGCCCGACCAGTACGCCCTCGAACAGTTCCAGCAGCGGGTGCACAGCCAGAAGCGCGCCGACGGCAAGCAGCTGATGTCGGAGATCATCCTGACCTCCAGCCACCAGCCGTGGGCACCGATCCCGAAGATGGTCGGCTGGGACCAGCTGGGCGACGGCTCGGTCTTCAAGGGCATCCAGGCGGCGGGCAACAAGGCGTCCGACGTCATCGCCGACACCACCAAGTCCCGGCAGGAGTACGGCAAGTCGATCCAGTACTCGGTGACCGCCCTGACCGAGTGGCTGGAGCGCTACGGCAACGACAACACCGTGCTCGTCTTCCTCGGCGACCACCAGCCCATCGCCCGGGTCAGCGGCAACCACGCCAGCCGTGACGTGCCGATCTCGATCGTCGCCAAGGACCCGAAGGTCCTCGACAAGATCGCCGACTGGAACTGGACGGACGGACTGCGCCCCGCGCACAACGCGCCGGTGTGGAAGATGAGTTCCTTCCGCGACCGCTTCCTGACGGCCTACGGCTCGACCCCGCACCCCAAGAAGGGCTGATCAGCCGCCGGAGGTGTCCAGCTCGGCTTCCTCGCTGACACCGGCACAGTCGTACGGGTCCTTCAGCCAGCCGTCCGGCAGCACCACCCGGTTGTTGCCGGACGTACGGCCGCGGGGCCCGTCGGCGCCGACGGGCCAGGGCTGGTCGAGGTCCAGTTCGTCGAGGCCGGCCCGCAGTTCCTCCAGCGAGGAGGTGATCGCGAGCCGCTTGCGCATCTCGGAGCCGACCGAGAAGCCCTTCAGATACCAGGCGACGTGCTTGCGGAAGTCGATGACGCCCCGCGACTCGTCGCCGATCCACTCCCCGAGCAGGGTGGCGTGCCGGACCATGATGTCGGCGACCTCGCGCAGCGAAGGCCGCTCGATGTCGTCGGTCCGGCCCTCGAACGCCGCCACCAGGTCCGCGAACAGCCACGGACGGCCGAGGCACCCGCGGCCGACGACCACCCCGTCGCAGCCCGTCTGCCGCACCATCCGCAGCGCGTCCTCGGCCGACCAGATGTCGCCGTTGCCGAGGACCGGGATCTCCGGGACGTGCTCCTTGAGACGGGCGATGGCGTCCCAGTCCGCCGTGCCGCCGTAGTGCTGGGCGGCGGTGCGACCGTGCAGCGCGATGGAGGTGACGCCCTCCTCGACCGCGATCCGGCCGGCGTCGAGATAGGTGATGTGGTCGTCGTCGATGCCCTTGCGCATCTTCATCGTGACCGGCAGGTCACCGGCGCCGGAGACCGCCTCGCGCAGGATGGCCCGCAGCAGGTTGCGCTTGTAGGGCAGGGCCGAGCCGCCGCCCTTGCGGGTCACCTTCGGGACCGGACAGCCGAAGTTCAGGTCGATGTGGTCGGCGAGGTCCTCCTCCGCGATCATGCGGACGGCCTTGCCCACGGTCGCCGGGTCGACGCCGTACAGCTGGATCGAGCGCGGCTTCTCGGTCGCGTCGAAGTGGATCAGCTGCATCGTCTTCTCGTTGCGCTCGACCAGCGCCCGGGTCGTGATCATCTCGCTCACGAAGAGGCCCTTGCCCTCGCTGAACTCCCTGCACAGGGTGCGGAAGGGCGCGTTGGTGATGCCGGCCATGGGGGCCAGCACGACGGGCGGCTGGACGGTGTGCGGGCCGATCTGGAGAGGGGACGCGGGCGTGGGCATTCCCCCATTGTCGCGTACGACGACAGATGCCCCAGTCATTAGTTAGACGCACTATTGAAATCGGCGTACGATGCAACGCATGCCCGAGTTCAGCCCTCGTCGACGCCAACTGGTCCTCGCGATCTGCTGTATGAGCCTGCTGATCGTGAGCCTCGACGTCACCGCCCTGAACGTCGCCCTGCCGTCGATGCAGCACGAACTGGGCGCCGGTACGTCGGGGCTGCAGTGGACGATCGACGCCTACACGCTGGTGCTGGCCTCGCTGCTGATGCTCGCGGGCTCCACGGCCGACCGGGTCGGCCGCAAGAGGGTCTTCATGGCGGGCCTGATCGTGTTCTCGCTCGGCTCGCTGCTCTGCTCCCTCGCGCCCAGCCTCGACGCACTGATCGCGTTCCGCATGCTCCAGGCGATCGGCGGCTCCATGCTCAACCCGGTCGCCATGTCGATCATCACCAACACCTTCACCGACCCGCGTGAGCGCGCCCGCGCCATCGGCGTGTGGGGCGCGGTCGTCGGCATATCGATGGCCGCGGGACCGCTGGTCGGCGGCCTGCTGGTGGAGTCGGTCGGCTGGCGCTCCATCTTCTGGGTCAATCTGCCGGTGGGCCTCGCCGCGCTGCTCCTCACCCTGCGCTACGTCCCCGAGTCCCGCGCGCCCAAGGCCCGCCGCCCCGACCCCGTCGGCCAGCTGCTGGTGATCGCGCTGTTCGGCTCGCTGACGTACGCGATCATCGAGGCGCCCTCCTCGGGCCCCGGCACGGTGGCCCCGTTCGCCGCCGTGGCCCTCGTCGCCCTGCTCGGGCTGCTCCGGTACGAGCCCCGGCGCGAGGAGCCCCTCATCGATCTGCGCTTCTTCCGTTCGGTGCCGTTCAGCGGCGCCACGGTGATCGCGATCAGCGCGTTCGCGGCGCTGGGCGGCTTCCTGTTCCTGTCCACGCTCTATCTGCAGAACGTGCGCGGGCTCGACGCGCTGCACGCGGGGCTGTGGATGCTGCCGATGGCGGTGCCGACGTTCCTGTGCGCGCCGCTGTCCGGACGGCTGGTGGGCAGCCGGGGGCCGCGTCTGCCGCTGCTGATCGCGGGGTTGGCGATGACCACGAGCGGGGTGCTGTTCGCCGCGTTCGAGGCGGAGACGTCCGACGCCACGCTGTTCGCCGGGTACGTCCTGTTCGGCATCGGCTTCGGCTTCGTCAACGCGCCGATCACCAACACGGCGGTGTCGGGGATGCCGCGCGCCCAGGCCGGGGTGGCCGCGGCCGTGGCCTCCACCAGCAGACAGCTGGGGCAGACGTTGGGCGTGGCCGTGATCGGCGCCGTACTGGCCTCCGGGGTGGGCTCGTCGCCGTACCGGAACGTGTTCGTGTCGGCAGCCCGGCCGGGGTGGTGGATCCTCACGGTGTGCGGCCTCGCGGTGCTCGTCGTCGGCATGCTCACCAGCGGCCGCTGGGCCCGCCGCACGGCCGAGCGCACCGCTCAGCGGCTTCAGTCGCCGGAGATCAGGGAGGCGGCGGGCGTCACCGCCTGATCCTGCTGGGCGAGGACGAGGGCGTACAGCTTCTCCAGCCGCTCCCGGGACTCCTCGTCCGCCGGCACGTACGTCACCATCCGGGCCCCGGCCTCCGGGCTCAGCCACAGGTCCGTGTGCTCCAGGGTGAGCGGGCCCACGTCCCGGTTGCGGAAGTACTTGATCTTGGTGCGGGCGTTGACGACCTCGTACCGGTCCCAGTTGGCGCGGAACTCCGCCGACTCCGCCGTCAGCCGCTTGATCAGCATCTTCCAAGCGGGCTCGCCCAGATGACCGGCCATCGAGGCGCGCAGCCGTGCGGCCATGAGCCGTCTGGTCTCCTCCAGGTGGACGATCGCCTGCCGCCAGTCGGGGTTGGTGTGGACGAGCAGCATGCAGTTGCGGTCCTCGGGCGGTACGGCGTCGAGGTCGCCGAGGAGCCGGCCGTAGGTGCGGTTGTAGGCGAGGATGTCGTACCGGCTGTTCTGGATGCAGGCCGGGACGGGCTCCAGCCGGCGCAGCATCTCGCGCAGGGCCGGGGTCACGGTCTGGCAGCTCGCGGCGGGCGTGGGGTCGGTGGCGCCGGCCAGCTGGAAGAGGTGGGCGCGTTCGCTGGCGTCGAGCCTGAGCGTACGCGCGAGCGCGTCCAGCACCTGTACGGAGACCTGGATGTCCCTCGCCTGTTCGAGCCAGGTGTACCAGGTCACACCGACCGCGGAGAGGTGCGCGACCTCCTCGCGGCGCAGGCCCGGGGTCCGGCGGCGCGCGCCGCGCGGCAGCCCCACCTGCTCCGGGGAGATCCGCTCACGGCGGCTGCGCAGAAAGGTGGCCAGCTCGTGCCGCAGGATCTCCGAGCCCCGTATCGGCTGGGCGGGCGCCTCTTCGGTCATGGACGTCATGTCCCCAGCCTGCCCCTGCGCGAAGCCTGTTTCCAGGTAGTTCTTCTACCAGGACAAGAAGACTCTGGTACCAGTCTGAGCCGCGGAGCAGGCTCGGGATCATGACCGAAACCGTCACCACACCGACAGTCCGGTCCCCGGCCGTGTCTGCCTCGCTCGGCGGCCTGGGACTTTTCACCGTACTGCTGGCCGCGGCCCTTCCTCTGGTCGACTTCTTCATCGTCAACGTCGCCCTGCCCACGATCGGCAGGGACCTCGCCGCGGGCGAGGCCGTCCTCGAACTCGTCGTCGCCGGGTACGGGGTCGCGTACGCCGTCCTGCTGGTCCTCGGCGGGCGGCTCGGCGACCTGTTCGGCCGGCGCCGGCTCTTTCTCGGCGGCATGGCCGCCTTCGGCCTCACCTCGCTGGCCTGCGGGCTGGCACCGGGTGCCTGGAGCCTGGTCGCGGCGCGGGTCGCGCAGGGCGCCTCGGCCGCCGCGATGCTGCCGCAGGTCCTCGCCACCATCCAGGCGGCCACCACGGGCCCGCGCCGCGCCAGGGCGATGAGCCTGTACGGCGCCACGGCGGGCCTGTCCATGGTGGCGGGCCAGATCCTGGGCGGGGTGCTGGTCGCCGCGGACATAGCGGGCAGCGGCTGGCGTGCGGTGTTCCTCGTCAATGTGCCGGTCGTCGTCCTCGGTCTGGTCCTCGCCGCCCGCGTCGTACCGGAGACCCGGTCGCAGCGGCCCGAGCCGGTCGACGGCCCCGGCACGGTCCTGCTCGCGCTGTCCCTGCTCGCGCTTCTCGTCCCGCTCACCGAGGGCCGGGCGGCGGGCTGGCCGCTGTGGACGTGGCTGTCGCTGGCCGCGTTCCCGGTCGCGGCCGGGCTGTTCTACGCGGTGGAGCGGCGCGCGGACCGCAGGGGCCGCACCCCGCTCGTCCCGCCGAGTCTGTTCGCGCTGGCGTCGCTGCGCCGGGGTCTGGTGCTGATGCTGCCGTTCTCGATCGGTTTCAGCGGCTTCATGTTCGTGATCGCGGTGGCGCTGCAGAGCGGTGCGGGCCTCGGCCCGGTCCAGGCGGGTCTTGCGCTCGCTCCGATGGCGGTGGCGTTCTTCTTCGTCTCGCTCGCCGGGCCGCGTCTGGTGGCCCGGTACGGCACCCGTGTGGTGACCGCCGGCTCGCTGATCCAGGGGGTGGGCGTGGCGCTGATCGCGCTGGCCGCCTGGCGCGACTGGCCCGGCCTGGGCTTTGTCGAACTGCTCCCCGGTGTCGCCGTCGCCGGTGCGGGGCAGGCGCTCCAACTGCCCGTCGTGATGCGGATCGTGCTGTCCGAGGTGCCGTCGGTGCGGGCGGGCGTCGGCAGCGGTGTGATGGTGACCACGCAGCAGTCGGCCCTGGCGCTGGGCGTGGCGACGCTGGGCACGCTGTTCCTCTCCCTGATCCCGGGGCACGGTATGCGGAACGCCCTGGTCACGACGCTGCTGGTGCAGCTGGCGGGGGTGGCCCTCACCGGTGTGCTGAGCCTGCGTCTGCCGAGAACGATCAGCTGACGCCTTGGCCACAGCTTGGCCAACTCGCCGGGCGACTCCCCCTGTTGATGTTGGTCTTGCTGCACACTCCTAGCTGTTCGAGATTCACCGGACAGGGACGCTGGAGGCGTCATGCCGCAGATCAGCTCGAGCAAGGTGAGCCGCTGGGACGGGCACGGGCGGGAGCACGTGGTCCGGGTGCAACGCACGGGAGTACAGCGCACGATCAGATGTGAGACGTGCGGCTGGCGCAAGGGGGCACAGTTCCTGCCCTGGCTGAAGGCCGAGGAGCATCTCGCCGAGGCGCACCAGGCCACGGTGGACCCGACGCCGGTGCAGCCGGCCCGATGAGTTCCGGCCGCGCGGAGAGTCGTACCCGGTACGACGCCCCGCACCGGAAGGCCGGACATGACCAGCGCCCTGTACGACACCCTGCGAAGGCACCTGGACGAGGGCTCGGTGCCCGGTGCCGTGGGCCTGGTCGCCCGCGGTGACGACGTCGAGGTCGTGGCCGTCGGCTCCGTGGACGCCGACGGCTCCGCACCGATGGCCCGGGACTCGGTGTTCCGGATCGCGTCGATCACCAAGCCGGTCACGGCGGCGGCGGTGCTGATGCTGGTGGAGGACGGCCGGATCGGGCTCGACGACCCCGTGGACGCCTGGCTGCCGGAGCTGTCCGAGCCGATGGTGGTCCGGACCCCGGCCGGCCCCCTGGACGACCTGGTGCCGGCGGCCCGCCCGATCACGGTGGAGGATCTGCTCAGCTCGCGGGCCGGCTGGGGCTTCCCGTCCGACTTCTCGCTCCCGGCGGTGGGCGCCCTGTTCGAGGTCCAGAAGGACGGCCGGGCCCCGCAGGAGTACCCGGACCCGGACACCTGGGTGGCAGCGCTCGCCCGGGTACCGATGCTGTACCAGCCGGGCGAGGCGTGGCTGTACCAGACGTGCTCCGACCTCCAGGGCGTCCTGGTGGCGCGGGCGTCGGGGCGTACGCTCCCGGAGTTCCTCGCGGAGCGGATCTTCGAGCCGCTCGGCATGACGGACACGGGGTTCGAGGTCCCGGCGTCGAAGCGGCACCGCTTCACGAGCTACTACCGCCCCGGTCCCGACGAGGGCACGCTGGAGCTGGCGGACACCCCGGACGGCGACTGGAGCCGGGTGCCGGTCTTCCCGTCGGGCGGCGGAGGCCTGGCCTCGACGGCCGACGACTACCTTGCCTTCGCCCGCATGCTCCTGAACGGCGGCGAGGGCAACGGCCACCGTCTGCTCTCCCCGACCTCGGTGAGCCGCATGACCACGAACCATCTCACCGCCGCCCAGCGCGAGTTGGGCGCCCTCTTCCTGGAGGGCCAGGGCTGGGGCTACGGCGGCCAGGTGGACGTCACCCCCGCCGAACCGTGGAACGTCCCCGGCCGCTACGGCTGGGTCGGCGGCACGGGCACCACGGCCCACATCGTCCCGCCCACCGGCACGATCACGATCCTGCTGACCCAGGTGGCCATGCGAAACCCGGTCCCGCCCCCGCTGATGAGGGACTTCTGGAACTGCACGGCGAGCGCCGCGCAGCGCTAGGCGCAGTGAGCGGGGAGGGTGCGGGGCGGGCCCGCCACTCGCTGCCGGCCCACGCCGAGACCGGCTGCCCCTCACGGCGGGTGTGGCGCGGGGCGGGACAGGCGGGGAACTGACGCCCGCAGAGGCGGCGTTCAGCGCCGGCCCGGCGCGAGGGCGACGCCCCCGGTAAGCGCCGGCACCGCGACGACAGGACCGGACCGCGCTGCATTCGGCGCATGCGAGCGCGCGTGCCGGACGTCGCGCGGCAGGCGGGAATCAGCCGACAGGCCCTAGCCCCGCAGCCCCCGGACCAGCAGGTCCACCACCGCTGTGAACTCCTCGTCCGCTCCGGGGCGTTCCCACTCGCGGGCGTAGCCCGGGTCGTGGAAGCGGCCCGTCGCCTGGAAGACCGCGCGGGCGGTGACGTCCGGGTCGGGGGTGGTGAAGGCGCCGGTGGTGGTGCCGTCCTGGATGATGCGGGCCAGCTGGGCGGTCAGGTCGGCGATGTGGTCGGCGACCGCCGTGACGTTCTCCTCGGCGAGCACCGTGTACGTGCGGAACAGTTCGGGGTCGTCGCCCGCCTTGCGCCGCTTGGCCGCGAACAGGCCGGCCAGCCAGTCCCGCAGCCGGGACTCGGGGTCCCGGTCGGCGGTGACGATGCCGGACAGCGCCTCCGACGTGCGGTCCAGCCACCGCTTGGTCACGGCCTCCCGCAGCGCGGCCTTCGTACGGAAGTGCCGGTAGACGCTGCCGTGGCTGACGCCGAGCGCGCGGGCCACGTCCACCACGGTGGCCTTCGCCGGGCCGTGGCGGCGCAGCACCTCCTCGGTCGCCTCGAGGATGCGCTCGGCGGTCAGGGTCTCGGTGCTGGGTGCCATGGCCTAGACCGTACCCGGCGCCGGTCCCACTACTTGGTCCCGAGGTGTGCCATCTGCGCGGCCGGGTAGCGGTCGCCCGCCGCCGCGTCCGCCGGTACGGCCTCCTCGATCGCCCGCAGATCGGCCGCCTCCAGCGTGACGTCCAGCGCGCCCAGCGACTCGCCGAGCCGCTCCCGGGTGCGGGCGCCGATCAGCGGCACGATGTCCGCGCCGCGGGACAGGACCCAGGCGATCGCGATCTGGGCCACGCTCACGCCCTTCTGCTCGGCGATCTTGCGCAGAGCGTCGACGAGGTCGAGGTTGTGCTGGAGGTTCTCGCCCTGGAAGCGGGGCGAGTGCGCGCGGAAGTCGGTCGCGGCGAGCTGCCGGTCGCGGGTGAAGTGGCCGGAGATCAGCCCCCGGGACAGGACGCCGTACGCGGTGATGCCGATGCCCAGTTCACGGGTGGTCGGCAGGATCGACTCCTCGATGCCGCGGGAGATGAGCGAGTACTCGATCTGGAGGTCCGCGATCGGTGCGGTGGCGGCGGCCCGGCGGATCGTCGCGGCATCGACCTCGCTGAGGCCGATGTGCCGGACGTAGCCCTTCTCGACCAGTTCCGCGATCGCGCCGACCGTCTCCTCGATCGGCACGTCCGGGTCGCGGCGGGCGATCCGGTAGACGTCGATGTGGTCGACGCCCAGGCGCTGGAGGGAGTACGCGGCGAAGTTCTTCACGGCCACCGGCCGGCCGTCGTGGCCGGTCCAGTTGCCCTCCGGGTCGCGCAGCGCGCCGAACTTCACGCTGACCAGCGCCTGTTCGCGGCGGGCCGCGGGCGCGCCGCGCAGGGCCTCGCCGATCAGCATCTCGTTGTGGCCCATGGCGTAGAAGTCGCCGGTGTCGAGCAGGTTCACGCCGGCCTCCAGCGCGGCGTGGATGGTGGCGATGGCCTCACCCCGGTCCGCCTCGCCGTACAGCGGGGACATGCCCATGCAGCCGAGACCGAGGGCGGAGACCTGGGGGCCGGTGGTTCCGAGGGTTCGGGTTTGCGTCGTCATGCATCCACCCTGGCATGACAGCTGACGGATTTCAATATCTGTCAGCTGTCATTTGTCAGCCGCCATGCGTCGGGCCGTCGCTCGCATGTCGCGATTTGGTCCAGACCTATTGACTAGAGGTCTGGACCACCCGGACACTGTCATGCCTACGACACCTCACCGCACCCCCACCGGGAGGCTCCGTATGCTGCGCCGCACGCTGCGTCTGTTCGCCGCCGCGCTGACCACCGCCGTCCTTGTCCCCCTCTCGATCGCCGCCGCCCCCACCGCGTCCGCGGCCGACACCTGCGCGGTCAAGTCCCGCCCCGCCGGCAAGGTCCTCCAGGGCTACTGGGAGAACTGGGACGGCTCCGCCAACGGCGTCCACCCGCCCTTCGGCTGGACCCCGATCACCGACTCCCGCATCGCCGCCCACGGCTACAACGTGATCAACGCGGCCTTCCCGGTCATCCGCTCCGACGGCACCGCGCTGTGGGAGGACGGCATGGACACCGGCGTGAAGGTGGCCACGCCCGCCGAGATGTGCGCGGCCAAGGCGTCCGGTCAGACGATCCTGCTGTCCATCGGCGGCGCGGCGGCCGGTATCGACCTCAGTTCGTCGGCGGTCGCGGACCGGTTCGTGGCGACGATCGTCCCGATCCTGAAGAAGTACAACTTCGACGGCATCGACATCGACATCGAGACGGGCCTGGTGGGCAGCGGCAGCATCGGCCAACTGTCCACGTCACAGGCCAATCTGATCCGCATCATCGACGGGGTGCTGTCCCGGATGCCGGCCGGCTTCGGCCTGACGATGGCCCCGGAGACGGCGTACGTCACCGGCGGGAGCATCACCTACGGCTCGATCTGGGGCGCGTACCTGCCCATCGTCAAGAAGTACGCGGACAACGGCCGCCTGTGGTGGCTCAACATGCAGTACTACAACGGCAGCATGTACGGCTGCTCCGGCGACTCGTACTCGGCGGGCACGGTGGCGGGCTTCACCGCGCAGACCGACTGCCTGAACAAGGGGCTGGTCGTGCAGGGTACGACGATCAAGGTGCCGTACGACAAGCAGGTGCCCGGCCTGCCCGCGCAGCCGGGCGCGGGCGGCGGCTACATGTCCCCGAGTCTGGTCTCCCAGGCCTGGCGCCACTACGGCACCTCGCTCAAGGGCCTGATGACCTGGTCCCTCAACTGGGACGGCTCGAAGAACTGGACCTTCGGCGACAACGTCAAGGCACTGCAGGGCCGTTGAGCCTGATGGGTCTCATGAGTCCCACGTGTCTCAGCGGGCGGTGAGGGCGAGCTTCGCCCCCAGCGCCACGAACGACCCCGCGAAGCCCCGCCGCAGCCACGTCATCACCCCCGGCCGTGAGGTGACGTGGCTGCGCACGGAGGCGGCGAGGACGCCGTACGCCGCGAAGACGACGAACGTCGCCAGCATGAACACGCCGCTCAGCCCCAGCATCCGGACGACCGCGTGCGGCTCGTCGGGGCTGACGAACTGGGGCAGGAACGCGAAGAAGAAGATCGTCAGCTTGGGGTTGAGAAGGTTGACCAGAACGCCCCGGACGATCACCTGCGCCGCCGAGACCGGGGCGGTGTCCCGCTCGACGGCGATCGCGTCCTTGTCCCGGACCGTGGCCCACGCCATGTGGAGGAGGTAGGCCACACCGGCGTACTTGAGGATCTGGAAGGCGGCGGCACTGGCGTTCAGCAGCGCGGCGACACCGGTGACGGTGGCGACGACGTGCGGCACGATCCCGAGCGTGCAGGCGAAGGCCGCGACGACGCTCGCGCGGCGGCCGCGGGAGAGCCCGGCGGCGAGGGTGTAGACGACGCCGGTACCGGGGGTGGCCACGACGACAAGGGTGGTGAGGAGGAAAGCGAGGCTCATGGGGCCACCCTGAACGCGCGACGGCCCTTGATACAGGTCCAATGAGGCACCCGTATCAAGGACCAATGCGCCGAGGGGCGGCAGGTCCCCGCGCTACGGCACTAGCAGCCGATCAGACGCCCGGCGAGGTAGCCCTCGATCTGGTCCAGCGACACGCGCTCCTGCTTCATCGAGTCACGCTCACGCACCGTCACGGCGTTGTCCTCAAGCGTGTCGAAGTCGACGGTGACGCAGTACGGCGTACCGATCTCGTCCTGACGGCGGTAGCGGCGGCCGATGGCACCCGCGTCGTCGAACTCGATGTTCCAGTGCTGGCGCAGCGCCTGGGCGAGCCCCTTGGCCTTCGGGGACAGCTCGGGGTTGCGGGACAGCGGGAGCACCGCGACCTTCACCGGGGCCAGACGGTGGTCGAGGCGCAGCACCGTGCGCTTCTCCATCTTGCCCTTGGCGTTGGGCGCCTCGTCCTCGACGTAGGCGTCGAGCAGGAAGGCGAGCATCGCGCGGCCGACACCGGCCGCGGGCTCGATGACGTACGGCGTCCAGCGCTCCTGGGCCTCCTGGTCGAAGTAGGAGAGGTCCTGGCCGGAGGCCTTGGCGTGGGCGCCGAGGTCGTAGTCGGTGCGGTTGGCGACACCCTCCAGCTCGCCCCACTCGTTGCCGCCGAAGTTGAAGCGGTACTCGATGTCTGCGGTGCGCTTGGAGTAGTGGGAGAGCTTCTCCTGCGGGTGCTCGTACCAGCGCATGTTCTCTTCACGCAGGCCCAGGCCGGTGTACCAGTTCCAGCGCTGCTCCATCCAGTACTCCTGCCACTTCTCGTCCTCGCCCGGCTTGACGAAGAACTCCATCTCCATCTGCTCGAACTCGCGGGTGCGGAAGATGAAGTTGCCGGGCGTGATCTCGTTGCGGAAGGACTTGCCCATCTGGGCGATGCCGAACGGGGGCTTGCGGCGCGAGGTGGTCTGCACCTGGGCGAAGTTGGTGAAGATGCCCTGGGCGGTCTCGGGACGCAGATAGGCGATGGAGCCGGAGTCCTGGGTCGGGCCGAGGTGGGTGGAGAGGAGGCCCGAGAACTGCTTGGGCTCGGTGAACTGGCCCTTGTTGCCGCAGTTCGGGCAGTTCACGTCCGCCAGGCCGTTCTCCGGGAGGCGGTTGTGCTTGGCCTCGTAGGCCTCCTCCAGGTGGTCCGCGCGGAACCGCTTGTGGCAGGAGGTGCACTCGGTCAGCGGGTCCGTGAAGGTGGCGACGTGGCCGGAGGCGACCCAGACCTCGGGGGCCAGGATGACGGACGAGTCGATACCGACCACGTCCTCGCGCGACGTCACCATGTAGCGCCACCACTGACGCTTCAGGTTCTCCTTGAGCTCGACACCCAGCGGCCCGTAGTCCCAGGCGGCGCGCTGACCGCCGTAGATCTCACTGCAGGGGAATACGAAGCCACGGCGCTTGCTCAGGCTGACGATGGTGTCGATCTTGTCGGCGGCCACGGTGCTCTCTTCATTACGACGACGGGCGACGAAGCGAGATGCTTCAGAGCGAATGCTTCAGGTTACCGGCGAGGGCTCCCCCTCAACCAAATCGGCCTCCCCTATGAACATCCCGCAGAGCTTGTTGACAACGGTTTCCATCTTCGTTGAAAATGACTGTCATGAACGTACGACGACGTCACATATCCGCAGCCGCGGCGATCGCGGTCACCGCCCTCGGGACCGGCACCCTGTCCGGCTGCTCCGGCGACAGCGTCGCGGCGGCGCAGACGGACAAGTTCGACGTCGTCGCGTCGTTCTACCCGATGGCCTTCCTCGCCGAGCAGATCGGCAAGAGCCACGTCCACGTCACCAGTCTGACCTCTCCGGGCCAGGAACCGCACGACCTGGAGATCAGCCCCCGGCAGATCGCGCAGCTCGAAGAGTCCGACGCGGTGCTCTACCTCAAGAACCTCCAGCCCTCCGTCGACAACGCGGTCGCCCAGTCCGGGCTCAAGACCAAGATCGACGCCGCCTCGCTGACCACGCTGGAGGAGCACGGCAACGAGGTCGGCGGCCACGCGGCCGAGCACGACACCGGCGAGAACACCGAGGAGTCCGGCAAGGACCCGCACATCTGGCTGGACCCGGTGAAGTACGCCGAGGTCGCCAAGGGGGTCGGCGCGGCCTTCGAGAAGGCGGACCCGGACCACGCGGCCGACTACCGGAAGAACACCGCGGCGTTGGTCAAGAAGCTCGACGAGCTGAACACGCGGTTCGAGGACGGCCTGGCGAACACGAAGACCAAGGTCTTCCTCACCACCCACGCCGCCTTCGGCTACCTCGCCGAGCGCTACGGCCTGACCGAGGAGGCCATCAACGGCCTCGACCCGGAGTCGGAGCCCAGCGCCGCCCGTGTCAAGGACCTTGAGAAGATGGCGCGGGCCGACGGAGTCACGACCGTGTTCTACGAGACGCTCGTCAGCGACAAGACCGCGAAGACCGTCGCCCGGGACGCGGGCCTGAAGACCGACGTCCTCGACCCGATCGAGGGCATCACGGACAAGTCCCGCGGCACGGACTACTTCTCGGTCCAGGAGGCGAACCTCAAGGCGCTCCGAACGGCCCTGGGAGAGAAATGATCTTTACGGAGGACGACGCCATGGGTGAGCCCGTCATATCGATGCGCGACGTGCGGGCCGAGCTGGGCTCGCGCCCCGTCCTGCGCGGAATCGATCTCACCGTGAACCGCGGCGAGGTCGTCGCGCTGCTCGGCGCGAACGGTTCCGGCAAGTCGACCGCGATCCGCAGCCTCATCGGCCAGGTGCCGGTCAGCGGCGGCGAGATCGCGCTGTTCGGCACCCCGCGCCGCGGCTTTCGCGACTGGGCGCGCGTCGGATACGTGCCGCAGCGCACCACGGCCGCGGGCGGGGTCCCGGCGACGGTGACCGAGATCGTCTCCGCGGGCCGGCTGTCCCGCACCCGCTTCGGGCTGTTCCGCAAGGCCGACCACGAGGCCGTACGGCGGGCCCTGGAGCTGGTCGGCATGGCGGACCGGGCCAAGGACTCGGTGAACGCCCTGTCCGGCGGCCAGCACCAGCGCGTGCTGATCGCCCGCGCCCTGGTCGCCGAACCCGAGCTGCTGATCATGGACGAGCCGATGGCCGGCGTCGACCTGGCCAGCCAGGAGGTGCTCGCCCAGACGCTGAGCGAGCAGGTCGCCGCCGGTACGACCGTCCTGCTCGTCCTGCACGAACTGGGCCCCCTGGAGCCCCTGATCGACCGGGCCGTCGTCCTGCGCGACGGCTGCGTCCTGCACGACGGGCCGCCGCCGCGCGCGGTGGGCCAGCATGCGCTGCCCGGCCACGACCACGTACACCCGCACGCACCGGCGGGCACCGAACCGATCCGCACGGGACTGCTGAGCTGATGGACTTCCTGAACTACGCCTTCATGCAGCGGGCGCTGCTCGCCGCCGTTCTGGTCGGCATCACCGCCCCCGCCGTCGGGATCTATCTGGTCCAGCGCCGCCAGGCCCTGATGGGCGACGGCATCGGCCACGTCGCCATGACCGGCGTCGGCCTCGGCTTCCTGCTGTCCGCCTCCCCGGTGTGGATGGCCACGGCGGTCTCCGTCCTCGGCTCGGTGCTGATGGAGCTGATCCGCTGGTACGGCAGGACGCGCGGCGACATCGCCCTCGCGATGCTCTTCTACGGCGGCATGGCCGGCGGTGTGATGCTGATCAACCTCGCGCCGGGCGGCTCCAACGCGAACCTGATGTCGTACCTGTTCGGCTCCCTGTCCACGGTGTCGCAGTCCGACGTGACCGCGATCTGCGTACTGGCCGCCTTCGTGCTGCTGGTGACGCTCGGCCTGCGCCGGCAGCTGTTCGCGGTCAGCCAGGACGAGGAGTTCGCGCGGGTGACCGGACTGCCGGTGCGCGCCCTGAACCTGCTGACGGCGGTCACGGCGGCGGTGACCGTGACGGTCGCGATGCGTGTGGTCGGCCTGCTCCTGGTGTCCGCGCTGATGGTGGTCCCGGTGGCGGCGGCACAGCAGCTCAGCCGGAGCTTCACCGCCACGTTCGCGATCGCCGTCGCCATCGGGGTGACCGTGACGATCAGCGGCACGATCACCTCGTACTACCAGTACGTGCCGCCCGGCGCGACGATCGTTCTGCTGACCATCGCCGCGTTCCTCGTGCTGACCGCGCTGGCCACTCCGCTGGCCCGGCGCCGGGCCCGTGCGGCCGCCGCGGGCCGCGCTGCCGGGGACCCCGCGGAGTGCTCGATTCCGGCCACACGCGGGGCCGCCGACGAGGTCGGAGTCTGACTGCGCGCATGCCGGGCTGGCACAATGGCCGGCAGACGCAGATGCAAGGAGGCAACCGGTGACGACCGCTGGACCGCCCGTGAAGGGCCGTGCGACCCGCCAGCGGGCCGCCGTGGCGGCGGCCCTGGACGAGGTCGACGAGTTCCGCAGCGCGCAGGAGCTCCACGACATGCTCAAGCACAAGGGCGACTCGGTCGGCCTGACCACGGTCTACCGCACCCTCCAGTCCCTCGCCGACGCAGGTGAGGTCGACGTCCTGCGCACCTCCGACGGCGAGTCCGTCTACCGCCGCTGCTCCAGCGGCGAACACCACCACCACCTCGTCTGCCGCACCTGCGGCAAGGCGGTCGAGGTCGAGGGCCCGGCGGTCGAGAAATGGGCCGAGGCCATCGCCGCGGAGCACGGCTACGTCAACGTGGCCCACACGGTGGAGATCTTCGGCACCTGCGCGGACTGCGCCGCGGGTTGAGCCGCTTGTCGTGCGGTTCAGGCTGACGTCGGCCTACACCTTCGGCAGGTGGTGGCCGATCAGTGTGCGCAGTCGGTCGATCTCCGCGGGATCGGCCGCACCCCGCTTGACCAGTACATTGGCGCAGCGTCCGGCACGGTCCGGGCTGCGCAGCACGAACACCCGGTCGTTCTCGGCGTAGCTGCCGTAGTTGCGCCATGTCGTGCGCAGGTCAGCCTGGGCGCCGACCATCCGGAGACCCTCCTCGTCCGCGGTCAGCCGCAGGCGGCCCTGGTGGGCGTTCGCCTTCAGGAGCCGGCCGGCGGAGAGGTGCGGCAAGAAATACAGGAGCACCGCGTACAGCGGGAGGAAGAACGAGAAGAAGTCCAGCCGGCCCGACCGCGCCTGCAGCAGGATCAGCGCCACGCCCAGCAGGGCGACCGTGAGGACGAAGGGCAGCCGGTAGACGAAGCCCGACTTCCGCTTGCGCAGGATGAGCCGGACCGCGTCCACCAAATCCGCGTGCTGCAGCTCGTACTCCAGCACGACCTCGGTCTTCTGCTGCTCGATCACGGCCCCTCCCCGGTCCTACGACGACGAGCCGTGATCGTATCCGCCCTCTCCGACCGGCCGTCAGGCGCGTCCGAAGCAGTGTTCCAGTTCGTTCAGGTCGTAGAACTTGCTGCCCTTGGAGAGCGGGTGGCAGGTGGCCTTGAAGGGGGTCTCCTTCTCGTTGTAGAGCATGCGCACCAGGTAGCGGCCGTCCTTCTCGTACACGTCCCACTGGATGTTCACGCCCAGCGGGGCGACCGACGCGCCCCGCCAGGGGTTGTCGGCGTAGGTGTACGGCTGCTGTGGTGCCGCCGGCTTCGTGCTGCCGGGCAGGCCCATCAGGGCCGCGAGCGGGATGATCTCCTCGGCGTGGGTGAAGCGGAGTTCGGCGCCGAGGGCACTGGTGCCTGCCCGCTTGGCCTCGACCTGCTCGAAGAGGTCGTCGAGCAGGACACCGGCCATCTTGTAGGTGATGTCGCTGTCGGCGAAGCCGGGCCCCTTCTCGTAGAAGTCCTCGGTGTCGCCGAGGAAGCCGAACCAGGCCGCGTCGCGGTGCGAGAGGTAGCGGTCCATGCCCCAGCCCTTGCCGCCCGGGCTCTCCTCGCTCATGGCGGGGGCGATGGCGTACAGGTTGTAGACGGCCCGGGCGGCGGTGACCCGGTCGGTGATCCGGTCGACGAAGGCGCCCTTGAAGATCCGCCGCAGCACGCTGCGGGCAGCCTCGTGCGTGCGGGGCTGGTCGGTGATGCTCTTGAGCGTGCTCGCCAGGCGCTGGTCGTGGGCGATGTAGTCGCGGTACGCGGCGCCGCCCGCCGCCTTGTGGAAGTACAGCAGGTCCTTGTCGGTGCGGGTCGGCCCGATCAGCGGCTTCAGCGCCGGGTCGGTCTCGGCGAGGGCACCGGTGTACAGGTCGGCGCTGTCGACGGCCCGGCCCTGCCCGGAGCTGACGACGTCGATCTTCTCGCCGTCCCGCACGATCCGCGCGAACAGCCCCGGCAGCCGCTGCTGCGTCCGCCGGGCGGTCGACCGCATCTCCTGCTTGCCGCGTCCGCTGAGGTTGCCGTACCCCACCTTCGCCATCGCGTCGAGCAGCGCCCGCACCTTCGGGCCGAACTCCTCGCCCCTGCGGGTGAGTTGCCCATCCGACTCGGCCTTGTCCCACAGGGCGAGGACGAGGTCCCCGTCCTCGCTGTCGGTGGCCGCGCGGGAGCCGTGCCGGGAGACGTTCTCCGTGAAGACGGGCGTGAATCCGGCGGGCGGCCGCTCGTAGCCGCGCGGGTTCTGCCCGGGGGCGTACGGCGCCTTGGTGCCGTAACTGTCGTAGTGCGCGGGCCGGTCCGCGGCCTGCGTGGGCAGCGCCGCGGCCAGCAGGGCGCACAGGGCGAGGGCGGGGCTGAGGCGTCTCATGGGCGGATCGTCGGCGATCCCCGTGAACCGCCGGTGGCTACGAAGTGGACTTGCCTTCCATCGCCAGCAGTTCCTCGTTGGGAATGGCTCCGCCGAACCGCCGGTCCCGGGAGGCGTATTCGATGCAGGCCCGCCACAGGTCGCGCCGGTCGAAGTCGGGCCACAGCACGTCCTGGAAGACCATCTCGGCGTAGGCGCTCTGCCAGATCAGGTAGTTGGAGGTGCGCTGCTCGCCACTCGGGCGCAGGAACATGTCCACGTCCGGCATGTCCGGGTAGTACATGTACTTCTGGAGGGTCTTCTCGTTCACCTTGGACGGGTCGAGGCGCCCCGCCTTCACGTCCGCGGCCAGCGCCTGCGCGGCGTCGGCGATCTCGGCGCGGCCGCCGTAGTTCATGCAGAAGTACAGGGTGAGCAGGTCGTTGCCCTTGGTCTGCTCCTGGGCCACCTGGAGCTCCTTGGCGACCGACTTCCACAGCTTGGGCATGCGGCCCACCCAGCGCACCCGGATGCCGAGTTCGTCGAGCTGGTCGCGGGTCTTGCGGATGAAGTCGCGGTTGAAGTTCATCAGGAAGCGCACCTCGTCGGGCGAGCGCTTCCAGTTCTCGGTGGAGAAGGCATAGAGGGAGATGTTGCGGACGCCGATCTCGATCGAGCCCTGGAGGACGTCCAGGACGCGCTCGGCGCCGACCTTGTGTCCTTCGGTGCGCGGCAGCCCGCGCTCCTTGGCCCAGCGGCCGTTCCCGTCCATGACGATCGCCACGTGGTTCGGGACGAGTTCGCCGGGGAGCTTCGGCGCGCGGGCGCCGGACGGGTGCGGCTCCGGCGCCCTGTACTCGCGGCGCCGGCGTCCCAGGATCCCGCGTACGACCATGTGCTTCTCGTCTCCCTCGTGCTTCTTCGCTTGCTTCTACTTCTCGACGTATCTGAGCGAGCGCAGTCCGCGCTCCAGATGCCAGTGCAGGTAGGCGGACACCAGCCCGCTGCCCTCCCGGACGTACCGCGGCTCGCACGCGTCCGCGGTCTCCCAGTCTCCCGTAAGCAGCGCGCCGAGGAGGACCAGGGTCTGCGGCGAGGGTACGACGCTGCCGGGCACCCGGCAGTCGGCGCAGACGCTGCCTCCGGAGGCGACCGAGAAGAAGCGGTTCGGTCCGGGCATTCCGCACTTCGCGCAGTCGCCGAAGCTGGGCGCGTAGCCGTTGACGGCGAGGGAGCGCAGCAGGAAGGCGTCGAGGACGAGGTGCGGGGCGTGCTCGCCGCGGGCGAGGGTGCGCAGCGCGCCGACGAGCAGCAGATACTGCTGCACGGCCGGCTCGCCCTCGTGGTCGGTGAACCGCTCGGCGGTCTCCAGCATGGCGGTTCCGGCGGTGTAGCGCGCGTAGTCGGTCACGATCCCGCCGCCGTACGGAGCGATGGTCTCGCTCTGGGTGCACAGCGGCAGCCCGCGTCCGATCAGCTCACTGCCCCGGGCGAAGAACTGCACGTCGACATGGGAGAACGGTTCGAGCCGGGCCCCGAACTTGGACTTGGTCCGCCGTACGCCCCGGGCGACGGCCCGCACGCGGCCGTGACCGCGGGTGAGCAGCGTGATGATGCGGTCCGCCTCGCCGAGCTTCTGGGTCCGCAGGACGATGCCGTCGTCCCGGAAAAGACTCATGCGTCCATTGTCGCGTACGCGGTCAGCGGGCGTGGTCGGGCTGATAAATGGCGTCCCAGGGGGCGAGGTTCCAGGGGCCGGCCCGGTTCGCCGGGTCGAGCAGGGACCGCACGTGCGCGTCGGCGGTGGCCTGGGGTGCGGGAGAGCCGGCGTCCTGGGTGCTCCGCAGCCCGTCGTGCCACACCTTGCGCCCCAGCAGGTAGTGATCGGCGTACTCCTGCCAGGAGGCGTACGTCCGCGCCACCGACGGCACGATGCTCTTCAGCGCGGTCCAGGCCTCGTGCTCCGTGATCATCCCGCAGGCGAAGCCGCGGCGGGCGACGTCGACGTACAGGGCGGCGTCCCAGGCCAGCGGCGCCACGCCGGTGAGCTGCTGGGCGCGGACCCGGTAGCCGGTGCGCGCCAGCCCCGCGAGCCGGCCGACGAGCTTGTCGCGCGAGGTGATCTCCCACCGCTCGGCCAGCCAGCGCCGGGCGCTGTCGTCGTCTATTCGCGTGAACGGGTACAGGGTGGTCCGGGAGGCGTCGCGGTCGTGGTTCACCGGCGCGCTCAGCGACACCATCCACAGCTGGTGCATCGTGAGCGGGACGGGGTACCGCCGCGCGGCCTTCGGTTTCCTCCACTCTCGCAGTCTCGTCAGCGCCATGGGCCCGCACCCTACGTCAAGGGGCCTCACCCCGGCCGCGCGCGTCGGCGTGGGCCGTGGCCGCGCTCAGCCGCTCGGCCGGGGTGGCCCGGCGGACGGCCTCCGGCCTGGCGTCCCACTCCAGCCCGCCGCCGTAGGGCCGCAACTGCACATACGGCCCCTCGTGACCCATCACGATGCCCAGTCTTCCGGTGTGGGTGTCGACGGCGTGGCAGCCGAGCGGGAGATTCATCACGTTCACGTTCACCTCGGTCCCCTCCCGCCACGACTTTCACGCTTCGCCTCCCTCCAGTGGCTCTGTGTCACTAGAATCCGCGCCCCGGGAAGCACGCCGTCGGTGCGACCCCCGTCGGACCGCTCATTCCACGCCGCGTGACTCCTGGGCCGCGCGTGCCTCTATTCCGCGGAAGTGGACCGCCATCGCGTGCTGCGCGCCCTCCACGTCGCGGGCGCGCAGTGCGGTGACGATGTCGCGGTGGCGGCGGACGGTGACGTCGGGGGCGGGGTCGGCGGTCCATCCGCGGGCGCCCGCCACCCGGCGGAACACCGTCCAGAAGGCGCCCAGGAGCTGCGGCACGAGCGCGTTGCCGAGCGAGGTGTAGAGCAACTCGTGGAACTCGCGGTCGAGTTCGGCCAGGGAGTGCCCGGCGCGGCCGGCCGCCTCCATCCGGGTCACCACCGACTCCACCCGGTCCAGCTCCGCCTCGGTCAGGGTGGCCGCGATCTGCCGGACCAGCCCCACCTCCAGCACCTCCCGGATCTGGAGGATCTCGGCCAGCGCGCTCTCGTCGTCGTCCTGCCGGGTCAGCGTGCGGAAGGTCAGGCCGTCGGCCAACGGGGTGAGGGAGGCCTGGCCGACATAGGTGCCGTAGCCGTGCCGGATCTCGACGATGTCGAGGGCCTGGAGCGCCTTGAGTGCCTCGCGGACGGAGTTGCGGCTGACGCCGAGGGCCTCCATCAGCTCCGCCTCGGTGGGCAGCGGGGCACCCGACCGGAGCTTCCGGTCGAGGATCAGCTGCACGACCGCGCGCTGTATCCGGCTGTTCCTGGGTTCCCCGGCGGCCATGCGCCGCATGGTACGCGCACCAGACGTCCTACGTCCCATGTCTCGGGTCCACCTGCGCCAACTCCCGCCATTTCACTGTGCCATTGGTCCAACCTCTGACGGCTACGCCATTCGTGTGCGATCCCTTGACCGCCCCCACGGGCACTCCTATGGTCACGCTGACCGACAGGACGTAGGACGTCGTATCTCCCCCCATCCACCAGACCCTCTTCGCTGGAGGAACCGTGCGCGACGACGTGACCCACGACGTGCCGGCACTGCATCGCCGGTCGTTCCTGAAGTACTCCGGCGCGCTGGGCGCGGCCGCCGCGCTGTCCTCCTCGCTGGCGGCCTGCTCGTCCGGGCCCCAGTCCACGAACGACACCGGCGGCTCGGGCAGCGGCAAGAACCGCACACTGACCGCGGTGATCGGCTACGGGAACGACGGCAGCTGGGACCCGACCCAGACGGCATCCGCATTCGCCATGGCCGGCAACAACCACATCTACGAAGGACTGCTCGACACCGACCCGATCTCCCGTGAGCCGTACGCGGCGCTGGCGACCCAGGTACCGGCGGACCTCAAGGCCACCACCTGGCGGTTCACCCTGCGGGCGGGCGCCAGGTTCCACGACGGCAAGCCGGTCACGGCCGACGACGTCGTCTTCGTCTTCGACCGGATCCTCGACCCGAAGACACAGACCCTCGCCAAGGGGTTCTTCGCGAGCTGGCTGAAGGAAGTACGGAAGGTCGACGCGCAGACCGTCGAGCTGGTGCTCAAGTTCCCCTTCCCGGAAGGGGTGTCCCGGCTCACCCTCGCCAAGATCATGCCCAAGCACGTCTACTCGCAGCCGGGTGCCTGGGACGACGCGATCAAGGGCAAGGCCATCGGCTCGGGACCGTACCGGCAGACCGCGCACCACCCGAAGTCCAACACCACCTTCGAGGCGTTCGCCGACTACAACGGCCCGCGCAAGCCCGCCTTCAAGCGGATGAACTGGCTGACCATCGTGGACGCCGCGCCCCGGGTGGCGAAGATCTCCGGGGCCGGCGCGGGCGCGCAGATCGCCGACAACATCCCCTACGCCAACATCCCGCGGCTGGAGAGCGGCGGGATGTCGGTCGCGGGCGGGGCCGGGATGAACAACCTGTTCCTGATGTTCAACACCGGGCACAAGCCCTTCGACGACGTACGGGTCCGGCAGGCACTGCACTACGCCATCGACACCGGGAAGATGGTCGAGGTCGCCCTGAAGGGCCATGGAAAGCCGTCCTCGTCCTTCCTCAACGAGGGCAACCCCTCCTACCGGCGGGCCAAGACCGTCTACGACTACGACCCCGACAAGGCCAAGGCCCTGCTGAAGGCGGCCGGGGTGAAGAACCTGAAGATCGAGATCCTGTCGGTGAACGTCAGCTGGATCGTCGACTGCCTGCCGACCATCAAGTCGTCCTGGGACGCCATCGGCGTCGAGACGACGCTGTCGCCGCAGGAGACCACGGCCGTCTTCACCAAGTTGGACCAGAAGCAGGACTACCAGGTCGTCGCCGCCGCCTCGAACCCCAACCAGTTCGGCCTCGACGCGGACCTGATCATGCATTACAACTACGGCCCGCAGAACCTCTGGATGGGCTACGCCCGCTGGGCCGACGACTCCGTCGCCAAGCAGCTCTTCAAGGACATGGACCGGGCCACCCAGGAGCCGGACGCCGAGAGGAAGAAGGCGATGATCCAGGACTACATCGACATCGTCGCCGAGCAGGCCGTGCTCTACCCGGTCGTGCACAACGAGCTGATGACCGCCTGGGACCCGAAGAAGCTGACGGGGATAAGGGCACAGCCGTACCCCGGGATCAACCTGCTCCAGGCCAAGTGGGTCTAGCGCGTGGTCGCCGTCCTGCGCATCCTGCTCCGCCGTGTCGCCCTGCTGGTGCCGCTGATGCTGGGCATCGTGCTGTTCGTGTTCCTGGTGATGCGGTTCTCGGACGTCGACCCGGCGTCCGCGTTCTTCCAGGGCGCCAATCCGACGCCCGGGCAACTGCACGACTTCCGGGAGCGGAACGGGCTGCTCGATCCGCTCCCGGTGCGCTACGTCCACTTCGTCGGCGACCTGCTCCACGGCGACATGGGCACCAGCGCCCTCACCCGGGCGCCGGTCCTCGACCAGGTCACCACCGCGCTGCCGCTCACCCTCCAGCTCACCTTCCTGGGGCTCGGCGTCGCGGTGGTGCTGTCGCTGCTCGGAGGGGTCACGGCGGCGATCTACCGGGACCGGCTGCCCGACCAGATCATCCGGGTCGTCTCCCTGACCGGGGTCGCCGCGCCCGGCTTCTGGCTGGCGCTGCTGATGATCCAGTACCTGGCGGTGGACCAGGGCTGGTTCCCGACCGGCGGCTACATCAACCCCGCCGACTCCTTCACCGGCTGGCTGAGGACGATGACCCTGCCGGCGTTCGCGCTGTCGCTGCCGGTGGCCGCCCAGCTGACCCGGATCGTGCGGACCTCCGTGGTGGAGGAGCTGGACAAGGACTACGTACGGACCGCGATCGGCGGCGGGCTGCCGCCACGGGTGGTGGTGGGGCGCAACGTGCTGCGCAACGCCCTGATCAATCCGCTGACCGTGCTCGGTCTGCGCGTCGGCTATCTGCTGGGCGGCGCGGTGGTCATCGAGACGATCTTCTCGCTGCCCGGGATGGGCAAGCTGATGATCGACGCGGTGCAGAACGGCGACCCGGCGGTCGTCCAGGGTGTCGTACTGACCACGGCGACCGGTTTCGTCGTCGTCAACCTCGCCATCGACATCCTCCATCTCCTGGTCAACCCGCGACTGAGGGACGCGACCTGATGTTCACGCGCGAAGACCTCACCCGGGCGCTGTCCCGGCCCGGCGTCCGGCTGCGCGGCCGGCGCCGGCTGCCCCCGCTGTCGAGGATCGCCGTCTGCTTCCTGGCGGTCGTCGTGCTGACCGCTCTGCTGGCACCCGTCCTCGCCCCGGACGACCCGCTCGACCAGCAGCCGCCGGTCGACGGCACCGGGCACCCGTCCGCCGGCCACTGGATGGGCCAGGACAGCCTCGGCCGGGACATCCTCAGCAGGCTGATGTACGGCGCCCGCTGGTCCCTGGCCATCGGTCTCGGCGCCACCGCGCTCGCCCTGGTCGTGGGCGCGGTCGTCGGGGCGGTGGCCGCCACCTCCCGCAAGGGTGTGGACGAGACGCTGATGCGCTGTCTGGACGTGGTGATGGCGTTCCCCGGCATCGCGCTGGCCGCCGTGCTCGTCGCCGTCTTCGGCGGCGGCATCACCGTACTGATCTGTGCGATCGCGTTCCTGTTCACCCCGCCGGTGGCCCGGGTCGTACGGGCGAACGTCCTCGACCAGTACGGCGAGGACTACGTCACGGCGGAACGCGTGATAGGTGCCCGCACCCCGCACATCGTGCTGCGGCATGTGGCCGTCAACTGCGCCGCCCCCGTCCTGGTGTTCTGCACGGTCCAAGTCGCCGAGGCCATCGTCTTCGAGGCGTCGCTGTCCTTCATCGGCGCGGGGGTACGGCCGCCGGACCCGTCCTGGGGCAGCGTCATCGCCGACGGCAAGAACATGGTGCTCACCGGCGGCTGGTGGGCGACCGTCTTCCCCGGGCTGCTGATGCTGGTCACCGTCCTGTCGCTGAACGTCCTGTCCGAGGGCGTCTCGGACGCGTGGGCGGCCCCGGCGGCCCGGGACGTGACGGCGCGCAAGGACGACGACCCGGTCGAGGCGCCGGAGCCGGGCGGCGGCGAGGTGCCGCAGCTGCCCGGCCTGACCGAGGCCGCCCGGCGGCTGCGCTCACGGGCCAGGCCCCTGCCCGACCCCGGCGCGGTGCCGGTGCTCGCTGTGGAGAACCTCGCCATCGGCTTCGACGCACGCCACGGGGGCGTGGACATCGTCGACGGCATCAGCTTCGAGGTGCGGCCCGGCGAAGTGCTGGGACTGGTGGGCGAGTCGGGCTGCGGCAAGTCGCTGACCGCGCTCACCGTCATGGGGCTCCAGCCCAGGGACGCCCGGGTCAGGGGTCAGATCCGCTTCCGCCAGCGGGACCTGCTCGCCGAGCCGATGCGGGTACGGCGCCGACTCCTCGGCCACGAGATGGCGATGGTCTACCAGGACGCGCTGTCGTCCCTGAACCCGGCGATGACCATCCGCGCCCAGCTCAGACAACTGGTACGGCGCGGCGGCCGGCGCTCCCCCGCGGAGCTGCTGACCCTGGTCGGCCTCGACCCCGAACGCACCCTGCGCAGCTATCCGCACGAACTCTCCGGCGGACAGCGCCAGCGCGTCCTGATCGCCATGGCGCTGTCCCGCGACCCGAAGCTGATCGTCGCCGACGAGCCCACGACCGCACTGGACGTGACCGTGCAGGCGCAGATCATGGAACTGCTGCTGCGGCTGCGGGCGGAGCTGGGCTTCGCGCTGATCCTGGTCTCGCACGACCTGGCGCTGGTGGCCGACGTCACCGACCGTGTGGTGGTGATGTACGGCGGGCAGATCGTGGAGACGGGCGTGACCGCCGACCTGGTCGCGGCACCGGCCCACCACTACACCCGGGGGCTGCTCGGCAGCGTGCTGTCCCTGGAGTCGGCGGCCGAGCGGATGACCCAGATCAGGGGTGTTGTCCCGGCCCCGGCCGACTTCCCGGCGGGCTGCCGGTTCGCGGACCGCTGTCCACGGGCGAGCGAGGTGTGCCGTACGACCGCTCCCGACCTGCTCGGCACGCCCACCCACACGGCGGCCTGCCACCACCCGGCGGTCGACCTGGTGACGACGGAGAGCGAGGCCGTCAAGTGAACACGGTCGTGGAGCTGTCGGACACCCATGTCGTCCACAGGGCGCGCAGCGGCGGCCTGTTCACCCGGGACCGGGTGTACGCGCTGACCGGCGCCGATCTCGCTGTCGCGCCCGGTGAGACGGTCGGTGTGGTCGGCGAGTCCGGCTGCGGCAAGTCGACGCTGGCGAAGGTGCTGGTGGGCGTGGAGCGGCCGACATCCGGGGCGGTGTCGTTCAGGGGCCGTGACCTGTGGTCCATGCCGCCCGCGGAGCGCCGGGCCGCCGTCGGTGCCGGCACCGGAATGATCTTCCAGGACCCGTCGACGGCCCTCAACCGCCGGCTGCCGGTGCGACGGATCCTGCGCGACCCGCTGGACGTCCACGACCGCGGAACGAGGAAGGAGCGCGAGGAGCGGGTGCGGGAGCTGATGGCTCTTGTCGGCCTTCCCCGCGCCCTCGCCGACGCGTTGCCCGGCCAGCTGTCCGGTGGCCAGCGCCAGCGCGTCGCCATCGCCCGCGCGCTGGCCCTCGACCCCGACCTAGTGGTCGCGGACGAGCCGACGAGCGCCCTCGACGTGTCCGTGCGGGCGCAGATCCTCAACCTCCTGCTCGATCTGAAGGAACGGCTGGGCCTCGCCCTGGTGTTCGTCTCGCACGACATCCAGACCGTACGGCGGATGAGCGACCGGGTGATCACCATGTACCTGGGCCGGATCGTCGAGGAGTGCCCGGCCGGCCGGGTCACCGACCAGGCGCGGCACCCGTACACCCGTGCCCTGTTCTCCGCCACGCCCGGCCTGCTCGACCCGATCGACCCGATCCCGCTGACCGGCCCGGTGCCGTCGGCGACCCGGCCGCCGAGCGGCTGCCCGTTCCGCACCCGCTGCTGGAAGGCGGACGAGGTGTGCGCCGCGGCCATGCCGGACTTTTCGGCCGCGTCGCGCCCGGCACATCGCTACCGGTGTCACCATCCTGTGGAGGAGGACCAGTCGACCCGCGACCTCGTGCGCCAGAGTCTTCCCAGGGAGCCTTGATGACCTTCCCCGCCCCGCTGACCGGTGTCGTACCGCCCGTCTGCACCCCCCTGACACCGGACGGCGAGGTGGACGTCCCCTCGCTCCTCAGACTCGTCGACCATCTGGTGGAGGGCGGGGTGCACGGTCTGTTCGTCCTCGGCTCGACCTCGGAGGCCGCGTATCTGACGGACCTGCAGCGCATCCTGGTGATGGAGGCGGTCGTGGGTCATGTCGGCGGGCAGCTGCCGGTGCTGGCCGGGGCGATCGACATGACCACGCCCCGGGTGCTGGACAACGTCCGGGGGGCCACCGCGGCGGGCGCCCAGGCGGTCGTCGTCACCGCGCCCTTCTACACCCGCACCCATCCGGCGGAGATCGCCCGCCACTACCGGCGGGTCGCGGCGGTCAGCAGCGTCCCGGTCATCGCCTACGACATCCCGGTCGCCGTGCACACCAAGCTCCCCGCCGAGCTGGTCCTGGAGCTCGCCGCGGACGGGGTGCTGGCGGGCGTGAAGGACTCCAGCGGCGACCTGGGCGCCTTCCGCCAGGTCGTCACCGGCGCCCGGAACCTCACCGGCACCACCCGCTTCAGTGTGCTCACCGGCTCGGAGCTGGTCGTCGACGCGGCCCTCGCGCTCGGGGCCGACGGGGCCGTGCCGGGCCTCGCCAACGTCGACCCGCACGGCTACGTCCGGCTCTACCGGCTGTGCCGGTCGGCGGACTGGAACGGCGCGCGGGCCGAACAGGACCGGCTGTGCGCCCTGTTCGGCATGGTGCGCGTCGGCGACCCGGCCCGGATGGGCGGCAGCTCGTCGGCGCTCGGCGCGTTCAAGGCGGCGCTCCATCTCAGGGGCGTCATCGACTGCCCGGCGACGGCCGAGCCGCAGATCCCGCTGTCCGCGGAGGAGGTCGAGCGGGTGGGGAAGTATCTGGCGGGCGCCGGGCTGCTGTAGGTCCTGTCGGGACCGGGCTCACCGGAAGTCGCCGGCCGGCAGGCGCCGGAACTCGATCGTGTCGTACGTCCCCGTCACCCCCGTCTCGTACAGGATGCCCACCGTCCGGTGGTCCACCTGGACGAGGTCGGAGTAGGCGGCCTTCTGCGCGGACAGCGTCAGCACCTTGGCGAAGGTCGCCCCGCCGTCGGTGCTGGACCAGAGGGCCATCTCCCGGCGGGCGGTGGGCACGGACGGGCCGGAGAACAGCAGCGGGGCCTTGGGGCCGCGGAGCTGGAGGACGGAGGCCTCGACGACGGGGACGTCGTCGAGGGTGGGCTGGGCGGTGTAGGGGCGGTCGAGGGTTTCGGCGCCGTCGCTCGAGTAGGTGTCGAGGCGGTTGCCGGGGCCGCTGCCGTTCTGGTCGCGGGAGCTGAAGTACAGCCTGCCGTCGGGGAGTTGCGCGGCCGTGCTCTCGTTGGAGTTCGCCACGCCGTCGTAGGAGTCGTCGACGAAGCCCAGCCGCCAGGTGCGGCCGCCGTCGTCGCTGTAGATCGCGTGGGCGCCGTAGTACCTGGCCTCCTGGCCGGTGTCGGGAGAGCCGGCGGGCGGGGCCGCCGAGTGGTTGGCCGGGACGACCAGGCGGCCCCGGTACGGACCCCGGGTAAGCGCGACGGCGTGCCCGGGGCCGGTCGCGTACCAGCGCCAGTCCGCCGGCTTCACCTCGGCCGTGATGTCCCGCGGAGTCGTGAACCGCCGGCCGTCGTCCCAGCTGCGCTGCACGAACACCCGGCGGCTCTGTTCCGGGGTGGCCTCACCGCGCATGATCTGCGCCTCGGTCACGGCACCGCTGTTGTAGGAGGTGAGCAGCACGACCGCGCCGGTGCGCGGGTCGACCACCGGTGCCGGGTTGCCCCGGGTGTTCCCGTCCCCGGCGGCGACCACCCGCAGCGGGCCCCAGGTGCAGCCGCCGTCGGTGGAGCGCCTGAGGACGACATCGATGTCACCGGTGTCGCCCGCGCTGTTGTGTCTGCCCTCGGCGAAGGCGAGGACGGTGCCTCTTGGGGTGGTGACGGTGGCGGGGATCCGATAGGTGTCGTACCCGCCCTCACCGGAGACGTACGGCACCGAGGAGGCACAGCCCTCACCGGCATGGGCGGGCTGTGTGACGGTGAGCGGAGCGAGGAGCACGGCGGCGGTCAGGAGGGTGCGGCTCAGGAGTGTCATCCCTCTCCCTTACGGAGCGGCGTCCCGCACGGGACGGTGACCGTTGTCGGTCACATGCTCCCCGGCGACACCCGTTCCGACTCCCGCACCGACGCGGAGTGTCTACGCCACATCCGCGTTCTCCCACTCCAGGACACGCACCGCGGCCTGGACGCACAGTCCTCTGATGCACACTTCCAGCGGGCTGGCGTCGGGGAAGAGCCGCTGCCCGTCCCTGGTGCGCCAGGCCGTCACGAACTCCTCCGGGTCCACCCAGGAGAGTGCCGAGTAGCTGGCGCTGCTGACCGGGAACGCCTCGGTGCCGGAGTGGATCCGGGCGACCAGCGCCACCATGAAGGTGGGTTCGACGCTGCCGTCACGTCCCGTCGGGTCCTCCACGTCGCCGTGCAGCACACAGTGGACGAAGCACTCGCCCGAGACCAGCCCGGACTCCAGGGCGTCCCCCATGCGCAGCTTCTTGGCGAGCACGGTCTCCACCAGCAGCCCCTCCAGCGTCGTGGTCGCCCGGGAGACCCCGAAGCCGCGGGAGGTCCCGTTCCCGTCGGCGCGGGCGAGGCCGGGCAGGCCGACCGGGACCAGGCAGGCCAGTTGCAGGGCGAGTTCGCGCGGTATCCGGATCGTGGGGACGCTGACCACGCCCGGATGCCGGTCGTTGCATTCCGGCCTTCGTATTCCCACAAGCACCTGCGGGCGCGGCTCGGCGCGCAGGAAGACGAAGGCCGCCACCGCTTCATGGTCCATCGGGCACCACCGGAACAGGCTCGTTGAAGACATGGTTCACCAGCCACTCCCGCCCGCGCAGCAGCAGCCGGTTCAGCTCGCTGTCGTACGTCCCCGAGTAGAGGAGGGACTCGCCCACACGCGACAGAACGCGGGGATCTCCGCCGTTCCACTGGCTGGCGAGAGCGAGTTCGTCGGGCTGGCGGTAGAGCACCACTTCGAAGATGGAGAAGAACAGCTGTTCGTCGGTGTTCTCGCGTTCCACCACCTGGAACCCACGCAGCCGGAACCGGTTCTCGGGGATGTCGAGACCGGTGGAGTAGAACAGTTCGCGCTGTCCGGCATGGACGAACGCCTCCCGCGACAGGGTCAGCGCTTCGTTGGGGGCGTTGGCCGCCATCCACATGGCGTCGATCGCGTCGCCGGAATCACGGTCCAGAAAGGGCACGACCCCCAGGGCGACCGCGACGTCCTCCTCCAGCACCCGCGCGCTCAGCAGCGACAGCTTTCCGAAGTCGTCGTTGGCCGTCATATGGCTGCGCCGTTTCAGCAGCACGACCGTCTGTCCCGCGGATCTCGCCCGCACCACGCAGATCGTCACCGGAAGGCATGTGCTGCGCCGCGCCTTCGCGCCGTAGGGTTCGAGGGACCGGATCGGCAGCTTCCACAGCTGTGGGTCCGTCGTCGCGGTGCCCGACGCCAGGAGATCGTTGCCCACCTCGGCGATGCGCGGGTCGACCGGAGCGCAGTCGACCTGCCGGGTCAGGAAGTCACTGGCGCCGTCGGCCCATTCCCTGATGTTGGCGGCGATCTGCTGGAACTTCGGCGTGCCCTCCTCGTAGGACTCGTACTGCTCGACGCCCGAAGCGGAGGGCGGCCCGATGGCCGCCCACACCCGCTGTCGCCCGGTCTCCCGCTGCTTCACCAGGATCGACATCTGCAGATACAGAAGATCCATGGAGAGCAGGTGGAACCCTCTGTCCCGGGCTTCGGTCACGGCCTGCGGCCGCTGCCACTGCTGGACCGAGTTGCGCAGCGCGGTGACGGCCGACTGCCACTGCTGCACCACCGGGCCGAGGCGTACGTTCCAGCGGTTGGCGAGGATCAGGGTGGGTGCCGGGGTCACATAGCGGAAGACGTCCCACGGCAGTTCGGGGTCGGTCCCCGGCGCGCTGGAGGCCACCGACTGGATCGCGGTGATGAACTCCCGTGACGCCACACCGCACACCGTGACCTCGGAGGCCTCACGCAGTGCCTGGCCCAGCTCGCTCTGCAGCGAGGCCGCGGTCATGCTCACCGCCCCCGCGTTCGGCGCGACACCGACCCCCGCACGCCCCGTACCCGAACCGGAACGGAGCAATCCTCTGGCCGCCAGCGCCTGGTCGGCTTCTAATCCTGATGGCATACGCCACCACCATCCCCCGATATGAGCCTGCTCAGGTTATCGATCGATACACACGGGCAACTTCGTGAATCATCACGCTCCACCGGTTCAGCAGTTCGTCCTCTCGGAATTCCGGGCCCACGGCGTATTCGACGAGATCGTGGCACGCCTGTCTGGCACGGTCGTCCTGAATACGGACCGCCCGCAGCAGAAGACTGCGTCTGACGACGCTGCTCGGTTCGGTGAGGGACTGCACGACATCGACACCCTGGAAAAGCGTGAGTATTTCGTCGCACTGCACGCGCTGGTTGTCGGTCCGGCGTTTACGGCCGTCCAGCAGACTGCTGACCATCGGAGCGAGCAGCCCCGCCAGCAGTCCGAGAATCGCCGTACCCGTGGGAAGCAGCGCACTCAGCATTTCCCCCCTCGCTCCCCCGTCATGTCTTGGTGAGCAGACCCCGCTCGATTCCCTTGTCGATGGCCTCGTACGCGACCTTGGCCAGCGCCGGGATGGTCTCCTCGACCCGCTCCACCCGGTGCCGTACTGCCGCCGCGGCGACACCGTGCCGCTGCCACGAGGACTTCTCCCCGGCCATGAGGTTCATGAAGATCGGCAGCAGGACGTCCAGGGCCATGACGTACTTGCCCTCGGCCGTCTGGGTGAACTCGTACTCACGCCAGCCCGTCTCCAGCTCCTCGCGCTCCTGGGCGGGCAGTGGCCGCAGCAGGACGTCGATGGCGCGCTCCTCACGCCGCCGGCGGCCGGCGGCCGCGGGGCCGTAGACGAAGGTGTCCCCGGCAACCACCTCGACCATGTCGTGCACCACCGCGAGACCCACGCAGCGCATCGGGTCGATCGGCTCGGCGGCGTATCGGGTGAACAGTAAGCAGGCCAGGGCGACGTGCCAGGAATGCTCGGCGGTGTTCTCGCGGCGCGATCCGTTCGACACCGGATTCTGCCGCTGGACATGTTTCAGTTCATCCATCCGGCCGAGGAAATCAAGGAGTTGCGAAAGCTCGGTATCCGGATCGCCTATTCCCAGTTCGGTCAGTTCGTCGACACGTGGGAAACCAGGAAGGGTTCGCACCGCTTCGGCCCATGTCATGATCTACCTCCCCTTGTGTGATCGAGACACCGAGGCTAGCAGGGCGACATGGCCGAGTTGTGCCCTTTTACAGGTCCCCGGCTACAGGTCCCCGACGTGCCAAGATCAGCGGAGTTGATCGATTGCGGCACGGCGGCCCCGGAATTCGATCATGCCAGGATGCACGCGGAAGTAATCGCTCCCCCTCCCCCCGCAACTGCCAGGCGGCAGCTTCCTCCGCCCTATACCCGATTCGACCGGCGGCGAAGCCAGAAAGAATACCGAAAGTGAGTTCCACGGGAATATGACTCATTCCCGACGCGCCTCGGCTTCAGCCGTTCCCCGGAACGATCAGACCCGACTCGTACGCCACGACGACGAGTTGTGCCCTGTCCCTCGCCCCCAGCTTGCCCATGATGCGGCTGACATGGGTCTTGGCCGTCAGCGGGCTCAGGCCCAGGGCCTCGGCGATCTCGGTGTTGTTGAGGCCGCGGGCCACCAGGGCCAGCACCTCGCGCTCCCGCTCGGAGAGGCATTCCGGTCCGGCCGTGGACGGCGCCGACGGGCTGCGCAGGAAGCGCTCGATCAGCCGGGCCGTCGGGCCCGGGGAGAGCAGGGCCTCGCCCGCGGCCACCGTGCGGATGGCGTCCAGGAGTTCGGCCGGGCGGGTGTCCTTCACCAGGAAGCCGGAGGCACCGGCGCGCAGCGCCTCCACGATGTGCTCGTCGGTGTCGTAGGTGGTCAGGACGAGGACCCGCACCCCGGCCAGGTCCTCGGCCGCGGCGATGCGCCGGGTGGCCTCGATGCCGTCGAGGTCGGGCATGCGGATGTCCATGACGACGAGATCGGCGCGCTCCCGGCGGGCCAGCTCCACGGCCTCCCGGCCGGTGCCGGCCTGCCCGACGACCTCCATGTCCTTCGCCGACTCGACGAGCATGGCGAAGGCGGCCCGCACGAGGGTCTGGTCGTCGGCGAGCAGGACGCGGATGGCGCTCATGCGGCTCCCTCCAGAGGCAGTTGCGCGGTCACCTCGAAGCCCTCCCCGTCCGCCCGGGGCCCGGCCTGCACCGTGCCGCCCACACTGCGCGCCCGCTCCCGCATCCCGACCAGGCCGAAGCCGGGGGTGGCGTCAGCCGCGCCCGTGCCGTCGTCGGTGACCCGGACCCGCAGGGCGCCGTCCAGCTCGTCCACGCTCACCCGCACGCACAGATCGTCCCGCCCGCCGTGCCGCACCGCGTTGGTGAGCGCCTCCTGCACGATGCGGTAGGCGGCCGCGCCGACGGCGGGCGGCGGATCACCGGCCCGTACCGTCAGCTCCACCTTCGCCCCCGCCGCCCGCGCGGTCACCGCGAGGTCCGGCAGGCCGTGCAGGCCGGGCAGGGGGCCGCGGGTGTCCGGCGAGGCGTGGTCGCCGTCGCGCAGGACCTCCAGGGTCGTACGGATCTCACCGCGGGCCGTGCGGCAGGTCTCGGCGATGTCGTCGAGGGCCTTGGCGACGGCCTCGCGGTCCAGACGCGTCGGGTCGGCGGCGAGGACATGCGCGGCAACCGAGGTCTGGACGCCGATCAGGGTGATGCTGTGGGCGAGGAGGTCGTGCAGGTCACGGGCGATGCGCAGACGCTCCTCGGCCACCCGGCGGCGGGCCTCCTCCTCGCGGGTGCGCTCGGCGCGTTCGGCCCGCTCCACGGCGGCGGCCACGTTCTCCCGGTGGACGCGGAGGTAGCTGCCGATGACGAGCATCGCGATGACCCACCCGGTGATGCGCATGCTCTCGGCGACCCCGGCCATGCCGTCGCCGATCTTCAGGAGCACCATGAGTCCGATGACGCCGGCCCCGATCGGCAGCGTGCGCCGCAGGTTCCGGGTCTCGGCCACGGTGTAGAGCGCGGCCATCGAGGCGGCGGTGGGCGCGGAGTGGTTGAAGTCGAGTTGGTGGTACGTCGCGAGCAGCGCGATCGCCACGCACAGCACCGCCATCGGCGCCCGCCGCCGCCACACCAGCGGCACATGGGCCGAGAGCAGCAGGGTCCAGCCGAGCGCGTCCGGGTGCCGCCCGCTGCCGAGGTCGGCGGCGGCGAGGACGGACGCGACGACGGCGAGGGCGGCGGCGAGGCTCGCGTCCTGCCGCAGGGTGTCGCGGGGCGCGAACCCGAGGGCCGCGCGGATTCGCCGGCCGGGACCGGGCCGGGCGTCGATGAGGGTTGCCTGCACGAGGTTCATCTTCCGCTGGACGGGCGCCCCCGCGGCAGGCAGGGGCGCCCGGTTCTTCGGCTCACCGGCTCCGGTGCTTCAGCCCACCAGCTCCGGCGCGGCTTGCGGCCGTACCGGGTCCGGTGTCCGCGACAGCCGTCCCGGCCACCACACCCGCCGTCCCAGCGCCACGCTCGCGCTGGTCACCAGATAGGTCCGGACGAGGAAGGTGTCCAGCAGCACGCCGACCGAGATGACGAAGCCGAGCTCGACGAGCGGGACCAGGCCCATGTTGGTCAGCACCGCGAAGGTGGCCGCGAGGACGAGTCCCGCGGAGGCGATCACCCCGCCGGTGGTGCGCAGCGCGGTCAGCGCGGCAGCGGCGGGTTCGGCGCCGTTCAGCGACTCCTCCCGCATGCGGTGCATGAGGAAGATGCCGTAGTCGACGCCGAGGGCGACCAGGAACACGAAGGACAGCAGTCCGAGGCCGGGATCCGTGCCGTGGAGGCCGAACAGCGGCTCGAAGACCAGCCCGCCGATGCCGAGCGCCGCGCCCCACACCGCGACCACGGCGGTCACCAGGATCAGCGGCGCGACCAGGGAGCGCAGCAGGGCGACGAGGATCAGCAGGACGGAGAGGAGGACGATCGGCACGACGACCAGCCGGTCGCGCGCGTTGGTGTCCTCCAGGTCGATCTGCTGGGCGCTGGGCCCGCCGACGTAGGAGCCCTTGAGGGCGTGCCGGAGTTCCTTGATGGTGGCGGTCTCGGCCGCGGACTGGGGCGGCGCCGCGGCGATCACGGCGATCTCGGTCCAGCCCCCGCCGGTGCGGCCGCGTTGTGCGCTCACGACTCCGTCCGTGTCACGGACCGCTGCCAGGGTGGCGTCGGCCCGGTCCGCCGGGGTGATGACGTCGATGGGCTGGGCGGACCGCTCGGGGTAGGCCTTGGCGAGGGTCTCCATGGCGACGACGGAGTCGGGCTTGTCGATGAAACTGTCCTGCTGTTTGACCGTGCCGGGCAGGTTCAGGGTGCCCAGCGCGAGCGCGCCGAGCAGGACGGCTCCCGCGGCCAGGACCGTGCGCGGGCGGCGCCCGGCGGAACTGCCCATCGCGGCGAACAGCGACCGGCGGACCTTGGGCGTGCTGCCGTAGGCGGGCACCAGCGGCCAGAACACCCGACGCCCCAGCAGGACGAGGACGGCGGGCAGGAGGGTCAGCATGGCGGCGAGGGCGCACAGCACCCCGACGGTCCCCAGCGGGCCCATGCCCCGGCTGGAGTTGAGGTCGGCGGCGAGCAGGCACAGCAGTCCGGCGGCCACCGTGCCCGAGGAGGCGAGGACGGCGGGCCCGCAGCCGCGCAGCGCGGCCCGCATCGCGTCGTACGGCCGCTCGTGGCGCCGCAGCTCCTCCCGGTACCGGGAGACCAGCAGCAGGGCGTAGTCGGTGCCGGCACCGAAGACGAGGATGGTCATCACGCCCTGGCTCTGGCCGGAGACGGTGGTGCCGAAGCCCTGGTTGAGGCCGTAGGCCACCCCCATGGACAGGAAGTCGGCGGTGCCGGCGACGACCAGCGGGACCAGCCACAGCAGCGGGCTGCGGTAGATGAGGATCAGCAGGACGGCGACGACGGCGACCGTGGTGTAGAGCAGCGGTCCGCCGAGCGAGTCGTAGACCTTGCCCGCGTCCGTGGCCAGGGCGCTCGGGCCGCCGACGTCGACGGTCAGCCCGTCCTGGTCGTGGGCGACCCGGCGGACGTCCGCGACCAGGGCGTCGCGCTTCTTCTCGTCGGTGCCGGGCTCGTTGCTGGTCACCGGGTACATGAGGGTGGTGCCGTCCTTGGCCGGGATCCCCCTCGGGGTGGCGGTCAGCGTGTGCTGCCCGGCGATCGTGGCGATCTGCCTGCCCGCCGTGGCCCGGTCGGCGGCGGTGAGGCCGCCGTCGCGGTGGTAGACGAGGACCAGTTCGGTGGTCTCGCCGCCGGGCAGGCGGTCCTGGATCTTCGCGACCTGGGTGGAGTCGGCGTTCGCCGGCAGGTAGTCGGTGACCCGGTTGTGCTGGACGTCGGCGAGTTTCGAGGCGAACGGCGAGGCAACGGCCAGGACGCCGATCCACAGCGCGATCAGCAGCCAGGGGATGGCGCGTCGTCTTGTGCGTGTCGTTTCTGCGGCCCCCATGGTGACGGGCTCTCCCTCCGGCGCGGATGTCTGGGTGTGGTCTCCAGACTTCCGGCGCCGAGGGCGGGATTCGTCGCGCGGGAGGGCGAGTTCGGGGGTACTGCGACGGGTGACCGGGGGGCCGGATTACTCCCCGGGGAGTATCAGGAGGGCGTACGCGCCGCCGCGAGAAGCCGGGTGACCTCGTCCGCGCAGATGGTCAGGGCGCCGCCGATGGTGGTGAGGACATCGCGCTCGGCGGGCGTGTAGGGGCCGTCGGCGAGGGCGATGCGGGCGGCCTGGAGGAGGACCGACTCACGGCCGGCGGGGGCGAGGTGCGGGGCCAGCGGGTCGAGGGACTCGTGCAGCTCTATGGCCAGGCCGGCACCGCACGGCTGGTCGTAGAGCCGCCCGGTGTCGGCGGCGAGGGCCTCGACGAGCGCGCTGAGCTGGTCCTCGGTGCAGTCCTCGAAGCCGGCGGCACGGACCGTGCTCGCGGCGGCCTCCAGGGACGTACGGGCGCAGGTGTCGCCCGTGGCGAGGACGGCCAGGGCGACGGTGTGCACGGCGTCGCGCAGCATCGCGGAGAAGCGGGAGGTGGTCGGATGGTCGAGGACGTCGGTGCCGAAGTGGCGGCGGCAGGCCGCGCACTCGACGACCGGTCCGGTCGCCCCGCGCGGCAGCACCGGCACGCCGAGGAGGGTGAAGCGGCGCCGGCCGGTGAGCCGCTGGTAGTTGCGGTCCCCTCCGCAGCCGGGACAGAAGAACTCGCCGTCGCCCACGGGGGTCCACGCGGTGCGGGTACCCACAATGCGCACAGGCCTGGTGGCACGGTCGTCTCGTCCCCGTACTGGCAGCACGTCGCACCTCCGTAACGCCGCGGCAACATCGCCGCGCTGGCGTGATGTTAGCCACATTGTCGAGGTGGAGTCATTACCCAGTACGAGACCTGTCCGTGACCTCCTCGTACCCATGGCCGAGAAACGACGCCGGCCCGACCGCCGTGCACAGCGGTCGGGGCAGCGAAATGCCTGGTCGGACGGGGTCAGCGGGTCGCGCGGTTCACGGCGGACACGACCGCCTTGAGCGACGCACGCGTCGTGTTCGCGTCGATGCCGATGCCCCACAGAACCTTGTCGCCGATCGCGCACTCGATGTACGAGGCGGCCTGCGCGGAGGCGCCCTCGCTCATCGTGTGCTCCTGGTAGTCCAGCAGGCGTACGTCGATGCCGATGGACTGCAGGGCGTCGAAGAAGGCCGAGATCGGACCGTTGCCGGTACCGGTCAGGACGGTGTCCTCGCCGTCGACCGTCGCCTCGACGGTGAGGCTGTCCACGCCGTCGGTGTCCGTCGTCGACTGGCCGGTGCGGACCTGGATGCGGCCCCAGGGGTTGTCCGGGTTCGGCAGGTACTCGTCCTGGAAGACCGACCAGATGTCGGCGGCCGTGACCTCGCCGCCCTCGGCGTCCGTCTTCGCCTGGATGAGCTTCGAGAACTCGATCTGCATCCGACGCGGCAGGTCCAGCTTGTGGTCGTTCTTCAGGACGTACGCGACACCGCCCTTGCCGGACTGCGAGTTGACGCGGATGACGGCCTCGTAGGAGCGGCCGACGTCCTTCGGGTCGATCGGCAGGTACGGGACCGCCCACTCGATGTCGTCGACGGTGACGCCCTTGGCCTCGGCGTCGGCCTCCATGGCGTCGAAGCCCTTCTTGATGGCGTCCTGGTGGGAGCCGGAGAAGGACGTGTAGACCAGGTCGCCCACGTACGGGTGGCGCGGGTGGACCTCCATCTGGTTGCAGTACTCCCACGTACGACGGATCTCGTCGATGTCGGAGAAGTCGATCTGCGGGTCGACGCCCTGCGAGAACAGGTTCATGCCCAGGGTGACCAGGTCGACGTTGCCGGTGCGCTCGCCCTGCCCGAACAGGCAGCCCTCGACGCGGTCGGCGCCGGCCATCAGGGCCAGCTCGGCGGCGGCGACGGCCGTACCGCGGTCGTTGTGCGGGTGGATCGACAGGCAGACGTGCTCGCGGCGGGACAGGTTGCGGCCCATCCACTCGAAGCGGTCGGCGTGGGTGGAGGGGGTGGAGCGCTCGACCGTGGCGGGCAGGTTCAGGATGATCTCGCGGCCCGGACCGGGCTGCCAGACGTCCATGACCGCCTCGCAGACCTCCAGGGCGAAGTCCAGCTCGGTGTCGGTGAAGATCTCCGGCGAGTACTGGTAGCCGAACTCGGTCTCCGGGCCCAGCAGCTTCTCGGCGTACTCCATCACCAGGCGGGTGCCGTCGACGGCGATCTGCTTGATGTCGTCCTTGGAGCTGCGGAAGACGACCCGGCGGAAGACCGGGGCGGTGGCGTTGTAGAGGTGGACGGTGGCGCGCTTGGCGCCCTTCAGGGACTCCACCGTCCGCTCGATCAGGTCCTCGCGGGCCTGGGTCAGTACGGAGATCGTGACGTCGTCCGGGATCGCGCCCTCTTCCTCGATGATCGAGCGCACGAAGTCGAAGTCCGTCTGGCCGGAGGCCGGGAAGCCGACCTCGATCTCCTTGTAGCCCATCTTGACCAGCTGGTCGAACATCCGGCGCTTGCGCTCGGGCGACATGGGGTCGATCAGGGCCTGGTTGCCGTCGCGCAGGTCGGTGGAGAGCCAGCGGGGGGCGGCGGTGATCCGCGTCTCGGGCCAGGTACGGTCCGGGATGTCGACCTGCTCGTACCGGCCGTACTTGTGGATCGGCATGGAACTGGGCTGCTGGCGGTTCGCCATGATTGCGTGGGCTCCTCGAGAAGTCCGGTGTGTGTCCGGTGTCCGGAAGGACGGCCGACGACGCAACGCCAAGCTCCGCGGGGAGGGAGTCGGCCTTTTGACTACAGGCCCTCGCCGCGGCAGCTAAGGAGAAGCAGCCCGAAACGCATGATGCTCCGCAGCCTAGCCGAGCCGGGCCGGGTGCGCGGGCCTGTTTCAGTATGCGGGACCCGAGCGGTAAATAGGACAAAACGTGCGCCATACCACTCAGTGACGCCGACTGGGGTTCTTGTCCCCGTATTTCACCAATCATGGTGGCGGGTAGTGACAGCGGCATAACACAGTGCGAAGGTGCCGGACATGACCACCCACGGGGGCTTCGAGCCCGTTTTCTGCACGATCGTGCCACCGCACGTCCTCGACAAGCTCGCCCAGACCGAGGACCCCGCGATCGCCCGACCCGCCCGCCGCACCCTGGAGCGCGACGCCTTCGAGCGCACCCACCGGCGGCTGACCACCGTCATCGGCGCGCCGTCCGTCGCCCTGCCCGCCGCGGCCGAGGCCGGCAAGCCGCACCGCACCATCCGCGACCTCCACCACGGCACGGACCTGCCCGGCAAGAAGGTCCGCGCGGAGGGCGCCGACCCGGTCAAGGACGCCACCGTCAACCGCGCCTACGACGGCCTCGGCGCCACCTTCGAGCTGTATCTGAAGGCCTTCGAGCGCGACTCGATCGACGCCAACGGACTGCCGCTTGACGCCACCGTCCACTACGACAAGGACTACAACAACGCCTTCTGGAACGGCGAGCAGATGGTGTTCGGCGACGGGGACGGGGAGATCTTCCTCGACTTCACCCTCCCGATCGACGTCATCGGCCACGAGCTGACCCACGGCGTCACGCAGTACACGGCCAACCTCACCTACTTCGGCCAGCCCGGCGCCCTCAACGAGTCGCTCTCCGATGTCTTCGGCTCGCTGATCAAGCAGTACTCGCTGGGCCAGACCGCCGCGGAGGCCGACTGGCTGATCGGCTCGGGCCTGCTCGCCCCGCGCGTCACCGGCACCGCGCTGCGCTCGATGAAGGCCCCGGGCACGGCGTACGACGACGACGTCCTCGGCAAGGACCCGCAGCCCGCGACGATGGACGACTTCGTGCGCACCGGCCGCGACAACGGCGGCGTCCACATCAACTCCGGCATCCCCAACCACGCCTTCTACCTGCTCGCCACGGCCCTCGGCGGCAACGCCTGGGAGCGGGCCGGACAGATCTGGTACGACACACTGACGAGCGGCCAATTGAAGAAGGACGCGCTGTTCGCGGACTTCGCCACGCTGACCGTCGCGGCGGCGAAGGCACGCTACGGCGCGGGCGACGAGACGGACGCCGTCAGCAAGGCCTGGGAGCAGGTCGGGGTGCGCACCCTCTAGATCCGTACTAGACAGAGACCCATGCGTATTCAGGTGAGTCGCACGGGCGGATTCGCGGGCATCGAGCGGCATGCCGAGGTGGACACCTCGGGGCGGCCCGACGCACCCGAGTGGGAGGCCCTGGCCGGGCAGGCGCTCGCCGCCGGCCGGGGCACACCGCCCCTCGGGGTGCCGGACGGCTTCAGCTACGAGATCACGGTCGACGGCAAGACCGTGTACGCGGCGGATCCCCATCTGACCCAGGACCAGCGCAGGCTGATCACATGGGTGCTGAAGGAAGGGGCGTGACCCGCCGGGATCGTTGACTGCGGGTTCGCGCCTGGGCGTTGACTTCCGTTACCAGCGGTAAGGATGATCGCGCCCATGGCGACGAACCCGATACCTCAGTTCCCGGCCGGTTTTCTGTGGGGCGTGTCGACCTCGGCCCATCAGATCGAGGGGGCGGTGGACGAGCGCGAGCCGTCCGTGTGGGACGCGTTCACGGCAGAGCCGGGACGGGTGAAGGACGGCTCGACGGCGGCGGTGGCCTGCGACCACTACCACCGCTACCGCGAGGACGTGGCGCTCCTGGCCGGCCTGGGCGTGGACGCGTACCGCTTCTCCATCTCCTGGCCGAGGGTGAACTCCCCGAACGGCCTGGACTTCTACGACCGCCTGGTGGACGAGCTGTGCGCGGCGGGCGTACGCCCCGTCCCGACCCTCTTCCACTGGGACCTGCCGGTTCAGTACGACTGGCTGGACCGGGACACCGCGGCGCGCTTCGCCGAGTACGTCTCGGTGGTCGCCGCCCGGCTCGGCGACCGCGTCACCAAGTGGATCACCCTCAACGAACCCGCGGAACACACCCTGCTGGGCCACGCCATCGGCGCCCACGCCCCGGGAAAGCGGCTCGTCTTCGACGCGCTCCCCGTCGCCCACCACCAGCTCCTGGCCCACGGCCTCGCGGTACGGGCGCTGCGCGCGGCCGGGGCCACGGACATCGGCATCGCCAACTCGCATGGTCCGACCTGGCCCGCTTCGCAGGAGCCCGCCGACCTGGAGGCGGCGGGCTTCTACGACCTGCTGCTCAACCGACTGTTCGCCGAGCCGCTCATCCTCGGCGAATACCCGGACGGGATGGGCGAGTTGATGCCCGGCGACGTCCAGTCGGACCTGAAGGCGATCGCCGAGCCGGTCGACTGGTACGGCATCAACTACTACGCCCCGACGAAGGTGGGCGCCCCGCACGGCACCGACACCGAGTTCGGCGGTCTGACGATCCCCTCCGAACTCCCTTTCTCCGTCCGGGAGATCGAGGGCCGCCCGGTGACCGACTTCGGCTGGCCCGTCGTCCCCGAGGGCCTCACGGAGCTGCTCACCGGCTTCCGCGACCGCTACGGCGACCGGCTCCCTCCCGTCGTCATCACCGAGAACGGCTGCTCGTACGAGGGCATCGACGACCAGGACCGGATCGCCTACCTGGACGGCCATGTGCGGGCGCTGCACCGGGCGGTGGAGGCCGGGGTGGACGTACGCGGCTACTTCGTCTGGTCGCTGCTCGACAACTTCGAGTGGGCGGAGGGGTACGCGCGCCGGTTCGGTCTCGTGCACGTCGACTACGAGACGCAGCGACGGACCCCGAAGGCCTCGTACCGCTGGTTCCAGGAGGTGCTGCGGGCGCAGAGACAGGGGGCGCGGGGATGACGACGACCCGTCCGCCGGCCGCACTGGCCGAGCCGGTCGAGCGGGTCGGCCGGGGCTGGACGGCGGCGCTCTCGCTGGCCAACGGGGCGATATGGGTGGGCTGGTTCGGGCCGCTGCAGATCCTGCTCGCCTCCCAGGCAGGGGACTTCGCGCCCGGCTCCGGCATGTCCAAGGAGACGATGCTGGCGTGGGTCACGGGCGTGGGCGCGGTCGTGTCCCTGATCGCCAACCCGGTCTTCGGCGCGCTGTCCGACCGGACCACGTCCCGCTGGGGCCGCCGCACGCCGTGGATCGTGGCCGGCGCGGCGGGCGGCGCGCTGTCGCTGCTGCTGCTCGCGGGCGCGGGCGGGGTGTGGACGATGGCGCTGGGCTGGTGCCTGGTCCAGCTGACGCTCAACGCGGCCTTCGCGGCGGTCACGGCGGCGGTGCCGGACCGGGTGCCCAGGCTGCAACGGGGCGCGGTGGGCGGCTGGTTGGGGGCGGCGCAGATCCTCGGCGTGGTCGGCGGGACGGGCCTGGCGACGGCGGCGGGCGGGATCGGGGCCGGGTATGTCGCGTGCGCGGTGTTCACGCTCGCGGGCGTGCTGCCGTACGTCCTGCGCTACGAGGACCTGCGGCTGGCGGACGCGGACCGGCCGCCCTGGGACTGGCGGGGCTTCCTCGCGGGCTTCTGGCTGAGTCCGCGCCGCCACCCCGACCTCGGCTGGGCCTGGCTGACCCGCTTCCTGATCAACCTCAGCAACTCCCTCGTCCTGCTCTACCTCCTGTACTACCTGCGCGACCGCCTCGACTACCCCGACCCCGACGAGGGCGTGCTCATCCTGACGGCGGTGAACGGCCTGACCCTGCTGGGCACGGTCGTGGTCGGCGGGGTCTGGTCGGACCGGGTGGGCCGGCGCAAGCCGTTCGTGCTCTGGTCGGGCGCGCTGATGGCGGTGGCGACGGCACTGCTGTCGGGGTGGCAGACCTGGCCGGGCGCGATCGTGGCGGCGGCGGTCCTGGGCATCGGCTTCGGCGTGTTCACCTCGGTCGACTTCGCGCTGATGACGGACGTCCTGCCGAAGGCACTGGACCGGGGCAAGGACCTGGGCGTCATCAACGTGGCCAACGCCCTCCCCCAGGTAACCGCCCCCGCCCTCGCCGCACCGATCGTGACGTACCTGGGCGGCTACCGGGTGCTGTACCTGGTGGCAGCGGTGATCGGACTGGCCGGGGCGGGGCTCGTGAACCGGATACGGGGGGTCGACTGAGAGTCCCTCACAACCCGCACAGCCGCCCCACCAGGTCCACCCCGCACCGAGACCGCTCGTACCTCCACCGGCGGGAGACCGTGGTCGCCGGACCGCGCCCATGGCTGCGCTCGCCCGACCGCGCCTCCCACTGCTCCTGGAGGGTGCGCACCTCGCGGTCGGCCGGGACGAGACGCATCCGGGTGCGGAGCCTCAGCCTCAGCTCCGGCACCCGCCACTCCGCCACCAGCTCGCCGCCCTCCTTGGCGGTGGCGTGCCGCACGACCACGGCACATCCGGGCCATTGAGCGCGAGCAGCGCAGCCCGGAGCACCGGGTGCCGAGCCCGTGACGCCGTCTCAGGCCGCCTCGGTATCGGTCGCCAGCAGGACCGCGACCCTGGTGCCGGAGGGGTCGAGGACCGCGAAGGCCAGGTCCGCGGTGTCGTGGTGGAACCAGGGCGTGAACGCCATGAAGCGCAGCCACCGGTGGTCGATGCCGTACCGCACGGCATCCAGGAACGGAACGTCGGCGGGCAGTCCCAGCAGGGCGTAGAGGCTCTCCCCCGCGTACAGCCGCGCGTAGGCGCCGCCCTGTGCGCCGCCGTTCACCCCGCCGTTGCGGGCGGCCGAGAACAGCTCGCCCAGCACGTCGTCGGGGGTCGTCCGGCAGGCCACGGAGCCCCCGTACAACTCGGAGGGGCGGTGCTCGGCCAGTTGCGCCAACTCCGGCTCCGGCCGTTCCCAGAGCGGTCGCGGGGAATCTCCGCCGCCGTGCTGCCGGACTAGAACCCGAGCCGCCGCAGCTGCTTCGGGTCGCGCTGCCAGTCCTTGGCGACCTTGACGTGGAGGTCCAGGAAGACCGGCGTGCCGAGCAGGGCCTCGATGTGTTTGCGGGACTTCATGCCGACCTCCTTCAGGCGCTTGCCCTTCGGGCCGATGATGATGCCCTTCTGGCTGGGACGCTCGATGTAGAGGTTGGCGTGGATGTCGAGGAGGGGGCGGTCCGCGGGGCGGTCCTCGCGCGGGAGCATCTCCTCCACGACCACGGCGATGGAGTGCGGCAGCTCGTCGCGGACGCCCTCCAGGGCGGCCTCGCGGATCAGTTCCGCGATCATGACCTGCTCGGGCTCGTCCGTGAGGTCGCCCTCGGGGTAGAGCGCCGGGCCCTCCGGCAGCAGCGGGACGAGCAGGTCGGCCAGCAGGCCCACCTGCTTGTCGCCGACCGCCGACACCGGGACGATCTCCGCCCACTCGAAGCCCAGCTCCTTGCCGAGCTGGTCGATCGCGATCAGCTGCTCGGCGAGGGCCTTGGAGTCCACCAGGTCGGTCTTGGTGACGATGGCGACCTTGGGGGTCTTCCGGATCCCGGCCAGCTCCTTGGCGATGAAGCGGTCACCGGGGCCGATCTTCTCGTTCGCCGGCAGGCAGAAGCCGATCACGTCGACCTCGGCCCACGTGGTGCGGACCACGTCGTTGAGGCGCTCGCCGAGCAGTGTGCGCGGCTTGTGCAGTCCGGGGGTGTCCACCAGGATCAGCTGGGCGTCGGGCCGGTGCACGATGCCGCGTACCGTGTGCCGCGTCGTCTGCGGCTGGTTCGCGGTGATCGCCACCTTCTTCCCGACCAGAGCGTTCGTGAGGGTGGACTTGCCCGCGTTGGGGCGGCCCACGAAGCAGGCGAAGCCGGCGCGGTGGACGGCCTCGGCCGACTGCTCGGATGACTGGGTGCGAACGCTCATGGCGCCCATTCTCCCTGATCCACAAGGCCGCGCCGCACCGTGAGTGCACAGTGAGGTTCCAGAAACCCCCTCGCAACGAAACGTCACGGAAACACACCCGTACGCAACCGGAAACGCGTACCCAGGAATCTCTGACGAGCCCCCGCACCGTTGGAGACGACGTGATCCTCGCCGCCGCGCACGCAGACACGGGTGACACCGCCTGGCTGCTCGCCGCCACCGCCCTGGTCCTGCTGATGACCCCGGGCCTGGCCCTCTTCTACGGCGGCATGGTCCGCACGAAGAGCGTCCTCAACATGCTGATGATGAGCTTCGTGTCGATCGCCCTGGTCACGGTGGTATGGCTGGCGGCCGGCTACTCCCTCGCCTTCGGCGACGACATCGGCGGCGGACTCATCGGCGGGCTCGACCACACCGGTATGAGCGGTCTCGGCCCGGACAGCGTCCAGGGCACGGTCCCCACCCTTCTCTTCGCCACCTTCCAGCTCACCTTCGCGATCGTCACGGCGGCGCTGATCAGCGGTGCGATCGCCGACCGGGCGAACTTCGGGACGTGGCTCGTCTTCGTACCCGTCTGGGCGCTGCTGGTATACGTTCCCGTCACTCACTGGGTCTGGGGGCCCGGCGGCTGGATCCTGCACCACCTCGGTGCCCTCGACTTCGCGGGCGGGCTGCCCGTCGAGATCACCTCCGGTGCCTCCGGCCTCGCGCTGTGCCTGGTGCTCGGCCCGCGGCTGGGGTTCAAGAAGGACGCCATGCGGCCGCACAACCTGCCCATGGTCGTCCTCGGCGCCGGTCTGCTCTGGTTCGGCTGGTTCGGCTTCAACGCGGGCTCTGCCCTGGGCGCCAACGGGCTTGCGGCCGCCGTCTTCCTCAACACCCTCGCCGCCGGCTGCACCGGCCTGCTCGGCTGGCTCTTCGTCGAGCAGCGGCGCGACGGCCACCCGACCACGCTCGGCGCGGCCTCCGGTGCCGTGGCCGGTCTGGTCGCCATCACCCCGTCCTGCGGCTCGGTCTCCCTGCTCGGCGCCCTGGTCGTCGGCCTCGCCGCCGGTGGCGTCTGCTCCTACGCGGTGAGCTGGAAGTTCAGGCTGAACTACGACGACTCCCTCGACGTCGTCGGCGTCCACCTGGTCGGCGGCATCATCGGCACCCTGCTGATCGGCGTCTTCGCCGAGAGGGCGATGACCGGCGGCACGGAAGGCCTTCTCTACGGCGGCGGGCTCGCCCAGCTCGGCAAGCAGCTGGTGGCCGTGGTGGTCGTGGCCGCGTACGCGTTCGGCGTGACGTACGGCATCGGCAAGGCCCTCGACAAGGTCATGGGCTTCCGTGCGGGCGAGGAGCAGGAGCACACCGGCCTGGACCTTACGGTGCACGCCGAGACGGCCTACGATCACGGGGTCCTGGGCCATGGAGCCCCGGTCGCCCACTCCGTCGTCCCCACCGCCCAGAAGGTCACCCCCCAGGCATGAAGCTCATCACCGCGATCGTCAAGCCGTACCGGCTCGACGAGGTCAAGACCGCCCTCCAGGAGCTCGGCGTGCACGGCCTGACCGTGACCGAGGCGAGCGGGTACGGCCGCCAGCGCGGCCACACCGAGGTGTACCGGGGCGCCGAGTACCGCGTCGACCTGGTGCCCAAGGTCCGCATCGAGGTCGTCGTCGAGGACGCCGCCGCGGAGGACGTCATCGACGCGATCGTCAAGGCCGCGCAGACGGGGAAGATCGGGGACGGGAAGGTGTGGGCCGTGCCGGTGGAGACGGTCGTACGGGTTCGGACGGGCGAGCGCGGCCCCGACGCGCTCTGACGAACAGCGCCCCGCCGACCGCCCCCGCGGCGAAGGCCAGCGCCACCACCAGCCACGGCAGCGCGAAGAACGACGCGCTCGCCGACTCCCGGGTGCCCGTGGCGCTCGCCGTCAGCGTGATGTCTCCCCAGTCGAGCTGGGGTGCGCCCCGCCAGGGCTCGGTGAGCCGGACCCGCTGGCCCGGCAGCAGCTCGGAGGGGATCCGGGTCAGGTCGCGCGCCAGGAGCGTACGGCCGAACAGTCCCCGCGCACGGAGTTCCACCTTCGGGTCGAGGGTGACGTTGCCCGTGTTGTGCAGGGTGTAGGAGATCGTCGCGGTGCTGTCGCCGAGGCCGGGGACGAGCGGCTGGTGGTGGGTGACGTGCATGTTCTCGACGGAGATCGCGGGGACCGTGGGCCCGCTCACCCGCAGATAGACCCGGGCGCCGACGGCCCGCTGCACCGCTAGCGCGAGGGAGCCGCTGCCGGCGTCGACCCGCTCGTCGAGCGCGACGATCGCGCCCGGGTGGTCGCCCGGTTCGGCGCCCCGCGGGACGCGCAGCGTGAAGGGCACGGTCACGGTCTTGTGGCCGGGGACGGTGACCCGGGACTTCGCGGGCTTCGCCCAGGCTCCGACGCCCCGCATCCGCTCCTTGACCGTCCGCACGGCGAAGCCTCCGTCGCGGGCGGTGTTGTAGGCGTCGGCGGCGTAGAGCCGGAAGGTGAGCGGCTTCCCGGTCTTGTTGGCGACGACCACCTTGTCCGTGATCGTCTGCCCGGGGTCGGCCGAGAGGTAGAAGTAGGGCCGCGCGGCAACGCGGGAGGAGACGGGGTAGACGGACCAGCTGCCGTTGTCGGCGGCGTACGCGGACCCGGTCGTCAGCCCGCAGAACAGGCCCGAGAACAGACCGATGAGGCTCAGGAGGAGGACATACGGCTTGCGCATGGGTGCGGACCCCCCACGGGCGGAGTCGGGACGGCGGTCGGGCGGGTGCGGCCCGGTGCGGTCGGGCGCCCGGCCGCCGAGAGCGGGCGGATCAGGTGAGGGTGAGGGTCAGGACGCCGGAGTACGCGCCCGGAGGCGTGAACGCCGGTACGTCCAGGGAGAGTCCGGCATCCACGGTGAACTCACCGCCGGTGACCGTGCCGTCGGGGGTCGACGCCAGCGTCGCTCCCGAAGCGCCCACCGCGCCCACGGAACCGGCCTTGCAGGTGCTCGGGCTGCCCGCCTTGGTCGCGCAGGCGGGGGTCCAGCTCAGCTTCCCGGCACCGATCTTGGCGCCGGGACCGGTGAAGTCGGTGACCTTGCCGGTCAGGGACCAGCCCGCGGGCCCGCCGCGGAAGTCCTTGACGGTCACGGTCTGCAGGGCGCCCGTGGAGGCGCCGCCCTTGCCGAAGTCGACCGCCGAGAGCGCGACGGCGTCCCCGGCCTGGGACATGGACAGGGTTCCCGCCTTGACGGTGGTGGTCAGTTTCTGGCTGCCGTCGGGGACGGGCGTGGTGTCGTTCACGACGTAGGCGGCGGGACCGGCGCCCTTGTCGGCGTTCCAGGAGGCGCCCTCGTACGCCACGATCCCGGTCGTCGTCCTGTCGTTGACGGTGATCGGGGCGCTGAAGGAGCCCTGGGCATCGGCGGTCGCGGTCGCCGTGTCCGCGGTCTGGGTGTCCCCGGACCGTCCGGCGAGGGTGACGGTGGCACCCGGCGTGAAGTCGCTGCCGCTGACGGTGACACCGGCACCGGGGTTGCCGGATGCCGAACTCAGCGAGATCGCCCGGGTGTTGGTGGGCGTTCCGGAGGTCGCCGTGACGGTCTCCGACACCGGGGCGGGCGGTGTGATGACCGTGCACGGGGTGTCCAGCTCCAGGATGTAGCTGGTGTGGATGTTGTAGTCGCCGGGCGAGAGGGTGATCGCGCCGGGCGTGGTGACGGTGAACGTCCCGGTCATGGAGAACGACGGGAAGGCGCCCTTCCCCGGCACCGGGGTGTTCTTCTTGGGCCCGGCGACCGTGACCGAACCGGTCTGCGCACCGCCGAGGGTGACCTTGCCGGTCGGGGTCATGATGTCGGCCGGCAGGGCGATGTCGGTGGGGTTGCTGGCTGCGGGCGTGACGACCGTGTAGGTCACGGTGACGGTGTCGCCCACCTTGGGACTCGTGTTGTCCACCGAGACGCTTGCGGTGGTGGTGCCGTCGATCGGCGGGATGCCCGCGACCGCGGGCGGGATGCAGTGCGTGGCGAAGTCCACGTTCGTGCCCGCGGCACCGGCCGGGCAGGCCAGCGCTCCGCCCGCGGTGACCGCGAGCGCGGTCGCCCCGAACAGCGACGCCCAGCGCCACCGTCGGGATCTTCGGACTGTCGAACCCATGGGATGCCCCCTCCTGAGGGTTGCGGGCGCAGCGGCTCGGCTGCGCCGACAGGGGGCCATTGATGTGCAGGTCATGTGAGAAGTCAATGGAGATGCCGCAGAAAACTGACGGTTCATCAGTTTCTGCGGCATCCGGAACGAACCGCTCAGTCGAATGAGTCGAATCAGCCGAATCAGTCGAAGACGAACGGACCCGGCGACTGGTTCGCCGTCGCCGTGCAGGTGATCGTGATGCCGAAGACGGTCATCTGCAGCGAGCCGCCGTGCGCCTCCAGGCTGTCACCGGAGGCCACGGTGCCGCTGAGCGGGCCGACGCTGACCGGGTCCCCGGCGGCCATGGCCGGGTTCTTCTTCCCGCTGAAGACGGTGGTGCCGCCGCTCGCCTTCACCAGGGTGAGCTTGGACGTGATCGAGTCGGCCGACACGGCGAGTGGTGCGGTGACCGCGCTGGACGTGAGGGTGATGGTGGCCGAGGTGCCGTTCTGGGTGGCGGTGAGCGTGGCCGCACCGCCGCCGAAGACACCGCAGTCCGCGGTGATGGTCGCCGACTGGGGGGTGACGGCGACCGCGGTGGGTGCGAACGCGAGGCCGGTGACCGCGAGGGCCCCGACCGTCAGTGCCGCACCAGTTCCTGAGCGCTTGCCTCTCATGGGGAATCCGGCTCCCTTCCCGTTGGTGGGAATGCCATGTGGGGATGGACGGGATGCCTGTCTCAGGTGGGTGCGGACACACTGAAAGGCTCGGACCTGACGGTCCGTCGGAACTTGCGTTCTCATTGATGCGCAGGAGACAGGGAACGACAAGGTTGAATTCCGGCCGACCTGTCGTTCGGTAACGCTTCAAACACCTTCAGCCCGCGGAAACGGTCACCCGAACAACCCCGTCCGCCCCGGCGACATGCACCGGCGTCCCGGCCCCACCCAGGTCCCGTACGGCCGCCAGATCCTCCGCCGACGCACTGTCCGCAGACGTCACAACCGCCGCCGCCTCAAGAGACGTCGCCCCGGACGCCACCGCCATCGCCACCGCGGTCCGCAGCGCACTGAGCTTCAGCGAGTCGAGAGCGACGGTCCCGGCGACATACGTACGCCCCGTCTCGTCCCGTACCGCCGCGCCCTCGGGCACGTCGTTGCGGGCCCGCGCGGAACGGGCCAGGGTGACGATCTTGCGGTCCTCGGGGTCGAGCGCGTTGCTGTCGGTCATGCTCCGAGCATACGGAGCGCGGCCCCGCGCACCGCGCCACGGGGGTACACCGCCTCAGGGGCGGTCGAGGCGGAGGCGGTCGGCGCGTGGTAGTCCGGCCACGACCAGGTCGTACGAATCCTCGATGAGCTCCCGGACCAGGCGGTCCGGGAGCTCGCCGTCGACGGTGACCGTGTTCCAGTGCCGCTTGTTCATGTGATAGCCGGGGGCGATCAGGCCCTCGTACTCACCGCGCAGCCGGACCGCGTCCTCCGGGTCGCACTTGAGGTTGACCGTGAGGGGCCGCTCGTCCAGCGAGCTCAGCGCGAACATCTTGCCCTGGACCTTGAAGACCGAGACCCCCGGGCTGAACGGGAAGTCCTCCACCACCGCGTTGAACGACAGACAGAAGGCGCGCAGCTCCTCGGGTGTCACTCGGACTCCTCGTCCCGCTCCGCCGGCTGCCCCACCGGCTCCACCAGCACGGTCACGATCTTGTTCCGGCGGCCCGCGGCGGCCTCCGCCGTCAGCCCCAGCTTCCGCCCGTCGGGGAGCTCGACCTCGGCCGAGGCACCGGCGATCGGCACCCGGCCCAGCGCCTTGGCCAGCAGTCCGCCGACGGTCTCCACGTCCTCGTCGTCGTACTCCTCCAGGCCGTACAGCTCACCGAGGTCCGTGATGTCGAGGCGGGCGGTGACCCGGTAGCGGTCGTCGCCCAGCTCCTCCACGGGCGGGAGTTCACGGTCGTACTCGTCGGTGATCTCGCCGACGATCTCTTCGAGGATGTCCTCGATGGTGACGATGCCCGCGGTCCCGCCGTACTCGTCGATGACGACGGCGACGTGGTTGCGTTCCTTCTGCATCTCGCGCAGCAGGTCGCCGGCGTTCTTGGTGTCGGGCACGAAGAACGCGGGCCGCATGGCCGTGGACACCAGGTCGTTCTCGGCATCGCGGCTGATGTGCGTCTTGCGGACCAGGTCCTTCAGATACACGATCCCGACGATGTCGTCCTCGCTCTCCCCGGTGACCGGGATGCGCGAGAAGCCCGAGCGCAGGGCGAGGGTGAGGGCCTGGCGGATGGTCTTGTAGCGCTCGATGACGACCAGGTCGGTCCGGGGGACCATGACCTCCCGTACGAGCGTGTCGCCGAGTTCGAAGACGGAGTGCACCATGCGGCGTTCCTCGTCCTCGATCAGGGACTCCTGCTCGGCGAGGTCGACCAGCGCGCGCAGCTCCGCCTCGGAGGCGAAGGGACCGCGGCGGAAGCCCTTGCCGGGGGTCAGGGCGTTGCCGATGAGGATCAGGAGCGAGGGGATCGGGCCCATGATCCTGGCCAGCGGCAGCAGTACGTACGCGGCCGCCGTCGCCGTGTTCAGCGGGTGCTGGCGGCCGATGGTGCGCGGGGAGACACCGACGGCGACGTACGACACGAGGACCATGACGCCGATCGCGGCGAGCAGCGCCTGCCAGGTGACGTCGATCTCCTGGAGGCACGCGTAGGTCACCAGGGCCGCGGCCGCCATCTCGCAGGTGACACGGACCAGCAGCGCCACATTGAGATAGCGGGTCGGGTCGGCGGCGACCTGGGCGAGCCGGGCGCTGCCGCGCCGCCCGGACTTCACCGCCTCCTCCGCGCGGAAGCTGGAGACCCGCGCGATGCCGGCCTCGGCGCAGGCGGCGAGCCAGGCGACGACGACGAGGGCGATCGCGCCGATGACGATCTGCGGACTCATCGGAGCCGCTTACGAGACCGTCGGCGCCGGGGACGGGCCGGTCAGGCCCTTCTCATGGCGCCAGCCGTCCACGATGGCCGCCTGCAGGCCGAACATCTCGGCCTTCTCGTCGGGCTCCTCGTGGTCGTAGCCGAGCAGGTGCAGCACGCCATGGACGGTGAGCAGGTGGAGCTCCTCGTCCATGGAGTGCTGCGTGGGCGCCTCGGCCCCCTGCTTGGCGGCGACCTCGGGGCAGAGCACGATGTCGCCGAGGAGTCCCTGCGGGGGCTCCTCCTCGTCCTTGGCCGGCGGTCGCAGCTCGTCCATCGGGAAGGACATGACATCGGTCGGGCCGGGCAGGTCCATCCACTGGATGTGGAGCTGCTCCATGGCGTCGGCGTCCACGACGATCACCGAGAGCTCGGAGAGCGGGTGGATGCGCATCCGCGCGAGCGCGTAGCGGGCGATGTCGAGGATCGCCTGCTCGTCGACCTCGGTTCCGGACTCGTTGTTGACGTCGATCGACATGGTGGTGCCGTGTCTCTACTTCCCCTTGTGCCCGGACCTGCCCCGGCCGCCCTTGTGGGTGCCGTTCTCGGTGCCGTGCTTGCTGTCGTACAACTCGTACGCGTCGACGATACGGCCCACCAGCTTGTGCCGTACGACATCGTGGGAGGACAGCCGGGAGAAGTGGACGTCGTCCAGGCCCTCCAGGATCTCCTGCACCTGTCGCAGACCGCTCTTGGTGCCGTTCGGCAGGTCGACCTGCGTCACGTCACCGGTGATCACGATCTTCGAGTCGAAGCCGAGACGGGTGAGGAACATCTTCATCTGCTCGGGGCTCGTGTTCTGGGCCTCGTCCAGGATGATGAAGGCGTCGTTGAGCGTGCGTCCGCGCATATAGGCGAGCGGCGCGACCTCGATCGTCCCGGCCGCCATCAGGCGGGGGATGGAGTCCGGGTCGAGCATGTCGTGCAGCGCGTCGTACAGCGGGCGCAGATAGGGGTCGATCTTCTCGTAGAGCGTGCCGGGCAGGAAGCCGAGCCGCTCGCCGGCCTCGACCGCGGGGCGGGTCAGGATGATGCGGTTGACCTGCTTGGACTGCAGGGCCTGCACCGCCTTGGCCATGGCGAGGTAGGTCTTGCCGGTACCGGCGGGGCCGATGCCGAAGACGATCGTGTGCTTGTCGATCGCGTCGACGTAGCGCTTCTGGTTGAGCGTCTTGGGGCGGATCGTGCGGCCGCGCGAGGACAGGATGTTCTGTGTCAGCACCTGGGCCGGGGTCTCCTCCGGGCCCTCCCCGTTCTCGCTCGCCCGCAGCATCGCGATCGAGCGTTCCACTGCGTCCTCCGTCATCGGCTGCCCCGTGCGGAGCACCAGCATCATCTCGTCGAACAGGCGCTGGATGAGGGCGACTTCACCGGGGTCGCCGACCGCGCTGATCTCATTGCCCCGGACATGGATGTCGGCCCCCGGGAAGGCCTTCTCGATCACGCGCAGAAGGGAGTCGCCGGAACCCAGCACGGTGACCATCGGGTGCTGGGCAGGGACCGTGAACTGTGCTCTCGCCTGCCCCTGCGCGGGGGTGTGAGCTGTGGGTGTCTGAGTCATGGGCCGGCGCTGTAGGCCTGCGGTTCCTCCTCGTCACGGCCGCGTAGCTGAGGGCGGCCTCGCGATTCCAAGGGTACGACGGAGCACTGACAACGCCGTAGGGCTTTTCGGCACCCGGCTGTGCAGCCGTGAGCCCTGCATGCGCTCCCGGGCGTGTGGGCAGAATGCGCCGTGTCACGCCGCACGTGGTCGTGGGCCACGTCACCCAGGGCCACCTGTCCGAAGGAAGCAGGTCGGCCGCCATGTTGCTGCGTCTGCCCACGTCCGTGTCCGAAGCGCAGGGGTGTCTGGCCGAGGGTGCGACACCCGTCGGCGGCGCCACGCTGGTGTGGGCCGCCTGGCAGCGGGACGGCTTTCCCGAGCAGGCGGTGTCGCTGCGGCAGGTGCCCGAGGCGCGGGTGATCGGGGCCGAGGAGGTGGGCGGGGCCGTACTGCTGCACCAGGTCGACGAGCGGGTGCCGGAGGTGTTGTGGCGGGCGGCGGCCGGGGTGGGCACGGGTGCGGTGCGCCGGACCGCGACGGTCGGTGGCAACCTCGTCGGCAGCACGCTGCGCGATCTGCTGCCGGCGGCTCTGGTGCTGGACGCGCGTGCCGTGGTGCTGGCGACGGACGGCACGTACGAGACCGACCTCACCGAGGTCCTGGCGAAGCGCCCGGTCCTGCTGAAGCTCCGCTGGAGCACGCCCCTGGCCAGCGGCTACCGCAAACTGCCGGGCGAGCCGGGCGGTGCGCCACCCCTGATAGTCGCGGCGGCCGCCCACCCCACAGAACTCCGCGTCGCCGTCCGCGACGGCTGCGAGGTCCTCTCCGAAACCCTGCCCCGCGACGCGACCCCCACCCAGCTCCTCGACGCCCTGAGCCACACCCCCCTGGACGCCCTCCCGGACCCGGCCCGCGAGGCCCTCCGGGAGGAGATCACGACGGTCCTGTCCCAGGCATCGGACCACTGATCTGCGCCGGGGGGCGCACTATCGACGGGGCCTGGCAAACAGCGCAACCCAGGCGGGACGGACCCACACCCGAGACGACTGCCGGCGTGCTCGGCACCCTCGACAGCCCGGCCCACGCCACCACCCGCTCACGACAGCACAGTCCGGGCAGGACCGACCCGCACCCGGGACGACTGCCCCGGCTCACGGCGGCGCGGAAGAGGCGGGACCCGACCCGCGCCCGAGACGACTCCGGCACGCTCGGCACCCTCGACAGCCCGGCCCACGCCACCACCCGCTCACGGCGGCGCGGAAGAGGCGGGACCCGACCCGCGCCCGAGACGACTCCGGCACGCTCGGCACCCTCGACAGCCCGGCCCACGCCACCACCCG